>CAVQWA010000064.1:0-37154 GCA_963717315.1 uncultured Gemmatimonadales bacterium
TGCCACGAATCGCCGGGGGCGACCGCATTGCCCAGATCGAAGAAGCCATGGCGCGCAGCCAGGCCGAAAGCACCCGTCGCCAGGCCCACGCAGCGCGCTATGACGCGCTGCGCCAGCCGCTGGGCCTCTTGCAGGTGGGCAATGCGCAAGAACTGCTGACGCAGCAGCAGGCCTGCCAGCAGATGCGCGAGGCGGAAGGCGCCCGCAGCAGCGAGCTGCGCAACGAAGAGGTGGAGCAGGCTGCCGCGCTGCACCAGGGCCGGCAAGAGCATGCCGCACTGGCGGCCGAGATGGACAGCCTGCGCGGGCGCCGCAGCAACATCGATGCGCGGCAGATCGGCATCCGCGCAGCGCTGTGCCAGGCGCTGGGCGTGCCCGAAGACCGCATGCCCTTTGCGGGCGAGCTCATCGAGGTGCGCGACAGCGAGCGCGACTGGGAGGGCGCCATCGAGCGGCTGATGCACAACTTTGGCCTGTCGCTGCTGTTGCCAGAGGCCCTGTATGCGCGCGTGGCCGAATGGGTGGATCGAACTCAGCCAGCGTGTCGGCGCCCTCCCGGGCTACCCGCTCGCGCACCTGCCCGCCATCAAGCGCCGCCTGATCGAGGAAGGGATGGACGTGATTGACGTCGGCGCGGGGGACAACGACGCCCCGCCGCCCGCGATCGCGGTCGAGACGCTGCGTGACGGCCTGGGCGACCCGAGCCTGAGCAAGTACGGCTTCCAGCAGGGCCTCCCGGCCTACCGCCGGGCCTGCGTGGCGTGGGTGGAGCGGCGCTATGGCCACCGTTTCGACCCGGTGGCGGAGACCCTGCCGCTGATCGGCTCCAAGGAGGGTCTCTCGCACCTCCCCGCTGCCGTGGTCAACCCGGGCGACGTGGTCCTCGTGCCCGAACCCGGCTACCAGGCCTACATCGGCGGCGCGATCCTCTCGGGCGCCACGCCGCACACCCTGCCGCTCCGCCGCGAGGACGACTTCCTCATCGAGCTGGAGCGGCTCCCGGCCGACCTGCTCGGCCGGACGAAGCTGGTCTACCTCAACTACCCCAACAACCCGACGGCCGCGGTGGCGGACCACGCCTACCTGGAGCGAACCGTCGCGGTGTGCCGGAAGCACGACATCCTGCTGGCCTACGACAACGCCTACTGCGACCTGACCTACGACGGATACCAGGCGCCGAGCATCTTCGACGTGGAGGGCGCCCGCGACGTGGCGCTCGAGTTCTTCTCCCTCTCGAAGAGCTTCTCGATGACCGGATGGCGGCTCGGCTTCGTGGTGGGCCGGAAGGAGCTGGTGGGCGCGCTCCAGACGGTGAAGTCCTACGTGGACACCGGGCCCTTCCTCGCGCTGCAGAAGGCGGGCGCGGCCGCGCTCGAGCACGCGGAGACGATCGTCGAGCCGATCCGGGTGGAACTGCAGCGGCGGCGGGACGCGGCCATCGAGGTGCTGGCGGAACAGGGCGTGGCGCTCGCGCCGCCCAAGGCGTCGATGTACCTCTGGGTGCCCCTGCCGGCCGGGGTCGCCTCGGCCCACTTCGCGAAGATCGCCCTGGAGCGCTTCGGGGCGCTGGTCCTGCCGGGGAGTGGGTTCGGCCCGGCGGGCGAGGGGTACTACCGGATCGCGCTCACGGTGCCGGTCGACCGGCTGCGCGAGGCGGTCACCCGGCTTGGCAAGGCGCTCGACGCGGCGCGCGACGAACCGGTTGCGGCCCGCACCTGAGTTCCGCCTCCCCGGCGCGGCGCCGGAGCCCGCGCGACGCCGCGGACTGGTCGTCGGCGCCAGCGTGGCGCTGCACCTCGCGCTGGTGGCCCTGATCGGGGCGGGCGCGCGCCGCTTCGCGGACCGGGGGGAGGTGCAGCGGGTGCTCCTGCTTCCGTCGCCCGAGGGCGGGGTCCGCGAGGAGCCGATGCCCGCGTTCGCCGGGACCCGGTCCTCGTCACGGGCCTCGCGCCCGGCCGGTACCCCGGCCGGTGGGGCCGGGGTGGCGGCGGTTCCGGCGGAAGGCGCCGTGCCGCTTCCGTCCGACTCGGTCGCCACCCCCGAGCTTCCGCCGGCGAACCGGCCGTCCGCCACGCGCGGACGGGGGCGGCTCCCACCCGCGCTCGCCAGCGGGCAGCTCTGGGTGCGGCCCCTCCCCGCGGCGCCGCAGGAGCTCGCGCAGCGGCTCCAGCGCACGAACGAGGAGCTCGCCGACAGCGTCGTCACCGCCACGGTGCAGGCCTACCTCGATTCGATTGCGCGCGAGCCGGGGGCGGGAAACGTGGCGCTCCCCGACTGGACCACCGAGATCGGCGGCCGGAAGTTCGGCCTCGACGACAGGTACATCTACGTGGCCGGCATCCGGATTCCCTCCGTCCTGCTGGCACTCCTCCCGCTGCCCGATGCGGGCAACTACGACCGCAGCAAGGCCTACAACCACCTGATGGACATCCGCCGCGACATCTACCAGGCCGCGGCGCGCGCCGACAACACCGCCGAGTTCAAGCGGCACGTGAAGGAGATCCGGGAGCGGAAGGAGCGGGAACGCCGCTTCCGCGAGGCGCAGCGACAGGCCCCGGATTCCACCGCCGCCGGGCCGCGGCCGTGACGATGTTCCGGAGCGACGCGACCGTGGTGGTGGTGGTGGGCTCCGGCCTCTCGGCCGGGACCAAGGACCGCCCGCTGGCGGAGCGGCTGCAGGGCGAGATCGACCGCCGCGGCGGCGGCGTGCCTCACCGCCGCGCCGTGGTGGTGGACGATGCCTGGTTCCTGGAGCACCCGCAGCTGCACGGCCATCCGACCATCGCCATCGGCGGGCCGGGGGCGAACGGCGTCACCGGGAGCCTGGTGCCGCGCCTCCCGATCCTCTGGCACCAGGGGGAAGAGGCCTTCGTCCAGGCCGACCTCGACGGCTCGCCCAAGCGGGCGGCGCTCTGGGGCATGGACGCACCCTCGACCGCCACCGCGCTCTCCCGCTTCGTGGAAGGCGGCGCGCTGGACGAGATGCTGTCGCGGGTGTGGGTGGGGCAGGGGGAGTGGCAGGCGTGAAGGGGAGAGGGGAGGAGGGAGAGGGGAGAGGGCCCTCCCCCCCTCCCCCTGACCTCAATTCTCCCTGAACCTGCCGTCCGCCTCGAAGCGCGCGCCGGTCCCGGGAAAGTCCTCTGCCGTCCTCGCGGCGACGAAGGCTACCGCCGCCGCCTCCGGATCGGGCGCGGGGCCCGCGCGGGGCCGCTGGGTGAGCGGCACCAGCCGTCCACGCAGGAACTCTCCGTTCCCGGCCACGTCCAGCTGCAGCACCGCGGTGAGTTGGAGCGGGGGCGCCAGGCTGAATCCCCGGTAGGTCAGGAAGTTTCCCAGCGAGTACGCGATGGGCCGCCCGCGATGGAACTCCACGCCGCGGAGCACGTGCGGCCCGTGGCCCACCACCGCGTCCGCCCCCGCCTCGACGGCGGCGCGGGCCCACCGGCGCAGGTCCCCGCGGGGCTCGCGCCCCAGGTACTCCATCGAATCGGGCGTCGTGCCCGCGCCGAGGCCCTCGCCGCCGCCGTGAAACGTCACCACCAGCACGTCCACCATCCGCCGCACCGAATCCACCACGGCGCGGGTGCGCTCGAGGTCGAGGAGGTCGTAGGCGAAGGGATAGGTCGCGAACCCGACCAGCCCCACGACGGTCAGGCTGTCGCCCCGGCGGAGGGTGTCCACCGCGATCCGGCCGAGTGGCCCGTAGGTCCGGATGCCGAGCGAGTCGAACACCCGCGTGGTGAGCTGGCGTCCCTCCGCTCCCATGTCGTTGGCGTGGTTGTTGGCCAGGTTCAGGTGGGTGAACCCTGCCTCGGGGAGCCGGCCCGCGAGGGCGCTCGGGGTGGCGAAGGCATAGCACCGCATCGCCTCACGGTCGGCACGAGTCCAGCGCCGCCCCCGGGCGCGGGCGCGCCGCTCGGCCTCGCGGGCCATCCGGTCGCATTTCTCGGGCGCCCCGCTGTCCGCGAGGGCGCCCTCGAAATTGCCGATGACGAGGTCGCCGGCGAGCAGCGAGTCCACCCCGGCCAGGAGCGCGCGGCCCTCGTCCGGCGGGATGCCGCCCGGCAGGGTGGTCGTGCCGAGGTTGATGTCGCCGGTGAAGGTGAGCCGGACGGGGAGGGCCGCGCGCACCGGTTGGCGCGGGGCGGTGTCGGTGGGGATGGGGACGGGGGCCGCGGTGTCCGGAGGAGCGGGCTCGATCCGGGGGGCCGGCGGCGTGGGGGGCGTGGTGGGGGCGCAGGCCGCAGCCAGGGCGAGCAGGAGGACGCCCGCCGCGCGCGACGTGAAGTTCACGCGGCGCGCGCCGCCGCCTCGAGGCGCGCGAGGCTCGCGTCCCGCCCCACCACGTGCAGCAGCTCGTTCACCGGTTCGCTCACCGTGCCGCCGGTGAGGGCCACGCGGACCGGCTGGAGGAGGTCGCCGAGCTTGAGTCCCGCCCGCTCCGCCGCGGACCTGAGCACCTCGATCAGCCGGTCGGAAGTCCACTCCGCGGGTGGAACGCCGGCAAGCTCCCGCGCCGCCAGCGCCAGGTTGGCGCCGTAGGCGGCGCCGAGCTTCCGCACCAGCCCCTCGCCCTTCTCGTCCCGGGTCACCCGGCTGCCGTCGAGCCGCACCGCCACCTGCTCCGCGATGTGGGTGATGGTCCGCGCGCGCGCCTTCGTGGCCTCGACCAGCGGCACCAGGTCGCGCCCCCCGGCGTCCACCCCCATCCGCTCCAGCTCCCGCCGGACCGGCGCGAGCAATTCGGCCGCGGGGAGCATCGAGAGGTACTGGCCGTTCATCCACTCGAGCTTGGCCGTGTCGAACACCGCGGGCTTCTTCTGGATCCCCTCCAGCGAGAAGAGCCCGATCATCTCCGCCTCCGACATGATCTCGCGATCCCCGCCCGGCGACCAGCCCAGCAGCGCGAGGAAGTTCCGCATCGCGGCCGGCAGGATGCCCTGGTCCTGGTAGTCGCCCACCGCGGTGGCACCGTGCCGCTTGGAGAGCTTCTTCCCGTCGGGGCCCAGGATCATCGGGACGTGGGCGAAGACCGGGGGCGCGTGACCGAGCGCCCGGTAGAGCGCGACCTGCTTGGGCGTGTTGGAGATGTGGTCGTCGCCGCGGATGACGTGCGTGATGCGCATCGCGATGTCGTCCGACACCACGGCCAGGTTGTAGATCGGCGACCCGTCGCTCCGGAGGATCACCAGGTCGTCGAGGTCGGTGCCGCGGAAACTGATCCGGCCGTGGACCGCGTCCTCCCAGGCGACCTCGCCATCCGGCATCAGGAAGCGGATCACGGCCGGCTCGCCGGAGGCGAAGCGGCGCGCCACCTCGTCCGCGGGGAGCCGGTGGCAGCGCCGATCGTAGCGGAACGCGGACTTGGCTGCTTCGGCGGCCTTCCGCTGGGCATCGAGCGTCTCCGTGGTGCAGAAGCAGCGGTACGCTTTCCCCTCGGCGAGGAGCCGTTCCGCATCGGCGCGATGCCGGGCCACGTCCGCGCCCTGGAAGTGCGGGCCCTCGTCCCAGTCGAGCCCGAGCCAGGTGAGGCCGTCGAGGATCACCTGGGTGTGGGCGTCGGTGCTCCGGTCCTTGTCGGTGTCCTCGATGCGCAGGATGAACGTGCCGCCGGTCTTCCGCGCGTACAGCCAGTTGAAGAGCGCGGTCCGCGCGCCGCCCACGTGGAGGTAGCCGGTGGGGGACGGGGCGAAGCGGACGCGGGGCGCGGCGGGCGTGGTCACGCGGGTGGGGCCCTCGCTCAAGGGGAGCTGGGAGCGGTGAGCGGGGAGCGGGGAACGGGAGGGCGGTGCGGCCCGTTCCCCGCTCCCTGCTCCCCGCTCCCCGTTTACGGAGTGGGGGGGATTCGAACCCCCGATAGGGGTTTTAGGCCCCTATAACGGTTTAGCAAACCGCCGCCTTCAGCCGCTCGGCCACCACTCCAACGGCCGGGAAAGTTGGCGGGGTCCGGGGGTCGGAGCAAGGGCCGGATCTGGCGCGCCGGCGCGGGACGGTGCTATCGTCGCGCATCGGGCCCGGTCCGCGAGTCACCCCGGGTGATAGGAGGCTCCCTTGCCCCGATCCGCCATCGCCGCTTGCCTCGTCCTTGCCCTCTCCGCGTGCCGCGGCGGCGGCGCCGGCCCTGCCGGCCTCGACGAACCCGAGGAACCGCTGGTCGAGGCGAGGTTCGTGGTGCTCGACAGCGTCTCCGGCAGCCCCCTCCCCGGGGCCACGGTCCTCGCGGGCAGCCGTCAGGGCGTCACCGACGCGTCCGGCCAGGTGACGCTCATCGTCCCGCGCGGGCCGACGTTCGTCTCGGCGCACCTTGCCGGCTACGACGCGGTGACCCTCGAGTCGCGTGCTCCGGTCGGGCTGGGGGAACTCCGCCTCCGTCCGTCGCCACCCCGGGTGGCCGGGTGCCGGGTGAACGGAAGCCGGCTCGTCGCGGTCGCGACGGACTTCGCCGGCCGGAAGACGATCCTCCGGCGTGCCCGGTCCGAGGTCACGCTCGAGGGCGAGGCGTTCGGCAGCGTCACCGTGCCGGTCCTCGAGTGGACGTGGAAGGCGGTGGACACCTGGTCGTACGTCGTGACCGTCCCGCTGCCGGCGGGTGAGGTGACGCGGGCGACGTGGCGGGTGTACGATGGCGAGCTGAACGTCCTGCCGGCGGAGTGCGACCCCCGGGCGCCCGAACTCCCCTGAGTCCTCCGCCACCCTCCGCGCCGACCCCGCCGGCGCCGGCCGCGGTGCCCGGTTCCCGCGACCCGGTGGTCGCCGCGGCGCGCGCGGAGTTCGTGCGCGTGGCCCGCAGCTTCTGGCTCATCCCCGAGATCATCCCCGCGGCGCGGCGGGACGATGTCAGCCTGCTCCACGCCTTCTGCCGGTCGGTGGACGATGCCGCCGACGAGGGCGCGGGTGGCGCGCCCGAGCTCGACCGCCTGGAGGCGGAGCTGGCCGGGCGGGCGCCGCCGCGCGCGATGGTGGAGCGGCTCCGCCCGCGCCTCGCGGCGATGGGCCTCGGCACCCAGCCGCTGGAGCTGCTGATCGCCGGCGTGCGCGGCGACCTGGGGCTGGTGCGGATGGCGGACGACGATGCCCTGGTCCGATACTGCTACCAGGTGAGCTCGACCGTGGGCCTGATGCTCTGTGCCGCGCTGGGGGTGCCAGCGGAGGGGTGGGACCGCGCCGTGGACCTCGGCGTTGCCCTCCAGCTGAGCGACGTCCTGGCCGACGTCGCCGACGATGCGGCGCGGGACCGGGTCTACCTGCCAGCGACCCGCCTGGCCCGGGAGGGGCTGCGGCCCGACGACGTGCTGGCGGGGGTGGATCCGGGTGACCCGAGACTCGCCGCGGTGCGGGCCGGCGTCGCCGCCCTGGCCGACCGCTATTACACGAGCGCGCGGGAGGGGATGCGGTGGGTGCCGCTCCGGTACCGCCACGGCGTGATGCTGCTGGCGGAGGTCTGGGCGGCGCACGGTCGGACCCGCCCGGCCGCCCGGACCTCCGGGGGTTTCGTGGCGCTGGGCGCCGCAGCGAAGGCCGCCGCGCTCCTGCGGGTGGCGGCGCGCGCGCTCACGCCCGGGGTGCTGGGAATCCGGCCGCCGGCCCGGCGGGATCCGGACCTGCATCGCGCCCTGCCGGGCTGGCCGGGGACCGCCGGCGCCGCCTGACCGGGCAGGACGGGACGGCGTGGGTGAGATTCGAACTCACGAAGGGCTTTCGCCCTTGGCGGTTTTCAAGACCGCTGCCTTCAACCACTCGGCCACCACGCCCACGGCTCAAGGTAGCGCGGGGCGATGGCGGCGCTCAAGCACGCGGCCAGTTCAGGCCGGGTCCTGGACCGTATCCACCTCGACAGGGACCTCGAAGGGGCCGAAGTCGGTGTGGGCCTGGTCGGTGTGGACCAGCTCGAACTCCACCGTCGATGCGCCGGTCGTGACGCCGGTGAAGCTGTACTCGAAGGATCCCGTCGGCGTGATCGTGAAGATCGTCGGCGCCCCGCTCACCGCCGCCAGGTCGAACTCCGCCGGCGTGACGAGCGCCACGGGGGTCTCGTCGGCCTCGAGGAAGGTCACGGTGACGGCGACGGGCGAGCCGTCAAGGCTGATCGGCCCGCCGGTGACCTCCCCGGTGCTGGAGACGTCGACGACATCGGCCCCGATCGTGATCCGCATGATGGCGATCTCGGGTTCCGGGGGCAGGGGATCGGTCGTGTCGTCGTCGCAGGCCCCGACCACCAGGAGGGCTGCCAGGGTGGCCAGGCGAAGCGCGGGGGGGAAATGGGCAGCCGGCATGGGGGACTCTCCGCAATGAAGTAGGCGCCGGGCCCGCGGCCGGATCCGGCCTCTCGTTGTCCAGACGTCCGAACCCACCGGAGCCGCACACCGGCGCCGCGGGGGGAATGGCTACCGCTCGGCCGACCGCGCCGCCGGCCCGCCCGCCGTGCCCCGCCCGGTGGGCCGGGTCGAGCGCTCGATGGTGGCGGCGACCGAATCGGCGCGGAGCGCGGCGGCGGTGTCGCCCCGGGCCCGGAAGGTGGCTGCGGTCGTGCCGTAGATGATGGAATAGAGGTTCAGCATCGTCGCCGAGGGCACGTCCACCCAGCCGTAGCGCCGCTCGCGCCCGACCTCCCGCCAGCGGTACTCGCCGAGCAGGGCGCGGGTGCGCGGCAGGTCCATGTAGCCCAGCCCCTCGCTCAGCACCAGGGAGTCGCCCGGCACGATGGGCGTCGGCACCAGGCGGCGGACCAGCCCCTCCGTGGCGAGGTGCGGGGTCAGGCCCCAGGTGCGGTCGGCGTAATCGCTGGTGCTCCAGCTGAAGTAGATCGGGCGCCGGCCGAGGTTGTCCCGGATCAGGAGCAGCACGCCGAGATCGTTGAGGTAGAGCGCGGGCTGCCCGAACTGGAGGGTGAGGCTGTCGAGCCGCAGTCCGGCGCCCTGCTGCACCGGAAGCATCTCCGGCAGCGTGTCGAGCTCGGCCTCGGTGGAGGCGAGCACCGGCGCGTCCGGCCGCGGCCAGGTGCGGCCGCGCCACCGGGGTGCGGCGGTGGCGGAGTCGAACGGGGGCGTCTGCCGGCGCCGGAGCTGGCGCAGGTGCCAGCGGGTGTTCAGCAGCGAGAGGTTCGCGATGGTCACGTCGCGCCGCACGCCCTCGACCTCCTGCGCGTACCAGAGCGGGAAGGTGTCGTTGTCCCCCGCGGTGACGAGGATCCCGTAGGGCTCGACCGACTCCAGCAGGTCGATCGCGGTGGCGCGGGCGGCGGTCTCGTGGGCCCGGCTCGCCGAGCCGGCATTTCCGAGAAGCGGGACGAGGGCGAGGGCCAGCACCGGCGCCCCGGCGGCCCAGCGCGGGCCGCCGGCATCACCGGCGGTCTCGGCCACCGCGCGAAGCAGCGCCCCGAAGCCCATCGCCACCAGCACCCCGAAGTAGGCGAAGCTCCCCAGGAAGAAGTAGTCCCGCTCGCGCACCTCGCGCGGCAGCCCCGCCTCCTCCGGGTGGATCGAGAAGCCGTACTTGAAGTTCAGGTACCAGACCAGTGCCAGCGTCAGGGTCCCGAGCATCGCCAGCGCCGCGACGCCCGCCCGGCGGTCGCGCCGGAGCAGCGTCCAGAGCCCCCAGAGCCCGAGCGCGCCGAAGATGACGGCGAACGCCCGCGCGAGGCGGCCCCAGTCCCGGGCGAACTGCCACCCGAAGTACTGGAGGTAGTTGAGCAGCTGGGAGGAGAAGGCCGCCTGCCGTTCGGTGACCGGCGGCTTCTGGTACTGGGCCCGGCCGAGGAAGTCGAGCAGCGCCTGGCTGAAGAAGCCGGTCGGCTCGCCCTCGTTGATCGCGGGGAACTGGCCTGCCCGGATGGGCAGGAAGAGGTAGTTGACCGAGATGCCGATGACCACCGCCAGGGCCACGCCGAGCAGCACGCGCCAGCGGGTGAGGACGCGCCAGTCGGTCCACAGGACGTAGATGGCCACCGCCGGCGCCGCCAGCACCCCCATCAGGTGGTTGGTGCTGGAGAGCGCGGTGATGTACGCAATGAGGATGATCCAGCGGTCCCGGTGCGGCCCGGGCGCGTCGTCGCCCCAGTGCACCGCCAGCCAGGTGACGAGCGCCATCGAGAGCAGCGAGACGGTGTAGACCTTCTCGTTCACCGTGGACTGGTTCCACACGGTCCACATGGTGGCGGCCACGAGCACGCCGGCCGCCGCGGCCGCCAGCCGGGCCCAGCGCACCTCCACGATCTCGCGCATCCACCGCTCGGCCACCAGGAACCAGAGCCCGGCGGAAGCCGCGCTGGTGGCCGCCGCAAACAGGTTGATCCGGGCGGCGTAGTCGGCGAGGGGGAGCAGGCCCCAGACGTGGGCCAGGAGGACGAACAGCGGGTTGCCCGGCGGGTGGGGGATGCCGAGCACCTTCGCGGCGGCGATGTACTCCGAGGTGTCCCAGAACGCGGTGGTCGGCGCGAGCGTGAGGACGTAGATCGCCATCACCGCGGCGCCGACCAGCAGGGCGGCGCCGTACGGCGGCCGCGCGGGCGGGGTCGTCATCGCCGCTAGTGCCGGAACTGGCGCGTGCCGGTCAGGACCATCGCGATCCCGCGCCGGTTGGCCTCCGCGACCACCTCCGCGTCGCGCACCGAGCCGCCGGGCTGGATGATCGCGGCGACGCCGGCCGCCGCGGCTTCCTCCACGCCGTCGGCGAAGGGGAAGAACGCGTCGGACGCCAGCACGGAGCCTGCCGGGTCGTGGCCCTGCGCGCGGGCCTTGTGCACCGCGAGGAAGGAACTGTCCACCCGGCTCATCTGCCCGGCGCCGATCCCGATGGCCATCTCGCCGCGGGCGAGGAGGATGGCATTCGACTTCACCGAGCCCACCGCCGCCCACGCGAAGCGGAGATCGGTCCACTCCGCCTCGGTGGGAGCGCGGTCGGTCGCGACCTTCCAGCCGTCCTCCGCGGGGTCGAACACGAAGCGGTCCTGCACGAGGAAGCCGCCGCGCACCCGCTTGAAGTCGAGGCCGCGCTCCCCGTGGGAGACCGGCAGCTCGACCACGCGCAGGTTCCTCTTCGCGGCGAAGACCCGCAGCGCGTCCTCGGCGAAGGCCGGCGCCACCACCACCTCGACGAAGAGGTCCCGCATCGCTTCGGCGGTGGCGCCGTCCACCACCGTGTTGAGCGCCACCACCGATCCGAACGCGGAGACGGGGTCGGTGGCCCGGGCATTCCGGAAGGCCTCCGCCGCGCTCGCCGCGACCGCGATCCCGCAGGGCGTGGTGTGCTTGATGACCGCGCAGGCGGGCCGGTTGCGCCAGGCCGACACCGCGGTCAGCGCGGCGTCCACGTCGAGCAGGTTGTTGAACGACAGCTCCTTCCCCTGGCGCTGCTTGAGGTCGCGCATCCCGCGCGGCTCCTCGGTGACGTAGAGCGCGGCCCGCTGCCCCGGATTCTCCCCGTACCGGAGGGCCTGCATCCGCTCCATGGACACGGTGAGGCGCGAGGGCATGTCCTCGTCCCGGCCGGTGAGGTACCCCGCGATGGCCGCGTCGTAGTCGGCGGTGTGGGCGAACACCTTGGCGGCGAGGGCCATCCGCGTGGCGGCGGGCACCGAGCCGGCGCGCAGCATCTCGAGCACCCCGGCGTAGTCGGTGGGGTCCACCACCGGGAGCACGAACTCGTGGTTCTTCGCGGCGGAGCGCAGCATCGAGGGCCCGCCGATGTCGATGTTCTCGACCGCGTCCTCGAAGGTGACATCCGGCTTGGCGATCGTCGCCTGGAACGGGTAGAGGTTCACCGCCACCAGCTCGATCGGGACGAAGCGGTGCGCCTGGAGCGCCTTGGCGTGCTCCGGGTTGTCGCGCCGAGCGAGCAGGCCGCCGTGCACCGCCGGATGCAGGGTCTTCACCCGGCCGTCGAGGATCTCGGGGAAGCCGGTCACTTCCTCCACCGGGGTCACCGGGATGCCGGCGTTCCGGAGCGCGGCGGCGGTGCCGCCGGTGGAGACGATCTCCCACCCGAGGGCGACGAGTCCCTGGGAGAACTCCAGGACGCCGCGCTTGTCGCTGACGGAGATGAGGGCGCGTGGCATTCAGGTCGAAGGTCGAAGGTCGAAGGTCGGAGGCCCGAGCGGGACCGGGTGCCCCGCCGCCGCGGCCGCGAGGACCACCGCGGGCAGCAGGCGGTGCTCGGCCTCGAGCACGCGGGCCGCGAGCGCCTCGGGCGTGTCGTCCGGCCGCACCGGCACCCGGGCCTGCGCGAGCGGCGTCCCGTGGTCGTACTTCTCGTCCACCAGGTGCACGGTGGCGCCCGACTCGGTGTCGCCGGCGGCGAGCACCGCCGCATGGACCCGGCGGCCGTACATCCCCGGGCCGCCGTGCCGCGGCAGCAGCGCCGGGTGGATGTTGACGATGCGGCCCCGGAAGGCGGCGACCACCGCCGCAGGCACGAGCTTGAGGAACCCGGCGAGGACCACCAGGTCCGCCTCGCGCCGCCCGAGCCGGGTGAGCCACTCGGTCGCGTCGCGCGGGTCGGCCAGCACTTCCGCCGGCACGCCGGCGCGCCGCGCCCGCTCGAGCGCCCCGGCGTCTCCCCGGTCGCTCAGCACCAGCACCACGCGGGCCGGCGCCCCGTCGGGCAGGGCGTCGAGGAGCGCCTGCAGGTTGCTCCCGCCGCCGGAGGCACAGACCGCCACGCGCATCGTCACGGCGCAGGAAGATAGTCGAGGGCGAAGCTCACGGCGGCGGCCACCGAACGCGCCCGATGCACGCCCGGCGGCGGCGTGCCCTCGCCCAGCAGCACCGCACCCGCGCCGCCGAGCGTGACGCCGGGCTCGACGTCGCGCGGCGCGTCGCCGATCCACCAGCTCCGGCCAAGGTCGATGCCGAGCTCCGCCGCCGCGCGGCGGTAGAGCAGGGTGCCTGGCTTCCGGCATTCGCACGGCCCGGTGAGCTCCGGGAGGTGGGGGCAGTGGTACTGCGCGTCGAGACGCGCGCCGCCTGCCGCGAGGAGTTCCGTGAGGCGGGCGGCCGTGGCGGCGTAGTCGGCCTCGGTGAGGAGCCCGCGGGCGATCCCCGACTGGTTGGTGACCACCACCGCGAGGCGGCCGGCCTGGTTCACGGCCCGCACCGCTTCCACGGCGCCCGGCAGGAGGCGCACCTGCTCCGGGCGGGACAGGAACCCGGGGTCCTCGATCAGGGTACCGTCCCGGTCGAAGAAGACGGCGGCCTTCACGCCGGCTCCGCCCCGACGGCGGCCGCGAGCGCGGCGGCCACGGCCGGCTCCGCGGCCGGCGGGAGGGTGCGCGGGTCGAGGAGCACGACCCCGTCCGCCACGCGCGCGATGAGCGGCGGGTCCCCGGCGCGCAGCCGTGCCGCGAGCGCTTCCGCGCCCCAGGGGCCGGGGTCGAGTGCCACGAGCGAGGTGGGGAGGGTGGCGTCGGGGAAGGCGCCGCCGCCGACCACGGAGGCACCGGGCAGCACGCGGGGCCGGAACGCGGCCGGGGCCTCGCGGGCGACGCGCTCCGCGCGCTCGGCGAGCACCCCCGGGGCGATGGTGAGCATCGCGAGCACCGGAATCCGCGTCACCGCCGTGGCCGGCTCCCGGTAGAGCGCGAGCGTGGCCTCCAGGGCCGCAAGCGTGAGCTTGTCGGCCCGGAGCGCCCGCGCCAGGGGATTGGCCCGGCACGCCGCCACCGGCGCCGTGGCGCCGGCGAGGCAGCCCGCCTGCGGTCCGCCAAGCAGCTTGTCACCGGAGAAGATGACGAGCGACGCACCCGCCGCGAGCGCGTCGGGCACGCGCGGCTCGCCCTCGAGGCCCCAGGGCGCGAGATCCACCAGCAGGCCGCTGCCCACGTCGTGCAGGTAGGGCAGGCCGCGTTCCCGCGCGAGCGCGGCGAGCTCGGCCGGCGCGGGGGTGGCGACGAAGCCGCTCTGCCGGAAGTTCGAGCGGTGGACCGTCAGGATCGCGGCGGTGTCCGGCCCGATCGCGCGGGCGTAATCGCCGAGGTGGGTGCGGTTGGTGGTGCCGACCTCGCGGAGTCGGGCCCCACTCCGCTCGAGGATGTCGGGGATCCGGAAAGAGCCCCCGATCTCGATCAGCTCGCCGCGGGAAAGGAGGACCTCGCGCCCGGCGGCGAGCGCGTTGAGCGCGAGGACGAGGGCACCGGCGGCGTTGTTCACCACCAGGGCGTCCCCGGCGCCGGCCGCTTCGGCGAGCAGCCGGCTCACGCCCGCGCCCCGGACTCCTCGCCCCCCGGCCTCCAGGTCGTATTCCAGCGTGGAGTAGCCCCGCGCCGCCTCCGCGACGGCCGTGATCGCCGCCTCGGCCAGCGGGGACCGGCCGAGGTTGGTGTGGATCACCACGCCCGTCGCGTTGAGCACCGGTCGGAGGGAAGGCCGGGCGGCGGCCGCGACCTCCCGTTCGACCGCCGCGGGCCAGCCGTCGGCGGGCGCCGACCCCGAGGCGCGGGCCCGGGCGAGGACCGCCCGGGCAGCGGCGAGCACCGCGGGCCGCCCGGCTCGTGCGAGCAGGGCCGTCACGGAGGGCTCACCCAGCAGCCGCTCCACGGCGGGGAGCTCGCGGCGCCGATCCGTCACCGGGGCGTCGAGTCCCGCCGAACGGGCGCGGGGACCGAGTCGGGCCTGGTTACGGTGTCGGCGGCAGCGGGCTTCGGTCGCGCCGGCACCGCGAGCCCGCCGGCGACGTCCGCCGCGACGCCGTTGGCGTTCCGCACCCCCGTCACCTGGACCACGTAGCTTCGCTCCTCCTCGAACGGGCGGCCCAGGCGCAGGACGAGCTCCTTCTGGAGCGGCGGGCGGGTGAAGTCGTCCGGCGGAGCAACCGCGGCGGCTGGTGGGGCCGCTCGCTGTGGCGCCGGCGCCGGCGCAGGCACAGGCGCCGCGCGCCGCGGCTTCGGGGGCACCGAGTCGCGAACCCCGGGCACCACCGGCGCCGGCTTGGTGGTGTCCGCCGCAGCGAGGGTGTCCGGCGCCGGCTCGGGCGCGTAGACCGAGTCGTGCTCGGGGCGCGGCAGGAGGGTGAGCACCGGTACCGGGGTCGAATCGGGCAGGAGCAGCAGGTGCACCGCGGCGGTGTCGAGCCGCTGCCCCGGGTCGAGGTACTGGGTGAAGGTGACCGTGGCCGTCACGCTGTCTCGCGGCGCGACGCCCTGGATGCGCGGCCCGGCGGAATCCCGCGGGAAGGCCCAGAGGGGGGTCGGCGTGGTGTCCCCCGCGGCGACGCGCACGCTGTCCCACATCTCCCGCGGCTGCAGCCGCCGGTCGGTGTTCTGGTCCAGCCCGCCGAGGAGGAGGTACTCCCCGGCGGGGAGCGGCGCGATGCGAAACCGGCCGGTGGAGTCCGCCACGGCCCGGTAGGGCAGGCTGTCGGGGAGGAGCACCGCCTCGACCAGCGCGTGGGCGGCGGCACGGCCGGTGGTCCAGTCGCCGACGCGCCCGGCAAGCTCCGCGGTGGGGAGCGGTGCCCCGGTGGTGAAGGTCACGACCCGGCCGCTGTCGGCCCGGTTCCGCCGGAGGTCGAGGAGGCCGGGCAGCAGCTCGACCCGGTAGACCGTGTTGGGGCGCCACCCGCCGCGTGGCCGCACCGTGATCCGGGTCCGCCGCCAGGCGACGTGAGGCACCTGGCTGTCGGGGGAGAGGAGGATGAGCCGCTCGAGGTCGCCGGTGCCGCGCCCCTCGCTCGGCGTGCTTCCCTCGGAGATCACCTCGCCGAACCGGAACTCCACCTCGCCGCCGAAATCGGGAAGCACGGCGAGGGACTCGGGACGGGTGGCGAGGACCCGCGGAGGCTCGGCATCGGGCGGGCCTCCGGGCGGGGATTCGATGCGGGCGCAGGCGATGGCGCCGGCGAGCACGGCGAGGGCGAAGGCGGTGCGAGGCTCGAAGGTCGAGGGTCGAGGGCGGCCGGCCATCACGCCCCCAGGCGGGCGAGCTTGGCGTCCAGCTCGTCGCGCTGCGTCCGCCAGCTCGACAGCTTCTCGCGCTCCCGGCCCACGACCTCCGCGGGGGCCCGCGCCACGAACTGCTCGTTGGCGAGCTTGCGTTCCTGGCCCGCGATCAGCCCCGCGAGCCGCTGCCGCTCCGCGTCGAGCCGCTGCCGCTCCCTGGCCAGGTCCACGAGGTCGCCGAGGGGGACGAACACCCCGGTGCCGTCGGCGAGCACCGCATGTGCCCCGGGTTCGTCGGGCGCCGGGCCGAATTCGAGGTCGGCAAGCCTGGCGAGCCGGAGCACGGTGCCGCGCTCGGCGTCGAACGCCCGGTCCCGCCGCGCCACGCGCGCGCGGATGGCCTGGCCGGGCGTCACGGCGTACTCCGCCCGGATCCCCCGGATCGCCGTCACCAGCTCCTGCACCAGCCCGAACTCGCCGATGGCGCCGTCGTCATGCGCGCGCGCGTCCGGCCGGGGCCACGGGGCGCGGGCGATGGAGAGGCCCTCCGGCTGGCCCGGCAGCCGCTGCCACAACGCCTCGGTGATGAACGGCATCACCGGGTGGAGCAGCCGGAGCGCGGCGTCGAAGGTCTGGCGCAGCACCGCCCGCGCCACGTCGGCGCCGGGCGCGTCGCCGTAGAGGCGGGGCTTGACCTGCTCCAGGTACCAGTCGGCGAGGTCGGTCCACAGGAAGTGGTAGATCGTGAACGCCGCCTCGTTCAGCCGCAGCGACTCGTAGTGCCCGGTCGCCTCGCGCACCGCCGCATCGCAGCGGGCCACGATCCACCGGTCCGCGAGCGTCATCTCGTCCCGCCGCACCGCGCCCGGCCCGTCGGCCAGCGGCCGCGGGCGCCCGCCCAGGTTGGCGAGCACCAGCCGTCCCACGTTCCACAGCTTGTTGGCGAAGTTGCGCCCCGGCGCGAAGCTGGTCTCGAGATCGACGGGGTCGAGGATCACGTCGGTGCCCACCGACATCCCGCTCACCACGGTGTAGCGGAGCGCGTCGGCGCCGAACTTCTCCACCACCTCGAGCGGGTCGATCCCGTTCCCCAGCGACTTCGACATCTTGCGGTGCTGGGTGTCGCGCACCGTGCCGTGCAGATACACGGTGTGGAACGGCACCTCGCCCCGGAACTCGAGCCCGGCCATGATCATCCGCGCGACCCAGAAGAACAGGATGTCGGGCGCGGTGACCAGGGTGCTCCCGGGGTAGAAGCGCTCGAGGTCGGGAGTCTCGTCCGGCCAGCCGAGGGCGGAGAGCGGCACGAGCCAGCTCGAGAACCAGGTGTCCAGCACGTCCTCGTCCTGCCGCACCGCGCCGAGGCAGCGGGGGCAGCGGGCCAGGTCGGTGCGGCTGGCCGCGACGTGCCCGCAGCCCGGGTTCTGGCAGTACCAGACGGGGATGCGGTGCCCCCACCAGAGCTGGCGGCTGATGGTCCAGTCGCGGATGCCGGTGAGCCACTGCTCGTACTCGTCGCCGCGGTGCTCGGGGACGAACCGCACCTTGCCCTCCCGCCAGGCGCGGAGGGCGGGCTCGGCCAGGGGGGCCATCCGGACGAACCACTGCTCGGAGAGCCGCGGCTCGACGATGGTGTCGCACCGATAGCAGCGCCCGACCGCATGCCGGTGCGGATCCACCCCCTCCAGCAGCCCGAGGCGCTCGAGTTCCTCCACCACGCGGCGACGGGCCTCGAAGCGGTCGAGCCCCCGGAAGCGCTCGGGGACCTCGTCGTTCATCCGCGCATCGGGGGTCATCACGTCGAGCTCGCGGAGCCCGTGGCGCCGGCCGATCTCGAAGTCGGTGGCGTCGTGGGCGGGGGTGACCTTCACCGCGCCGCTCCCGAAGGCGGGATCCACCGCCTCGTCGGCGACGATCGGGATCAGCCGGTCGGCAAGCGGGAGCCGCAGCTCCCGGCCCACCAGCCCGGCGTAGCGCGGGTCCGCCGGGTGCACGGCCACGGCGGTGTCCCCCAGCATCGTCTCGGGCCGGGTGGTGGCCACGGTGACGTGGCCCGAGCCGTCGGCGAGCGGGTAACGGAGCCGCCAGATCCTCGCCGTCGGTCTCGTGCTTCTCCGCCTCCTCGTTCGAGAGCGCGGTCAGGCAGCGGGGGCACCAGTTGATGATGTAGTTGCCCCGGTACACCAGCCCCTTCTCGTGGAGCCGGACGAACGCCTCGCGCACCGCGCGCGACATCCGCGGCTCGAGGGTGAAGTAGGTCCGCTCCCAGTCACAGCTCGCGCCGAGGGCGCGGAGCTGGCGGAGGATCGTGCTCCCGGTCCGCTCCACGTATGCCCACACCCGCGCCTCGAACGCCGGGCGGCCCAGGTCGAAGCGGGTCCTGCCTTCCTGCTGCAGGAGGCGCTCCACCACGTTCTGGGTGGCGATGCCGGCGTGGTCGGTGCCGGGGAGCCACAGGGTATCCTTGCCCCGCATCCGCTCGAACCGGATCAGCACGTCCTGCACCGTGTTGTTGAGCCCGTGGCCCATGTGCAGGCTGGCCGTCACGTTTGGCGGCGGCATCACGATGACGTACGACGGAGCGCCGGGGGCGGCGGGGCGGAACACGCCGTCCGCTTCCCAGCGCTGGTAGAGCCCGGCCTCGAGGCCCCCGGGCCGGTACTGGGGGGGGAGGGGCGCGGTCACGCGGACTGGTCCGCCAGGCGAAGGTCGGGCGGCTGGTCATCCTCGCCCCGGACCAGGAGGTGGTTGACCACGGCGTCCACCCCGGGGATGCCGGCCACGAGCCGGGCGGCCCGGGCGCGCGCGGTGCGGCTCGGCACCCAGCCGGACAGCTCGACCATGCCGGCCGAGAGGCCCTGGGCGCGGATGCCCGCGGCGGAGAGGTGCGCGTCGGTCGCGAGCAGGTTGGCCGCGGCGCGGGCGGTGGCGGTCGCCGACAGCCGCACGGGGCGGCCGCCGGCCAGCGTCCGCGCCGAGGCGCGGGCCACCTCCCGGTGATGGTACCGTTCGCCGAGGAGGAGACCGGCCACGAATCCGAGGCCGAGGCCGGCCAGGGCCCAGGGAAGGACGGGGTGCTGTCGATGCCGCGCTGCCACGATCGGATGCCTCGTTCGCTCTTCCATTGAAGCCGATTAACTTAACACGTCATGGCCGACGAACGCACTGAAATCAGCACCGCCGCGCTGGCCCGGTGGGCCGTGGTGGGCGCGCTCCTCCTCGCCGCCGTGGGGGCGCACCTCGCCTGGGCGCCGGATGCACCGGTGGTCCTCGCCCCCCAGGGCCTGGAGGCGGGGCGGTGAGCGCGCTGCGCCTCACCCTCCCGGATCAGAGCGTCCGCGAGGTCGCACCCGGCACGACCCCCCGCCAGGTGGCCGAGGCCATCGGCCCCGGCCTCGCGCGCGCGGCCGTGGTGGCGAAGGTGGACGGCGCCTTCTGGGACCTCGACCGGCCGCTCGAGCGGGACGCGGAGTTCGCCATCCTGACCGATCGCGACCCCGCGGCACTCGAGGTGCTGCGGCATTCGGCCGCCCACGTCCTCGCCACCGCGGTCCGCGAGCTCTTCCCCGGCGCCGGCATCGGATTCGGCCCGCCGATCGAGGATGGCTTCTACTACGACTTCGACGTTCCCCGGCCCTTCACTCCCGAGGACCTCACCGCCATCGAGGCGAGGATGGCGGAGGTGACGAAGCGGGATTACCCCTTCGTCCGGGAGGTGGTGGACCGCGCGGAGGCCAACCGCCGCTTCGCCGACGACCCGCTCAAGCTCGAGCGGATTTCCGAGCTCGGGCCGGACGAGATCATCACGGTCTACACCGACGGCCCGTTCCAGGACCTCTGCCGCGGGCCGCACATCCCCGCGACCGGCCGGCTCAGGCACTTCCGGCTGCTCCACGCGGCCGGCGCCTACTGGCGGGGGGACGAGCGCCGCCAGATGCTGCAGCGGATCTACGGCACCGCCTGGTTCAGGAAGGAGGATCTCGAGGCCCACCTCCACCGGCTCGAGGAGGCGCGCAAGCGGGACCACCGGGTGCTGGGCCGGCAGCTCGACCTCTACTCCATCCAGGAGCTGGTGGGCCCCGGGCTGGTGTTCTGGCACCCGAAGGGCGCGATGGTGAAGTGGCTGCTCACCCGGGCGGTGGAGGACGACAACCTCCGCTCGGGATACGACCTGGTCTACACGCCGAACATCACCCGCGAGGAGCTGTTCCACATCTCGGGCCACCTCCCGCTCTACGCGGAGAACCAGTTCCCGCCGATGGCGGCCGGGGCGGGCGAGTCCGAGGACGTGCAGTACCGGGTCAAGCCGATGAACTGCCCGATGCACGCCCTGGTCTTCAGGGCCCAGCAGCGGAGCTACCGGGACCTCCCGATCCGGCTGTCCGAGGTGGCCAACGTCTACCGGAACGAGCGGTCGGGCACCCTGCACGGCCTGCTCCGGGTGCGCGGACTCTCGATGGACGACGCGCACATCTTCTGCACCCTCGAGCAGGTGGAGGACGAGATCTTCCTCTGCCTCGGCCAGGTGGACCGCCTGGTGCGCGAGGCCTTCGGGTTCGAGCTCGACTTCGAGGTCTCGACCCGCCCGCCGGAGCGATTGGGTGACGACGCCACCTGGGACCGCGCGGAGGCGATGCTCTGTGCCGCGCTCGACCGGAAGGGCATCCCCTACCGGATCGACGCCGGCGGCGGGGCGTTCTACGGGCCCAAGATCGACATCAAGTTCCGCGACGCGATCGGCCGGACGTGGCAGGGGCCGACCATCCAGCTCGACTTCAACCTCCCGGAGCGGTTCCAGCTCGAGTACACCGGGGCCGACAACCGGCCGCACCGGCCGGTGATGATCCACCGCGCCATCTACGGCACGCTCGAGCGCTTCACCGGGAACCTCATCGAGCACTTCGCCGGCGCCTTCCCGGTGTGGCTCGCCCCGGAGCAGGTGCGGGTGCTGCCGATCGCGGACGCGCAGGCGGACGCCGCGCGCGCGATGGCCGATCGCCTCCGGGCGGCGGGTTTGCGGGTGACGGTGGACGCCAGCTCCGAGACGCTGAACTACCGGATCCGCGAGGGCGAGATGGCCAAGGTGCCGTTCATGGCCGTGGTGGGCCAGCGGGAGGTGGAGGCGGGGACGCTGGCCCTGCGGGTGCGCGGCGCCGGGAACAAGCAGGAGGTGCTGGCCCCCGACGCCTTCGTGGCGCGGGTGGCGGAGCTGGTCCGCACCCGGGCGCTGGCCCCGTGAGCGGCGCGCGCGGGGCGCCTGCGCGCCTTACCGGGTGACCGTCCCGTGACTATTTTCCCGCCCATGTCCGACCAGACCACTCCCGTCATCGTCTCTGCCGTCCGCACCCCGATCGGCCGCTACCTCGGCGGCCTCTCGGGCTTCACCGCGCCGCAGCTCGGCGCCCTCGTCGTCCGCGCCGCCCTCGAGCGCGCGAAGGTGGATGGCGCCGCGGTGGACGAGGTGATCCTCGGCCACGTGCTCCAGGGCGGGGCGGGGCAGGCGCCCGCGCGCCAGGCGCTGATCCACGCCGGGATCCCCGGCACCGTGCCCGCTCTCACCATCAACAAGGTGTGCGGCTCCGGCCTCAAGGCGGTGATGCTCGCCGCGCAGGCCATCAAGGCGGGCGACGCGCAGTGCATCGTGGCCGGCGGGATGGAGGCGATGAGCGCCTCGCCGCACTACCTCTACGGGTACCGCGGGGGGATCAAGGCGGGCAACCAGACGATGGTGGACGGGATGATCCACGACGGCCTGTGGGACTCGTTCGCGAACGTCCACATGGGCGACTACGCCGAGTACACGGCGCAGAAGGCCGGCGTGAGCCGCGCCGACATGGACCAGTTCGCCTTCGACAGCCACCGGAAGGCCGTGGCCGCGATGGAGGGCGGGAAGTTCGCTGCCGAGATCCTGCCGGTCGAGGTGAAGGGGAAGAAGGGTTCGACCGTCGTCTCCGCCGACGAGAGCCCGCGCAAGGAAACGTCGCTCGAGGCGCTCGCGGCCCTGAAGCCCTCGTTCTCGAAGGACGGTGCCGTCACCCCCGGCAACGCGCCCGGGCTCAACGACGGAGCCAGCGCGCTGGTGGTCACCTCGGCCGCCTTCGCGAAGGCGCACGGCCTCCGCGTCCTGGCCCGCGTCACCGCGTACGCCACCGGCGGCGGGCCGCCGAAGGAGATCTTCTTCGCGCCCATCGCCGCGGTGCAGAACCTGATGGCGAAGGCGGGCAGCACGATCGGCGATTACGACCTGATCGAGGCCAACGAGGCCTTCGCGGTCCAGGCGCTCGCCAACGGCCGCGCCCTCGGGTGGGACTGGGGGCGGGTGAACGTGCACGGCGGCGCCGTGGCACTCGGCCACCCGATCGGGGCGAGCGGCGCGCGCATCCTCACGACGCTCCTGTATGCGATGCACGACCGCGGGGCCCGCACCGGCCTCGCGACGCTCTGTCTTGGCGGCGGCAACGCCGTGGCCCTCAGCGTGGAGCAGCCCTGATGCCCAGCGTGAAAGCCCCTGCGGCCCCCGCCCTCGCGGGCGGGAGCCTCGCCGCGCGCCGCGCGGTGGCGATCGGTGCCGGCGCGCTGGTGATGGTCCTCGCCGCCCGCGCCGCGGTTCCCGTCCCGGGAAGCCCGGTGCCGGCCACCCTGCAGGACCTCGCCGCCATCGGGCTGGGCGGCATCCTTGGCCCCCTGGCCGGCACCGGCGCCGTGCTGCTCTACCTGGCCCTGGGCGCCGCGGGCCTGCCGGTGTTCGCGGCAGGCGGCGGGCCGGCCTACCTGCTCGGCCCCACCGGTGGGTACCTCCTGGCCTTTCCGGTGGCCGCGTGGCTGGCCGGCCGGCTCGCGGGCGCGGGTGTCGCGCACCACGCCCTGGCCGCACTGGCTGGGCTCGCGGTCATCCACGCCGGCGGGGTGAGCTGGCTCGCGCTCCAGACCGGCAGCGCCGAGGCCGCGGTGCGGCTCGGCTCGCTGCCCTTCCTCGCGACGGGCGCGGTGAAGGTCGTGCTCGCCTCGGGCCTGATCGCGGTGCTCCGGCCCGGGCTCCGCCCGGGGCTGTGACCGAACCCGCGCCGAGACGTCCGCTCGGGAAGGCGATCGGCTGGACGATCGCCTTCATCGTGGTGGGGCTCGTGCTCAGCGCGGTCGGCTTCTATGTCGTGGTGGCGCTGCTGGGCGGCGACCTGGGCGGCGAGCCGACGAACGGCGGCCTCGTGCCCGGGCTCACCGACGCCGAGGCCACCCTGGCGCAGGGGCTGGGGTTCTCCTTCGGCTTCGGGCTCGCCACCTGGGTGGTGGGGGTGCGGTCGGCCCGGCTCACGTGGGAGGACCTCCGGTGGCGCGGCACCGGCGCACCACTCCGCTCCGCCGGCCTCGGGTTCCTGCTGGGCGGTGCGGCCTCGGCGATCGCCATGGCGCTGGCGGTGCCGTTCGGCGCCAGCTGGACCCGCGACGCGGGCAGCCTCCTCGCGTGGTCCGGGGCCGCCGCCGGCTGGCTCGGCATGCTGCTCCCTGCCGCGTTATGGGAGGAGCTGGCGCTGCGCGGCGTGCCGCTGGTGCTTCTCGCCGGCGCGATCGGCCGGGTGCCGGCGTCGGTGCTGACCGCAGTGGCCTTCGGCCTGCTCCACGCCAACAACCCGGGCGCCACCACCCTGGGCGTGGTCAACACCGGGGCGGCCGGCCTCTTCCTGGCGGCGGCATTCTGGGCCCCGGGCGGGATCTGGACCGCGACCGGCGCGCATCTCGGTTGGAACGTCGTCATCGCGGCGCTCGAGGCCCCGGTGAGCGGCATCCCCTTCGCGATGCCGTTCCTCGATTACCATGCCGGCGGCCCGGCGTGGCTCACCGGCGGTGGGTTCGGCCCCGAAGGCGGCCTGCTCGCCACCCTGACGATCGTCGGGGCCACGGCGGCCGCACTCCGCTGGACACGAAAGGGATCGGCAACGTGACTGGACGGGCGGCGGTGGTCGGCGCGGGCACGATGGGGAACGGGATCGCCCACGTGCTGGCGCAGCACGGGTGGGAGGTGACCCTGGTGGACGTCGCACCGGCCGCGCTGGAGAAGGCGCTGGCCACCATCGGCGCCAACCTCGACCGGCAGGTGAGGAAGGGCGCGCTCCCGGAGGCGGCAAGGGGAGAGACGCTCGGCCGGATCCGCACCGCCGGCGCGCTCGCCGACGTCCGGGGCGCGAGCCTCGTGGTGGAGGCGGCCACCGAGCGGAAGGACCTCAAGCTCCGCATCTTCGGGGAGCTCGATGCCGCGGCCGACCCCGGGGCCATCCTGGCGACGAACACCAGCAGCATCTCCATCACCGAGATCGCCGCGCGCACGAAGCGACCCGAGGCGGTCATCGGGATGCACTTCATGAATCCGGTGCCGGTGATGCAGTTGGTCGAGGTCATCCGCGGCCACGCCACCGGCGACGCCACCACGGCCCGCACCGTGGAGATCGCGAAGGCGCTCGGCAAGGTTCCGGTGGAAGTGAACGACTACCCCGGGTTCGTGGCGAACCGGATCCTCATGCCGATGATCAACGAGGCGGTCTACTGCGTGATGGAAGGGGTGGCGACGCCCGACGCGGTGGACACGGTGATGAAGCTCGGGATGGCGCACCCGATGGGGCCGCTCACCCTTGCCGACTTCATCGGGCTGGACGTCTGCCTCGCCATCCTCGAGGTCCTGCACCAGGGCCTCGGCGACGACAAGTACCGTCCCTGCCCGCTGCTCCGGAAGATGGTGGCCGCCGGCCACCTCGGACGGAAGAGCGGGAAGGGGTTCTACCACTACTGACCCCCACCCGGCACTGGAGCGCGCCGTCCATGGATCTCTTCGCGGCAATGCAGGCCTACGAGCACGAGCAGGTGGTCTTCTGCCACGAGCCGTCCTGCGGGTACCTCGGGATCATCGCGATCCACGACACCACCCTCGGGCCCGCCCTGGGCGGCACCCGGTTCTGGTCCTACGCCTCGGCCGACGACGCGGTGACCGACGCGCTCCGGCTCGCCCGCGGGATGACCTACAAGGCGGCCGTCGCCGGGCTCAACCTCGGCGGCGGCAAGTCGGTGATCGTGGGCGACAACAAGCGCACCGACCGGGAGGCGATCTTCCGCACCCATGGCCGCTTCGTCGAGTCGCTCGGAGGCCGGTACATCACCGCGGAAGACGTCGGCACCACCCCGGCCGACATGGCGTTCATCCACTTCGAGACCAACCACGTGGTCGGCCTCTACGGCCTCTCGGGCGACCCGTCGCCGGTGACGGCGCACGGCGTGTACGTCGGGATGAAGGCGGCCGCGAAGGCGAAGTGGGGGAGCGATTCGCTGGCCGGGAAGACGGTGGCGGTGCAGGGCTGCGGCAGCGTCGGGTACTGGCTCGCGACCTACCTTCACAAGGAGGGGGCGAAGCTGATCGTGACCGACGTGGACGAGGGCAAGATGAAGCGGGTGGTGGAGGCGACCGGCGCCCGCGCCGTGAAGCCCGAGGAGATCTACGGCCAGGTGGCGGACATCTTCGCCCCCTGCGCGCTGGGCGCCATCATCAACGACAGGTCCCTGCCGCAGCTCAAGGTCCAGGTCGTCGCCGGCGGGGCCAACAACCAGCTGGCGGAGGACCGCCACGGGGACGAGCTCGACCGGCGCGGGATCTTCTACGCCCCCGACTACGTGGGGAACGGCGGCGGGCTGATCAACGTCTACGGCGAGCTGAACGGCTGGTCGAAGGACCAGGCGATGAAGCGCGCCGACGGCATCTACGACAGCATCGCCACCGTCTTCCGGATCGCCGCGCGTGACGGCATCCCCTCCCACGTCGCCGCCGACCGGATGGCGGAGGAGCGGATCGCCGCCGTGAAGGGGCTCTCGCCGATCACCTACCGGCGGCGGAGTTGAGGCGATGACGGGCGCGCCCGAGGTCGTCCCGATCGCCTCGGACCACGCCGGCGTGCGCCTCAAGGCCGCCCTCGTGGCCGAGCTGCGCCGGCTGGGATTCGCGCCGCTCGACCTCGGCCCGGCCGACGAGACCTCGGTGGACTACGCCGACTTCGCGCACCCGCTGGCCGCCCGGGTGGAGCGCGGCGAGTCCCGCCGGGGCGTGCTGCTCTGCGGCACCGGCCTGGGGATGTCCTATGCCGCCAACCGGCACCCCGGCGTGCGGGCGGCGGTGGCCTGGAACGCCGAGGTGGCGCAGCTCGCGCGGGAGCACAACGACAGCAATGTCCTCGTCCTTCCCGCGCGGTTCGTGACCGACGACGAGGGCCGCGAGATCCTCCGCGCCTGGCTGGCCACGCCCTTCGCGGGCGGGCGCCACGAGCGGCGGGTCGCCAAGATCGACGCCCCGGAGCCCGTGTGAGCCTCGACCACGACGCCCGCCTCGAGCAGGCCGACCCCGCCATCGCCGAGCTCCTCGCCCGCGAGCTCCGCCGGCAGCAGGAAGGGCTCGAGCTGATCGCCAGCGAGAACTTCGCCAGCCGCGCCACCCTGCGGGCGATGGGCAGCTGCCTGACGAACAAGTACGCCGAGGGGTACCCGGGGAAGCGGTACTACGGCGGCTGCGAAGTGGTGGACGAGGTCGAGCGGCTCGCCATCGCGCGGGCCCGGGCGCTCTTCGGAGCCGACCATGCGAACGTGCAGCCGCACTCGGGCGCCCAGGCCAACTTCGCGGCATTCATGGCGGTGCTGCCGCCCGGGGCCACGCTGCTCGCGATGTCGCTGCCGCACGGGGGGCACCTCTCCCACGGGCACTCGGTGAACCACAGCGGCGCCATCTGGCGGGCGGCGCACTACGGGGTGGACACCGCCACCGGGCGGATCGACTACGACCGGGTCCGCGACCTGGCGCGCACCGAGCGCCCCGGGCTGATCATCGCGGGTGGCAGCGCGTACGCGCGGGTGATCGACTTCGCGGCCTTCCGCGGGATCGCCGACGAGGTGGGGGCGGTGCTGCTGGTGGACATGGCCCATTTTGCCGGGCTCGTGGCGGGCGGGGCGCACCCCTCGCCGGTGCCGCACGCGCAGCTGGTCACCAGCACCACGCACAAGACGCTGCGGGGGCCGCGGGGAGGCCTGATCCTCTGCCATGCCGACCTGGCCCGGGCGGTGGACAAGTCGGTGTTCCCCGGCACCCAGGGGGGCCCGCTCGAGCACGTCATCGCCGCCAAGGCCGTGGCCTTCGGAGAGGCGCTCACCGCCGACTTCCGGCGCTACGCCCGCCAGGTGGTGGTCAACGCCCAGGCGCTCGCCGCGGCCCTGCTGGACCGCGGGTACGACATCGTCTCGGGCGGCACCGACACCCACCTGATGCTGGTGGACCTCCGGCCCAAGCGCCTCACCGGGAAGGTGGCCGAGGCGGCGCTCGGCCGCGCGGCGATCACGGTGAACAAGAACACCATTCCCGACGATCCCGAGTCGCCGTTCGTGACCAGCGGCATCCGCCTGGGCACCCCGGCCGTGACCACCCGCGGGATGGGGGTGCCGGAGATGATCCGGATCGCCGACCTGGTGGACCGCGCGCTGGTCGCGGCGGACGAGGAGGCGGTGGCCGCGGTGCGCGGGGAGGTGCTCGCCCTCGCCGCCGAGTTCCCGCTCTACGGCGCCGAGGCGCCGGTCGGTTGACCGGTCGCCCGTCGCGTCCCTACCTTCGCATCATGACCATGACGCGATGGGAGCCCCGGCGGTGAGCGGCGTGCAGCTCGCGGAGGAACTCCTCGGGCGCCTCCGCGCGCGCGGCGGCTACGACGAGCGCGGCTACCTCTTCCTGCTGGCCGCGGTGGACTTCGTCCAGGGCCGGCTCGAGGTGCGGCGGCACGTCACCGGCGCCGAGCTGGCCTGGGCCTGCCGGGACCTCGCGCTCGACCGGTTCGGCAAGCTCGCCCCGTCGGTGCTCGGGCACTGGGGCATCACCCGGACCGAGGACTTCGGCCGCATCGTGTTCGACCTCGTGGATCTCGGGCTGCTCGTGACGCAGCCGGGCGACAGCGAGTCCGATTTCGCCGGCGTGTTCGACTTCGCCGAGGCGTTCGGGGGACCGTACATCTGGCAGGGCGTGCCGGCGCGCTGAGCGCGGCGGAGCCCGGGGGAGGGCGCATGGAGGCGAAGGACTGGCCGAGCTGCCAGAAGTGCTCGCAGGGCCGGCTCATCCCGCTGTCCGACTACGGCCGCGACGGGGCGCCGATCACCTACAAGGCCTGGGTCTGCACCAATCCCGAGTGCGGCTTCAACCTCCGCATCGACAACGGCGAGATCAGCTTCGGCCGGGTGATCGGGCAGTCGTTCAAGTAGTCGCGAGTCGCGAGTCGCGAGTCCCGAGACGAGGCTGCTCCCGGTCTCGCGACTCGCGGCTCGAAGCCCCCCCATGCCTCCCCTCCCCGTCCTCACCCCCGACCAGTCCGCCGCCTGGGACCGCACCGCCGTGGCGAGGGGGATCTCCCTCGAGACCCTGATGGAAACCGCCGGCCGCGCCGCCGCCGTCGTGCTGGCCGCGCGCTTCCCGGGGGCGGCGCGGCGGGGCGTGCTGGTCGTGGCCGGTCGCGGCCACAACGGCGGGGACGGCTGGGTGCTGGCGCGCGCACTGCACCGTCTCGGGCTGCCGGTCTGGATGGCGCCCGTGGCCGGGGACCCGTCCCCGCTCACCGCCACCGTGGCGGGGCGGGCCCGGGCCGAGGGGCTCCGCGAGGTGGCCGGGGACGGCCCCTGGCCGGCGGCCGGGCTCCTGGTGGACGCGCTGCTCGGCACCGGCGCCACCGGGGCGCCCCGGGGGCCGGTGGCGGCGGCGCTCGACCGGATCGCGGAGGCCTCGCTCCCGGTGCTGGCGGTGGACGGGCCCACCGGCCTCGACCTTGGCACCGGCGTCGCGCACGGGACGCCGCGTGCCGACCTCACGGTGACCTTCGGCGGGCTGCGCCGCGGTCACCTCCTCGGGCGCGAGGCCTGCGGCGACCTGGTCGTGGTGGACATCGGCCATCCGCCGCCCGACCCCGCGTGGCCGAGCTTCGTCACCGACGACCTGGCAGCGGCGTGGCTGCCGCGACTGCGCGCGGACGACCACAAGGGCCGCCGCGGCCGGGTCGTCGTCGTCGGCGGGGCGCCGGGGATGAGCGGCGCGCTCCGGCTGGCGGCGAGGGCGGCGTTTGCCGCCGGGGCCGGCCTCGTGCACGCCGTCGGCCCGGCCGAGACCATCGCCGCTCTCATCGCCGCGGAACCCGACCTCCAGACCCTCGCCCACGACATCGAGGCCGACCCGGGCCCCGCGCTGCTGGACCTCGTCGGCCGCGCCGATGTCCTGGTGATCGGTCCGGGGCTCGGCCGGGGCGGCCGGCGCCGAGAGGTCGTGGCCCGACTGCTCGGCGTGGCCCGTGCCGCGGTGGTGGACGCCGATGCGCTGATGGCCTTCGCCGGCGACCTTCCCGGCCTCGCCCGCGCCGCCGACGGGCGCCCGGTCCTGATCACGCCGCACCCCGGAGAGTTCCGCGCCCTCGCGCCGGGGCTGTCGGGTCGGCTCGAGGTGGACCCGTGGCACGCTGCGGCCGCGATGGCCGCCGAGGTGCCGGCCGCCGTGCTGCTCAAGGGCGTCCCGACGGTGGTGGCCCGGGCCGGCACTGCGTCATTCACCGTGGCGGCCGGCAACCCGGGGCTCGCCACCGGCGGGTCGGGCGACGTGCTCAGCGGCATCGCTGCCGCCGCCCTCGCGCGCGGCGTGGAGCCGGTGCAGGCGGCCGCGCTCGCCGCGCAAATCCTCGGCCGGGCCGCCGACCTCGGCGCACGGCGGGTCACCGCCCGAGGGCTCCGGCCCAGGGACGTGATCGCCGCCCTCCCCGACCTCTGGCGGGCGTGGGAGGCGCGCCGGCTTGCGCCTTCGCCGGTCCAGCCGCCGATCCTGCTCGACCTTCCGCGCCCGGCGGCGGTCTGATGCACCGCACCGCGCTGGCCGCCGCCGGACTCCTCGTCACGACCGGGTCGCTCTCGGCGCAGCGCCTCTGGCGCCCCGAGGACCGGCTCATCCTTCGCGACTACACCCGGGTCGTGGCGGTGGCCGCCGGCCTTGACCGCGCCTATGCCGTCACGCCCGACGCGGTCCTCCTGCTCGACCCGCGCACCCGGCGTTGGACCGGCGTCGCCGAGGCCCCCGAGCCCGGTGCGCTGGGGAGGATGGGCCTCGCGCTCGTGGATCCGCTCGACAACGCGCTCTGGCTCGCGGGCCGGAACGAGTGGTTCCGGTACCAGCCGGACCTGCGGCTCTGGGATCGAGGGCCCACCCCCGGACCGGTCACGCAGATCGCATTCGACCGCGCCGATCCCACCGGGGGCCTGTACCTGCGCACCCGCGGGGGGTGGTCGCTCGTGCCGCGGATGGGTGGCGGCGCACTTCCTGGCCAGGCGCCGTCCCAACCGGTCCTTGCTTCCCGGCTCGAGGACGCCTTCCGGGCGAACCCCTCGCTCGAGGCCTTCTCGCCCCAGGTCCTCGCCGCGGGGCGGCGGGTCCCGGCGCGCTACACCTCGGCGGCGCCGTCGGGCGAGGGTCTCGGCTGGTACCTCGGCACGGACGGCCTCGGCCTCCTCTGGCTCGACGGCGCCGCGATCCATCCGGAGCGGCTCCCGTTCGGCCTCGAGAGCGATCGCGCCGCGGCGCTCTTCGCGGTACCCGGCGGGGTGTGGGTCCTCACCGAACCCTCGGACCTGGGCGTGATGGGCGGGGCGCTCACCTGGGTGTCGGAGGAGGCGGAGGAGTTCCGCACCCAGCTCGGCCCCTTCGGGGCGGGCCTCGACTTCACGCGAGCGTGGGACCTCGTGGGCACCGGGGAAGCGCTCTGGGCCGCCACCGACGCGGGGCTGCTCCGGGTGCCGCAGGATGGCAGGGCGGTGGACCAGCTCGACGAGGGCCGGGGACTCCCGGACCGTCGTGCCTACGGGCTCGCCGCCTGGCACGGGGAAGTGTACGTCGCCACCCGCGGCGGCATCGCGCGGGTGGGCGACACGCTGCTGGTCGAGCGTCTCGCCCCGCAGTTCACCGGCCCCGCGTTCGCGGTGGCGGCCCGCACCGACACCGTGTGGGTGGGCACACAGCAGGGCGTGTTCGCCGCCCCGCCGGGCGCCGCGGACCTCGAGCGGCCGGCGGAAGCGGCGCCGCGGGCGGAATCCCGCCGCGACGTCGGTGCGCTCGCGTGGCTGGCCGACACCCTCGTCGCGCTCACCCGCGACGAACTGATCTACACCACCGGCCGCGAGCCCTGGATGGTCGGGCCGCGGCTTTCAGGCACCCTCGGCGCCCTCCGCGCCCTCGTCCAGTGGCGGGACGGGTTCTGGGTGGCGGGCCAGCGCGGCGTCGCCTACGTCACGCTGGGCGGGCCGGCCGGCCTCGCGCTCACCACCGCCGGCGACCTGCCGGACGAGCCCACCGACGTTGCGGTCGATGGACGCCATCTCTGGGTGGCCACCCTCGGCGGGCTGGTGCGCTTCCGGCTCGACGCCGTGCAGCCGTGACCCACCTCCGGCTCGGGACGGGCCCCGAGTTCGACCGCATCCGGGCAGCGCTCGCCGCGCTCGGCCCGCACGCCGCCGGGATCGGCGACGACTGTGCCATCCTGCCGGACGCCCCCGGCCGCGTGGTCCTGAGCGCCGACCTGAGCGTCGAGGACGTGCATTTCCGCCGGGCGTGGCTCGGGGCCGAGGAGATCGGCTGGCGGGCGGCGGCGGCGGCACTCTCCGACCTCGCCGCGGAAGGCGCGGCCTGCGTGGGCGTGCTGGCGAGCGTCGCGCTGCCGAAGGGCGAGGGCGAGGGCTCGGTGGCGGCACTGATGCGCGGCGTCGGTGCGGCGACGGCTTCGGTCGGTGGCGTGGTCCTGGGAGGCGACCTCACCGCCGCGCCGGTCTGGCTGGTGGACATCGTCGCGGTCGGGCGCACGGAGCGCCCGGTGCGTCGCAACGGCGCGCAGCCGGGCGACGGGCTGTGGGTGAGCGGCGCGCTGGGCGGCGCGCGCGCGGCCCTCGCGGCCTGGGAGGACGGTCGGCAACCCGACGCCCGCGCCCGCTTGGCGTTCGCGCGGCCCACCCCGCGGCTCGCGCTGGGCGCGTGGCTCGCCGCGGAGGGCGCGCGCGCGATGCTCGACCTGAGCGACGGCCTCGCGGGCGATGCGGGCCACCTCGCGGCGGCCTCGGGGGTGCGGGTGGCGGTGGAGCTCGACCGCGTGCCGGTGCACCACGCCGTGCACGCCGAGGCGGAGCGCGCCGGGATGCCACCCGCGCGCTTTGCCGCGGAGGGCGGGGAGGACTACGAGCTCCTGGTCGCGCTGCCCGCCGGGTTCGGGACGGCGGATGCAGCGCGAGCCGCCGCCGCCACCGGGAGCCCGCTCACCCGCGTCGGCGCCGTGGAGGAGGGCGAGGGCGCGGCCTTCGCCCTCGCGGGCCGGCCGGTGCGGCTTCACGGCTTCGACCACTTCGCCTGATGCTCCGCGCGCTCTGGCTCTGCCTCACCGGGGTGGTGATGACGGCGTGGCATGGGGGCCGGGTGCTCGTCGCCGCGCACGCCCGGGTGCCGTACCAGCCGCGCGGCTTCTACGACCGGGAGCAGGCGGCGTGGGGCCGGCGTCTCCTCCGGCTGAACGGGGCCCGGCTCCGGGTCGAGGGTCTCGAGCGGCTCGACCCGGACGGCGCCTACGTCTTCGTCGCGAACCACGCGTCGCTGGTGGACATCTGGGCCCTGCTGGCCGCGGTGCCCCAGAGCGTGAAGTTCCTCGCCAAGCGCGAGTTGATGCACTGGCCCCTGTTCGGCCGGGTGCTCCGGGCCGCGGGCCACCTGCCGATCGACCGCGGCGACCTGCGCCACGCCGTGGCGGCGTATGACGAGGCCGCCGCCGAACTCCGCCGCGGCACTTCCGCGGCGGTCTTCGCGGAAGGCACGCGCACCCGGACCGGCGGCCTGCTGGCGTTCAAGCGGGGCCCGTTCGTGCTCGCGATCCGCGCCGGCGTGCCGGTGGTGCCGGTGTGGATCGGCGGCACCTTCGAGATGCTGCCGCGGGGATCATTGCGGCTCCGCCCCGGCGAGGTGGTGGTGCGGCTGGGCGAGCCGATTCCCACGGCGCACCTGACCCACGACGACCGGGAGCGGCTGGCGCAGGAAGCACGGGGCGCGGTGGCGCGGCTCTCGGCGGGGAGCGGGGAGCGGGGAGCCGGGCGCGGGAGCGCGAGCGGCGCGCCGGCATGACCGGTACGTGCGCCGCGGCTGCTTCTTCCTGCCGCTCCCCGCTCCCCGCTCCCCGCCCCCCGTTTATATTGGCCGCCTGACCTCCACCCCCGACCACCGGAAGGCCATGTCCACCATCATCGAAGTGCACGCCCGGGAGATCCTCGACAGCCGCGGGAACCCCACCGTCGAGGCCGACGTGGTGCTCTCCAGCGGAGCGCACGGACGCGCCGCGGTGCCGAGCGGCGCCTCGACCGGCGAGCACGAGGCGGCGGAGCTGCGGGACGGCGATGCCGGGCGGTTCGCGGGGAAGGGCGTGCAGGAGGCGGTGCGGAACGTCAACGAGGTGATCGGCCCGCGGCTCGAGGGGATGCCGGCGGAGGAGCAGATCGCCATTGACGCCGAGATGATGGACCTCGACGGCACGCCCAACAAGGGGAAGCTCGGCGCCAACGCCATCCTCTCCGTCTCGCTCGCCGTGGCGCGCGCCGCGGCGGAGGACGCCGGCCTGCCGCTCTATCGCTATCTCGGCGGCCCGATGGCACACGTGCTCCCCGCGCCGATGATGAACATCCTGAACGGCGGGGCCCACGCCGACAACAATGTGGACGCCCAGGAGTTCATGATCGTCCCGATCGGCGCCGACGAGTTTCCGGAGGCGCTGCGGATGGGAGTGGAGGTCTTCCACTCCCTCAAGAAGGTGCTGCAGAAGATGAAGCTCTCCACTGCCGTGGGCGACGAGGGGGGCTTCGCCCCGATGCTGCCGAGCAACGAGGCGGCGCTCGACGTGGTGATGGAGGCGATCGGCGCCGCGGGGTACGAGCCCGGACGGGACGTCGCCATCGCGGTCGACGTGGCGGCGAGCGAGCTCCTCCAGGACGGGGCCTATGTGTTCAGGAAGGGCGACGGGAGCCGGCGGACCGCGGAGGAGCTGGTGGACCTGTACGCCGGCTGGGTGGACCGCTACCCGATCGTCTCCATCGAGGACGGGCTCGGCGAGGAGGACTGGGACGGCTGGGCCCTGCTCACCGAGAAGCTGCAGGACCGGGTCCAGCTCGTGGGCGACGACATCTTCGTCACCAGTGTGGACCGGGTGGCGCGGGGCATCGAGGCCGGGGTGGCGAATGCCGTGCTGGTGAAGGTGAACCAGATCGGCACGCTCACCGAGACGATGCAGTGCATCGAGCTGGCGAAGAGCGCGAGCTACGGTGTCGTCATCTCGCACCGCTCGGGCGAGACCGAGGACACCTTCATCGCCGACCTCGCGGTGGCCACCGGCGCGGGGCAGATCAAGACCGGGAGCGCGAGCCGGACCGATCGCGTCGCGAAGTACAACCAGCTCCTCCGGATCGCGGAGGAGCTGGGTGAGGTGTCGCACTACCCCGGCCGGGACCTCTACCACCTGTGAAGCTGCGCGAGCTCGTCACCCTCCGGCGGGTGATCGCGGCAATCGTCCTGCTGGCCCTCCTCTTCGGGGTGGAGGGCGGCGAGTACGGCACGCGGGACTGGCTCGAGCTCCGGGCGCAGTCGCGGCAGGAGCGGGAGATGGTCGCCGAGCTGACGACGGAGGTGGACTCGCTCGGGCGGGTGCTCCGTCTCCTGGAGCGGGATCCCGCCACCCAGGAGAAGGTGGCGCGGGAGGAGTTCGGGATGGTGAAGGAGGGCGAGTTCCTCTTCCGCCTGATCCCCGGTGGGGACGGGGAGGGTGAGCCGTGAGCGGGGCGAGGCCCGCTCCCCGCTCCCCGCTCCCCGAATTGACCCCACCCGCCGTCCCGCCTAGTTTTCCGCCCCTCGTGGCAGGGTAGCTCAGCTGGTTAGAGCACAGCACTCATAATGCTGGGGTCGCGGGTTCGAGTCCCGCCCCTGCTATGCGCCCCCCGCACGGTGCGAGGGGCGTTCGCGTTTCCTGGGCCTTGGGTCGTGACGGGAGTCCCGGAGAGAGTGCGCCATGGGCGCCCGGCACACCCGCCGCTCCGAGGAGCCCGGCCGGCCCCGGACGTGTGCCACCGCGTCCCGGCGCCGCGCCGGGCTCAGTACCTTCCCTCGGCCACCTCTTCCAGGATCACCTTGTCCACCGTCAGCTCGGCCACCACCCGCTTCAGCCGGGCATGCTCCCCCTCGAGCTCCTTCAGGCGCTTCGCCTGGTCCACCTCGAGCCCGCCGAACTGCTTCCGCCCGCGGAAGGAGGCGTGGTCGGTCACCCCGATCGCCTTGCTCGCCTCGGCGATCGCCTTGCCCTGCCCCAGCAGGACATCTGCCTCGCGGAGCAGGTGGATGATCTCTTCCGCCGTATGCCGATGCTTGGCCAGGGTCCTGCCTCCAGCGTGTGAGTCCGAATTGCGGCCTCAACGCCTGGACCAGGTATTGGAGGGCAGGTCACTCACGCTGCTGGCAATTCCCACGGCGTACGAGATCCTCTCGGAGCTGCGCGAGGGATTCCAGCGCCGGTTCCGGCGGCAGGCGGACCGCGAGGCGGCGCCCGCGCTCGCGGCGGGGGAGGGGTAGGCGCGCTTCGCGGCGGGGCAGCGCGCCGCTAGCTTTCCCGGCGATGCGCCTCCCCACCGTCCCCGTGATTCTCGCGGCCATGTCCGCCGCGTGCGCCGACGCCGGGACCCCGCCGCCGGCGGCGACGCTCCCGCCGGAGGTGGCCCCGGGCCTCGGGGTCTACGTCGCTCGCTGCGAGGGATGCCACGGCACCGACGGCGGCGGCACCCAGGCCGGGCCGTCGTTGCGCACCGCCGCGGCGGCCGACAGCGCGTGGGACACCCGGGTGGTCCGCTCGATCCGCGAGGGCGTCCCGCCCACGGAGGGCAGCACCTGGACCGTCCGGGGCATGCCCCCGGTGCCGATGGCCCCGCACGACGAGTCCCGGCTGGTCACCTACCTTCGCTGGCTCCGGGCCGGCACCACCGCCGTCACACCCTGACCCCCGACGATGCGCGAGAATCCCGTCCGTTACCGGATGGCCATCGCCGTCCTGGCCCTCGTGGCCGGTCTCGTGGCCTTCTACCTCCACCTCTGGAAGATCGGCGCCGTCGGCCCGCTCACCTGCACCGGCGGGGGGGGCTGCATGGTGGCGCAGATGAGCCAGTACGGGTGGTTCCCCGGGCCCGAGGTGCCCCTCCTCGGGCGTGAGGGATGGCGTGGGGTGGACGTGGCCATGATCGGGACCGTCGGCTACGCGGTGCTGCTGCTGATCGCCGTGCTGGGCACACTCCCACGCTTCGTCGGGAGCCGCTGGGTCACCCGGCTGATGCTGGTCGGCATCACGGCCGCGGTGCTCTTCACCTGGCGCCTCAAGTACGGCGAGTGGGTGGTCCTGCGGGTCTTCTGCATCTGGTGCTTCGAGAGCTTCGTGACGATCCACCTCTGCCTCGTGCTCGCCTGGCTGGACCGACGCCGACTGGTGCGCGCCGTCGCCTGACATTCTGAAGGCCCCTTCACCCCGGCCTCTGCCCCCCGTTCACCCGACAGGGGGCAGCTTGCTTCCGTCCCCCGTGAAAGGACACGGTGACTGCCTCGCCGTAGGTCGTCGCGTACGCATAGGTCGAAAGCGCTTCCTCGCTTCCCGCCGCGCGAAACTGATAATCGATGACGCCGGTTGGGGCGCCAGGAAAGGGGAAGCCGAAAGCTGAAAGGCCGACGCGAATGATCGTGGCAGGGCGCAGTCGCGAAGAGAGCCCCCACACCTGATCGAAATAAAGTCCGTCGATGCGCGCGTTGCCCGCCTGCGTCGGCGAAAAGCCTCTCACGCTCGATGCGTGAGACGGGTCCGCCAGCTCGGCATAGCGATGGCCCTGCGCACTGTCGGAGACGAAATCGAGATTCCAGCGATGGACCTTGTGCAGGTCGGCGAAGCCGCCTTGCGCGAAGGCGCGCAGCAGGTTGAGTGTGGCCGCCGACTGGTTGTAGCTCTGCACCAGCCGCTCGGGATCGGGACGGCGGGCGTCGGGCGTGAACTCGATGCCGTTGATGTTGTCGCCGCGATAGCTCGGCAGCTCGACGCCAGTCGATGGTCTCGGTCGGGGCGGAGCGCGGTTTGGCGAACTGGCCGGCCATGCGGCCGACCTTCACGATCGGGCAGGCCGCGCCGAAGGTCAGCACCACCGCCATCTGCAGCAT
>CAVQWA010000065.1:0-28744 GCA_963717315.1 uncultured Gemmatimonadales bacterium
CCGGGCGCGTGGCCGCGCGCTCGCGCCGCCTCCTCCGTTTCCAGGACGAAAACCGCCGCGCCTTCGCCAAGCGACATGCCGTTGCGGCCCTTGGAGAAGGGACGGCACAAATTCGGGCTCAGCACGCGAAGGCCTTCCCATGCGCGGATCGTCGCGTTGATGACGCAGGCCTCGGCGCCGCCGACGATCGCCTTGTCCACAAGACCTTGTCGTATCGTCTGCATGCCAAGTCCGATCGACTGCGACGCCGAGGAGCAGGCGCTGCCGATCGCGAATGTCGGGCCTTGGCAAGAATAGCGCATCCCGAGCGTCGCGGGCGCCGCGCTTGGGATGAGCTTGGGAACGCTCTACATCTCGGGCCGCGTTCCTTCGACATAATAGCGGTAGATGCCGTCCTCGATTGTCGTCATGCGGCCGGACCTTCCTGCTGGAGCGGCGGACCGCCCGGGCGGGGCGGTGATCGTGCTGCACGACCTCACCGAGCTCCGGCGACTGAAGGCGGTCCGGAAGGACTTCGTCGCGAACGTCTCGCACGAGCTCAAGACGCCGCTCACCTCCATCAGCGGGTATGCCGAGACGCTCCTGGCGGAGATGCCGGACGAACCGACCCGGACGCAGTTCCTCGAGACCATCGCCTCCAACGCGCGGCGGATGCAGCGGCTGGTGGACGACCTGCTCGATCTCTCCCGGATCGAGAGCGGCCGCTGGCAGCCGCGGCCGGGGGCCGTGGGCGTCCGTGCCGCGGCGGAGGAGGCGTGGGCCGGCCTGGCCCCGCGCCGCGCCGGGCGGAACGTCCGGTTCGAGGTGAGCACGGCCACCGGCGGGGAGACGGTCGCGGCGGATCCGGAGGCCCTCCGGCAGGTGCTGACGAACCTGCTCGACAACGCCATCCGCTACACGCCCGACGGCGGGCGGATCGTGGTGACGGCGGAGCCGGTGCAGGGCGGCGTGGTGCTCGCGGTGCGCGACAGCGGCCAGGGCATCGCTCCCGACCACCTGCCCCGGATCTTCGAGCGCTTCTACCGGGTGGATGCTTCCCGGTCCCGGGAGGAGGGCGGCACCGGGCTCGGGCTCGCGATCGTGAAGCACATCGTGGAGGCCCACGGCGGCCGGGTGGACGCGGAGAGTGAACTTGGCGCGGGAACGACGGTTACGGCGTGGTTCCCGATGACGTCGGCAACCCGTGACCCGGGCGTGACGGAATCGTGACCAGGTGAAGCGAGCATTCCCGGCGATCCGACACCCGAGGAGAGGACCCGTGGAGACTCGACTCGCCCGCCCCGTCCCGGCGCTCGCCGCACTTGCTGCCCTCGTCCTCGCCGCCTGCGGCGGAAGCGAGAAGCCCGCGGCCGACGGCCAGCCCGCCCGGCCCACCACCCAGCTGACGGGCGCCGGCGCCACCTTCCCCTACCCGCTGTACAGCCGCTGGTTCGACGCGTACAACAGGGCCACCGGGGTCGCCATCAACTACCAGTCCATCGGCTCGGGCGGCGGGATCCGCCAGTTCTCCGAGGGGACGGTGGACTTCGGCGCCACCGACGGGCCGATGACCGACGAGCAGATCGCGGCGCTCCAGGGGAACGTGCTGCACCTTCCCACGGTGATCGGCGCGGTGGTGCTCACGTACAACCTGCCCGAGCTGAGCGCCACGCCGCTGGTCCTCGATGGCGCCGCGGTGGCCGACATCTTCCTCGGCCGGATCACCCGCTGGAACGACGCGCGGATCGCCGCGCTCAACCCGGGCGTGACCCTGCCGGCGCGCGAGATCGTCGTGGTCCACCGCTCCGACGGGTCGGGCACCACGTACGTGTTCGTGGACTACCTGAGCAAGGTGTCGGCGGACTGGGAGAAGCAGGTCGGCCGCGCGACGTCGGTCAACTGGCCCGTCGGGCTCGGGGGGAAGGGGAACGAGGGCGTGACCCAGCAGGTGAAGCAGCTCGAGGGCTCGATCGGCTACGTCGAGCTGATCTACGCGCTGTCGAACCAGCTGCAGTACGCGACGGTGAAGAACCGGGCCGGGACCGAGGTCACACCGACCCTCGCGTCGGCGAGCGCCGCGGCAGCGGGAGCCGAGTTCGCGGCGGACACCGACTTCCGGGTGTCGATCACCGACTCGCCCGACCCCGCGGCCTACCCGATCGCGAGCTTCACCTGGCTGCTGGTCAAGAAGGACAATCCCGACGCGGGAAAGGCCCGCGTCATCCGCGACTTCCTGCGGTGGATGGTGAGCCCGGAGGCGCAGGGCATCGCGCAGGAACTGCGGTACGCGCCGCTTCCGCCCCGCGTGGCCGAACTGGTCTCGGGGCGGATCGGGACCCTCACCGCGACGGGGGCGGCGATTTCCGCGGAATAGCGTGGTGGCGGCCCGCCCCCCGGGGCGGGCCGCCTTCTTGTCCCCCGGCTTGTCACGATCCGGTAACCCCGCGTATCGAGAGGATCACGTGCCGAACCACCGTTGGGCCCTTCCGGCGGCGCTCCTCGCCATCCTCGCGGCGCCGGCCGTGGCGCGGGCGCAGGACACGCCGGCCTACCCGACCTTCAGGCTGGGCGGGCGGATGCAGCTCCAGGCGTACGCCTTCGACGACGATGAGCTCGCGGGCAGCGAGGGCGGGGCGTCGGGACCGTCGTCGAACTTCACCCTGCGCCGCGCACGGTTCGAGGTGAGCGCGCGGGTGAGCGAGCGCGTGAGCTTCGTGGTCCAGCCCTCCTACGAGGCACCGCGGAATCGCGTCCGACTTCGCGATGCCTTCGTGGACCTCCGCCTCACGCCGGAGGGCGACGGTCCGTCCGTCGTGCTCCGCGCCGGCCAGGAGAAGCGGCCCTTCGGCCGCTACGAGCTGCTCTCGTCGAACAACCTGCCGTCCATCGAGCGGGGCGCGGGGCCCGGGCTGGCCTCCGGCGCCGGCACCCACAACCTCTTCGAGCAGAACGGCTTCCTCTCGCACGACGTGGGGCTCGCCGCCCACGCCGCCCTGCCGCTCGGCGGCCGGCGCACCCTCCGGGTGCAGGCCGGGCTGTACAACGGGCAGGGCGAGAGCTTCAACGACATCAACGCCTCGAAGTCGTGGGGCGCGCGGGCCACCGTGGACCTGATCGGGAAGCTGAGCCTGGGCGCGTCCTTCGCCGACCACGAGACGGCACAGCTCGAGGATCCCGACGTTCCGAACGGCCCGGTGGGCCCGACGGTGCGGAACCAGGCGGTGGGCCTCGACCTGCTGTACGGAACGCCGGGGGCGCCGGGGCTCCTCGTGATCGCGGACTGGATGAGCGGGGAGGACACCACGACGGCGCGGAAGCCGATCCGGGGCGCGAACGTGGTGGCGGCGTGGCACTTCCGCCTGGCCCGGCCGCGGGCCCTGCTGTACGCGGTGGAGCCGGTGGTCCGCGCGGACTGGGCGACCGCCGACGCCGACGACGCCCACCGGGACGTCTCGCTCCTCACCGCGGGAGTGGGGTTCTACCCGTCGCCCCGGACGCACTGGCGCGTGGTGTGGGAGCGGCAGCACCCGGCCGACGACGCGCGCCGGACGGTGTCGGGCGTGCGGACCATGCTGTCCACCAGCTTCTGAAGACCGCCGGGCGCCGTGACCCTGCCGTTACCCCCGGGTGACGGAACGGGTCCGGTGCTCGGGTAGACTCCCCGGGCCATGACGACGTCCGCGCTTCGCCCGCCGACCCCGGCTCCCTCCCTCCCGCTCGAGCAGCGGCAGGTGGGCGACCGGGTCTTCCGGGTACTGCTCACGCTCGCGGCCCTGGCGGTGCCGGTGCTGCTCGGGTTCCTGGTGCTCGAGCTCTGGCTCGGATCCCGGCTCGCGATCGAGCGGTTCGGGTTCGGGTTCGCCACGAGCAGCACCTGGGACCCGGTGGCGGAGCGGTTCGGCGCGCTTCCCCTCATCGTGGGGACCCTGGTCTCGTCGCTCCTGGCGCTGGTCATCGCGGTGCCGCTCTCGCTCGGGGTGGCGATCTTCCTCACGGAGTTCGCGCCCGGCTGGCTGCGGCAGCCGGTGGCCTTCCTGATCGAGCTCCTCGCGGCCATCCCCAGCGTGGTGTACGGCCTCTGGGGCATCTTCGTGCTCATCCCGTTCCTGCGCACCGCGGCGTTTCCCGCGCTGCAGGGCGCGCTCGGCTTCCTCCCCTTCTTCCAGGGGACGATCTACGGGCCGTCGATGCTGTCGGCGAGCATCATCCTGGCAATCATGGTGATGCCGTACGTGATGAGCGTGTCGCGGGAAGTGCTCCTGGCCGTGCCGGGAAGCCAGCGCGAGGCGGCGCTGGCGCTCGGCGCCACCCGGTGGGAAGCGGTGGTGACGGCGGTGGTGCCGTACGCCCGTTCCGGCATCATCGGCGCCGTCATCCTCGGCCTGGGCCGCGCGCTGGGGGAGACGATGGCGGTCACGATGCTCATCGGCAACCGGCACGACCTCTCGACGTCGCTCTTCGCCCCCGGCTACACCATGGCGGCGGCGATCGCGAACGAGTTCTCCGAAGCGGTGACCGACATCCACCTCTCCGCGCTCGCCTATGTGGCGCTGCTGCTGTTCGTGGTCACCGTGATCGTCAACGCGCTCGCCCGCCTCCTCATCTGGCGGGTGACGCGCGGCGTCCAGGGCGGGAGGGGCGTGTGAACCGGCGCACCTGGCGGCGGGCCCGGAGCGGGCTCATGGTCGGGCTGGTGGGCCTGAGCGTGGCGCTGGCGCTCCTGCCCCTCGTGCTGATCCTCGCGAACCTCGTGGTCAAGGGCGCGACCAGCCTCAACTGGGACTTCTTCACCCGGATGCCGGCGCCCACCGGCCAGGAGGGCGGCGGCGTGGCCCACGCGATCGTGGGCACCCTCATCATGGTCGGGACCGCCTCGCTCCTCGGCCTGCCCATCGGCATCGCGGCCGGCATCTTCTGCGCGGAGTATCCCGGCAGCCGGCTCGCCACCGCCACCCGGTTCGTCGCCGACGTGATGAACGGCACGCCGAGCATCGTCGTCGGCGTCTTCGCCTGGGCCTGGATCGTCGCGCAGCAGAAGCACTTCAGCGCGTTCGCGGGGGCCGTGGCGCTTGCATTCCTGATGATCCCGATGGTGCTCCGCACCACCGAGGAGATGGTCAAGCTCGTCCCGCACTCGCTCCGCGAGGCGGCGCTCGCGCTCGGTTACCCGCGCTGGCGCACCAGCCTCTCGATCGTGGTCCGCACCACGCTCCCCGGGATCGTGACCGGCAGCCTGCTTGCGGTGGCCCGGATCGCCGGGGAGACGGCGCCGCTCCTGTTCACGGCGCTGGGGAGCGCGTTCCTGTCCACGAACCTCGAGCAGCCGATGGCGGCACTGCCGCTGGTGGTCTTCACCTACGCGACCGGGCCATTCGAGGAGTGGCACCGCCTGGCGTGGGCCACGGCGCTCGTGCTGATCCTCGTCGTGTTCGTGCTCAGCCTGGCCGCGCGCCTCGCCACGCGGCGTCGCTTCACCACCGGTGGATAGCCCCGTGACCGCCGTCGCGAACGCGCTCCCGACCGCGGTGCCGGGGCCCCCGGCCACGCCCGCGTCCCTGCGCAGCGTGATCGTGACCGAGCGGCTCACGGCGATGTACGGGAAGGTGACGGCGATCCGCAACGTGTCGCTCGCGTTCACGCCCAACCGGGTGCACGCGCTCATCGGGCCGTCCGGGTGCGGCAAGTCCACCTTCCTCCGCACCCTCAACCGGATGCACGAGCTCGCGGTGGGCGGGTGGATCACCGGCCGGGTGCTGCTGGAGGGCGAGGACATCTACGCGCCCCGGGTGAACCCGATGCAGCTCCGCAAGCGGGTCGGGATGGTGTTCCAGAAGCCGACGCCGTTCCCCACCATGTCCATCCACCAGAATGTGGCGGCAGGCCTCCGGATGGACGGCCGGGCCTCGCGCGGGGAGACCGACGAGGTGGTGGAGCGCGCGCTCCGCGCCGCGGCGCTCTGGGACGAGGTGAAGGACCGGCTGAAGGAGAGCGCGCTCAGCCTCTCCGGCGGGCAGCAGCAGCGGCTCTGCATCGCCCGCACCATCGCCCCGCGGCCCGAGGTGATCCTCCTCGACGAGCCGACCGCCAGCCTCGACCCCCTCGGCACCCAGCGGATCGAGGAACTGCTCTTCCAGCTCAAGGAGGCGTTCACCATCGTCATCGTGACGCACAACATGCAGCAGGCCGCGCGGGTGTCCGACACGACCAGCTTCTTCTACCTGGGCGACCTGGTGGAGACCGGCGCCACGCGCCAGCTCTTCACCGCACCGCGGGAAGAAAGGACCGAGGCCTACGTGACCGGCAGGTTCGGATGAGCGCGCCCCGGCTCGGCGCCGCGCCCCCGCGGCCACCGGACGACGCGTCCCGGCCCACGCTCGCGCCGCGGCGGCCCGCTGCCGCGGAGCCGCCGGCGGGCCCGGCGGTCGAGGCGGTGGACTTCCGCTTCGCCTACGGGCCGGGGGACTGGACCCTCCACGGCATCACCCTGGCGGTGCCGCGCCAGGCCGTGACGGCGATCATCGGCCCGTCCGGCTGCGGGAAGAGCACCTTCCTCCGGGCGCTCAACCGGATGCACGACCTGGTGCCGGGCACGCGGCACGAGGGCGAGCTGCGGGTGGCCGGCCGCTCGGTCTATGCCCGGGACACCGACGTGGTGGCCCTGCGGCAGCGGGTGGGGATGGTCTTCCAGCGGCCCAACCCGTTCCCCAAATCCATCTTCGAGAACGTGGCATACGGCCCGGGGCTCAACCGGCTGGTGGACGACCGCGACCTGCCCGAGACCGTGGAGCGGTGCCTCCGCCAGGCGGCGCTGTGGGACGAGGTGAAGGACCGCCTGGAGGAGCCGGCCACCGGGCTCTCCGGCGGCCAGCAGCAGCGGCTCTGCATCGCCCGGGCGCTGGGGAACCAGCCCGAGGTGCTGCTGATGGACGAGCCCTGCTCCGCGCTCGACCCGATCGCGACGCAGCGGGTGGAGGAGCTTATCTTCGAGCTCAAGCGCGACTACACGATCCTGATCGTCACGCACAACATGCAGCAGGCCGCGCGGGTCTCGAGCCGCACCGCCTTCTTCGACCTCGGCCGCCTCGTGGAGTACGACGAGACCGGACGCATCTTCACCCAACCGGCGCACGAGCGCACCGAGGCCTACATCACCGGGAGATTCGGATGACCGGGGACACCCACCGCCACTTCCACGACGAGCTGAGCCAGGTCAAGGTCCGCCTGCTGACGATGTCGGGCGAGGCCGAGGCGGCCCTGGGCCTGGCGGTCGAGGCGCTGCTCCAGCGGGACCGGGCGAAGGCGCACCAGGTGATCGCCGGGGACCGGGTGATCGACGCGATGGAGGTGGAGATCGAGGAGATGTGCATCAACCTCCTCGCGCTCCAGCAGCCGATGGCCCGCGACCTCCGGATGCTCACCTCCGCGCTCAAGATCGCGAGCGACCTGGAGCGGGTCGGCGACCACGCCGTCAACATCGCCCAGTCCGCCGAGCGGCTGATCGAGTTCCGGATGATCACCCCCGAGCCCGAGCTGGTGGTGATGGCGCGGCTCAGCCGGGAGATGCTCTCCGACGCGATCGAGGCGTTCATCCGGAGCGACGCCGCCGCCGGCCGCGACGTCTGCCGCCGGGACGACAAGGTGGACGCGCTGCACCGCTCGATGTTCCGCATCCTCCTCACCCACATGATGGAGGACCCGCACATCATCGGGGCCGGGATGGAGCTCTTCCTGGTGAGCCGGAACCTGGAGCGGGTGGCGGATCTCGCCACCAACATCGGGGAGGACGTGGTCTTCCTGGTCGAGGGGAAGTCCATCAAGCACCAGGCGGAGGTGCAGGCGCCCGCGTCCTCGGCCGTGCCCGAATGACCCACCTCGAGGCCCCCGCCCGGGAGCGCCTCGCCGCGCTGGACGTCGGGTCGAACTCGATCCGGCTCCTGGTGGCGGAGTACGACCCCCAGGGCGGCCTCGAGGTGATCGACGAGGTGAAGGAGCACCCCCGGCTGGCCACGGGGCTCGCGGCGACCGGCCGGCTCGACCCGGCCGCGATGGAGGCGGCGCTGGCGGCCCTCCGCCGGATGCACGAGGTCTGCCAGCGCCGCGGCGCCCGGCGGGTCGCCGCCGTGGCGACCTCCGCGGTGCGCGAGGCGGCGAACGGTCCGGAGTTCGTGCACCGGGTCCAGGCCGAGCTCGGCATCCCCCTCCGCATCATCGACGGCAGCACCGAGGCGCAGCTCTCCTACCGGTCGGTGGCCCACCACTTCCGGCTGCAGGGCGAGCGCACCCTCATCGTGGACATCGGGGGCGGGAGCCTCGAGCTGATCGGCGCGGTGGAGGGGGTGGTCGAACTCAACCTCTCGCTGCCGCTCGGGGCCGTCCGCCTCACCGAGGCGAGCCTGCCGGGGGAGCGTGCTGCGTGGAAGGAGGTCCAGGACCTCCGCCGCCACCTCCGGAAGCAGCTCCGGAAGGTCTTCGACCCGGCGGGCTGGCAGGCCGCGGCCGTGATCGGCTCCGGCGGCACCTTCACCAACCTCGGCCGGATGGCGATCGCCCGGCGCGGGCTCCCGATTCCCGACGCGGTGCACGGCACCACCGTCGTGACCGGGGAGGTCGAGGCGCTGCTCGAGTGGCTCACCACGAAGTCGCCGGCGGAACGCGCTTCCGTCCCCGGCCTCTCCCCCTACCGCGCCGACATCATCCTCGCGGGGCTCGCGGTCACCGCGGAGCTCCTCGAGCTGGTCAACGCCCGCAAGGTGACGGTGAGTGCCTTCGGGCTTCGCGAGGGCCTGCTCCTCGAGATGGCCGGCGCCGGCGCCTCGGCCGAGCCGCAGGACCCGCTGCGGCTCATCCGGGAGTTCGTCGAGCGCTGCCAGACCGACCGGCGCCATGTCGAGCAGGTGCGGGCGCTCGCGCTGCAGCTCCTCGATCAGCTCGGCCCCGCCCTGGGCTGCGAGCCCGAGGACCGCGCGCTGCTCGAGGCCGCCGGGCTCCTCCACGACGTCGGCCAGCTGGTGAGCTACCGCCGGCACCATCGCCACAGCTACCAGCTCATCATGAACGCGGAGCGGCTCTCGCTCTCGGCACACGACCGCACCATCGTGGCCCTGGTGAGCCGGTACCACCGCAAGCACGGGCCCAGCCGCAAGCACCCGGAGTTCGCGGAGCTGCCCGCCGAGGACCAGGCGGTGGTCCGGCGCCTCGCGGCCCTCCTCCGCGTGGCCGATGGCCTCGACCGGGGCCACACCGCCATCGTGGAGCGGATCCAGGTGGAGCTCGCCGAGGACCGCTGCACGCTCCGCGTGGCGCCCCGCTATGTGGACGCCGATCTCTCGCTGGAAGCGTGGGGCGCAGACCGGAAGAAGGACGTGCTGGAGAAGGCGCTGGGGCGGGAGGTGGTGATCGTGCAGGGGGCGTGAGGGCGGGGAGCGGGGAGAGGGGAGAGGGAGAGGGGGCGGCCCTCTCCCCGCTCCCGTCTCACCCCTCACGCCGCACCTCCATCCCCCCGAAGATCAGCTCCTTCGTTGACGGCAGCCCCAGGAAATCGTGCGGGAAGCCGAGGTCGATGGCGCTGGCGGCGTCGAGCGCTGCCCGCTGGGCATCGTCGAGCCGCAGGTCGATGGCGCCGAGGTTGTCCTCGAGCTGGGCGGCGTTCCGGGCGCCGAGGAGGGGGATGACGGTCCCGGGCCGCTGCCGGGCCCACGCGATGGCCACCCGGGCCGGCGTCGCGTCCACCTCCGCCGCCACGCCGCGCACCGCCTGCGCGATCCGGAGGTTCCGCTCCACCTTCGCCGCCCGCGCCGCGGCCCGGCCGCGGGCCTCGCCCTCGTTGTACTTCCCCGACAGCACCCCGGCGCCAAGCACGCTCCACGGCGTCACCGCCAGGCCGAACGACCGCGCCATCGGCAGCAGGTCCCGCTCGGCGGTGCGGTCGATCAGGCTGTAGCGGAGCTGGAGCGCCACGAACGGCGTCCAGCCGCGCAGGTCCGCCATCGTGTTCGCCTGCGACACCACCCAGGCCGGGGTGTCGCTGATGCCGACGTAGTGCACCGTGCCGGCACGCACCAGGTCGTCGAGGCCGCGGAGCACCTCGTCCACCGGCGTGGTGCCGTCCCACATGTGGACCCAGAGCAGGTCGATCCAGTCGGTGCCGAGCCGCTCGAGCGAGGCCTTCACCGACCGCATCAGGTTCTTCCGGTGGTTGCCGCTGAAGTTCGGGTCGTCCTTCCGGTCGAAGAGGGTGTACTTGGTGGCGACGACCCAGTGGTCCCGGTCGGCCGCGATGAACTCGCCGACCAGGCGCTCGCTGGTGCCCTCGGTGTAGCGGTTGGCGGTATCGAGGAAGTTGCCGCCGCGCGCGGCGTAGGCCTCGAACATCCGGCGGCTCTCCTCACGGGACGCCCCCCAGCCCCACTCCTCGCCGAAGGTCATTGTGCCGAGGGCGTACTCGGAGACGCGAAGGCCGGAGGGGCCCAGAAGCCGGTATTGCATGGTGGTGGGCATGGCGGGAACGGGAGAGGGAAGAGGGGAGAGGGGAGAGAGGAGCGGGGAGAGGGAAAGGCCGGGAAGTCGACGGACCCTCGGGGGGAGCGGGGCGGGGCCCTCTCCCCTCTGCCCTCTCCCCCCTCCCCTGCCCCTCAGGCCCCGTACGGTACCCAGATGTTCTTCACCTGGCACGCCTCGCGGAGGAACTCGGGGCCCGCGCCGCGCGCCGGGTCGAACCAGTCGCGCAGGCGACCGTGGCTCACCCAGGTGCGCTTCATGTTGCCCGCCGAGGCGCGCTCCACCTTCCCGCTCCCCTCACGCGAGCCGAAGTACCAGACCCCGGCCACGTCGTCGTGTGCGGCCAGCACCTCGGCGAGCTCGTCCTTCGGGCCGGTGACGATGTTGAGCGCGCCGCCCGGCAGGTCGGAAGTGTCCAGCACCTGGTAGAGGTCCGTCGCGGCGAGCGGCGCGCACTCCGACGGCACCGCCACGACCCGGTTCCCGAGGCAGAGCGCCGGGGCCACGGCACTGATGAAGCCGAGGAGCGGCGCCTCGTCGGGACAGATCACCCCCATCACGCCGAGCGGCTCCGGCATCGCGAGCGTCACGTTGCGGTAGGGGGTGTGGTGCACCGCGCCGTCCCACTTGTCGGCCCACGCGGCGTAGTCGTAGAGCCGCTGGAGCGCGGCCCGGACCTCGTCCCGTCCCGCGTCCACCGTGCCGCCGCCCAGGTCGGCCAGGCGCCGCGCGAACTCGTCGGCGCGCGCGGCGAGGTTCTCCGCCACGTAGAAGAGCACCTGGGCGCGGTTGTAGGCGGTGGCGGAGGACCAGGCGGCCGCCTTGTGCGCCGCCTCGACGGCGTTCCGGATGTCCTTCCGGTTCCCCTTCCCCACCTCGCCCAGCAGCCGGCCGTCGGGCGCGTGCACCGGCAGGCTGTAGCCGGAATCCGGCCGCGCCTGCTTCCCGCCGACGTACTGCTTGGGAGTGCGGTCGATGGGGGGCAGGTCGGGCGGTCGGGCGGTCGGGCGGTCGGGCGGTCGGCCCGCATCCGTGCCGGACTGTCCGGCTGCCCGGCTGCCCGCCTGTCCGTCTGCCCGGCTGTCCGACTCCTCCTTCAGGTACTCCCACAGCCCCTCCCGCCCCCCCTCGCGCCCGTAGCCGCTCTCCCGGTAGCCGCCGAAGCCGGAGGCGGCGTCGAAGACGTTGGTGCAGTTGATCCAGACGGTGCCGGCCTGGATGCGCGGCGCCAGGTCGAGGGCGGTGTTCACGTTCTCGGTCCAGACGCTCGCCGCGAGCCCGTAGCGGGTGTTGTTCGCGAGCTCCACCGCCTCGTCGGGGGTCCGGAACGACATCATCGCGACCACCGGCCCGAAGATCTCCTCCTGCGCCACCGTGGACGCGGGGGAGACGTTGGTCAGCAGCGTCGGCGGGTAGAACCACCCCTCCGCCGGGCAGCTCCACGACGGCTGCCAGAGCTCGGCGCCCTCCTCCTTGCCGAGCGCCACGAACTTCCGGATCCGCTCGAGCTGCACCGGGGCCACGATGGCGCCGATGTCCACCGCCTTGTCGAGCGGGTCGCCCAGCCGGAGCGTCTCCATCCGGGCACGGAGCTTCCCCGCGAGCCGGTCCACCACGCCCTCCTGCACCAGGATCCGCGAGCCGGCGCAGCAGACCTGCCCCTGGTTGAACCAGATCGCGTCCACCACCCCCTCGACCACGCTGTCGAGGTCGGCGTCGTCGAACACGACGAACGGCGACTTGCCGCCCAGCTCGAGCGAAAGCCTCTTCCCGGTGCCCGCCGTGGCGACGCGGATGAGCCGGCCCACCTCGGTGGAGCCGGTGAAGGCGATCTTGTCGACGTCGGGGTGGTTCACCAGCGCCTCGCCGGTCCGCCCGTCCCCGGTGACGACGTTGAGCACCCCCGGCGGGAGGCCCGCCTCGGCGGCGAGCTCGGCGAAGAGGAGGGCGGTGAGTGGGGTGAATTCCGCCGGCTTGAGCACCGAGGTGCTGCCGGCCGCGAGGGCCGGCGCCACCTTCCAGGAGAGCATCAGCAGCGGGAAGTTCCACGGGATGATCTGGCCCGCGACCCCGACGCCCACCTGGCCGGGGTATTCCCGCTCGAGCAGCTGGGCCCAGCCGGCGTGGTGGCTGAAGTGCCGGGCCACGAGCGGGATGTCGATGTCCCGCGACTCACGGATCGGCTTCCCGTTGTCGAGCGACTCCACGACCGCGAAGAGCCGCGAGTGGCGCTGCACCATCCGCGCGAGGGCGTAGAGGTGCCGCGACCGCCCGTGCGGCCCGAGCGCCCGCCACGCCGGCAGCGCCTCCCGCGCGGCCCGCACCGCCGCGTCCACGTCCGCGGCACTCCCCTGCCCCACCGACGCGAGCCGCGCCGTGGTGGCGGGGTTCCGGGTCTCGAACGACTCCGCGGCGGCGCGCCACTCGCCGCCGATGAAGTGGCCGAGGCGCCGACCGTGGCGCTCGAGCCAGTCGTGGGCGGGCTGGGGGGACTCGGGCGCGGGCCCGTAGTCCATCGACTCGAAGACTTCGCGGATGGTCGTCACGGGACCGGATGGCGGTAGGCGGCGGAGTAGCGGCCGGTGGCGTGGTGCTCCAGCTGCCGCTCGATGTCGGTGAGGAGCCCGCTCGCGCCGAACCGGAAGAGCTCCGGCCGGAGCCAGCGGGGGCCGAGTTCGTCCTTCATCAGGGCGAGCCAGAGGAGCGCGTCCTTCGCCGCGCGGATGCCGCCCGCCGGCTTGAAGCCGACGGCGTGTCCGGTCCGCTCCTCGTAGGCGCGGACGGCGCGCACCATCACGAGGCCGACCGGCATCGTGGCGTTCACCGGCTCCTTGCCGGTGGAGGTCTTGATGAAGTCGGCGCCTGCCATCATCGCGACCAGGCTGGCCCGGAGCACCTGCCGCAGCGTGCCCAGCTCGCCGGTGCCGAGGATCACCTTGAGGTGCGCGTCGCCGGCGGCGTCGCGGAAGGCGGCCACCTCGTCGTGGAGCGCGCTCCACTCCCCGGCGAGCGCGTGCGCCCGCGTGATCACCACGTCGATCTCGTCCGCGCCCGCTGCCACCGACGCCCGCACCTCCGCCAGCCGCGTGCCCATCGGCGAGAGTCCGGCGGGGAACCCGGCGGATACGGCGGCCACGCGGATGCCCGAGCCTTCCAGCGCCCCCCGCGCCGTCTCGACGAACGCGTGATAGACGCAGACCGCCGCCACCCGCACCGGCAGCTCCTGTGCGCCGAGCGCCTCGAGCAGCTCGGGCCGCACCGGCCGGCGGGCCTTGGCGCAGAGCCGCCGCACCCGGTCCGGCGTGTCGTCCCCCTGGAGCGTGGTGAGGTCCATCAGGGTGATGGCGCGCAGCAGCCAGGCGGCCTGCCACTGCTTCTTCACCGTCCGCCGCCCGGCGAGGGTGGCGGCCCGGCGCTCCACGGCGCTCCGGTTCACCCGCGCGTCCCGCACCCAGTCGAGCGCGAGCGGCATCCCCGGGTTCCGCGCCGCTTCGGCGGGCGGTGTGGCGGCGCCGGGATAGCGGGCCGGCGGCGACGGGCGCGGCGCGCGCGCGGCGTCGCGGGGCGCGGTCGTCATCGGCGCCGCCTCAGGCGTACAGCCGGTCGAGGATGATGGCGCGGTGCCGGGCCACCAGCTCGCGGTTCTGCATGAAGATGATCAGCACCGCCCCCGCGACGAACCCGCCCACGTGGGCCCAGAAGGCGGTGCCGCCGCCCTCCGAACCGATCGAGGCCGTCCCGCTCAGGAGCTGGATCACGAACCAGTACCCCAGCATCATCCACGCCGGCAGCGTGAACGTCGTGATGTAGATGAACAGGAAGAGCAGCAGGTGCACCCGCACCCGCGGGTAGAGCAGGACGTAGGCGCCCATCACCCCGCTGATCGCGCCGGAGGCGCCCACCATCGGGATCACGCTCGCCGGGTCGAGCGCCACCTGCGCCAGGGCGGCTGCGACGCCGCAGAGCAGGTAGAACGCCAGGTAGCGCGCCCGCCCCATCGAGTCCTCGACGTTGTTCCCGAACACCCACAGGAACCACATGTTCCCGAGGAGGTGCATCCACCCGCCGTGCAGGAACATCGAGGTCAGCACGGTGTGCCAGCTCTGCGTCTGGCCGAGCACGCAGGTGGCCCGGGGCCCCACCTGCACCTCGGTGCCCGCCGCGACGCGGCCGAGCAGCTCACCGGGGATCAGGCCGAGGTTGCAGATGGACCGGACCAGGCCCGCCTCGGTGCCCATTCCCTGCACCAGCACCCAGACCGCCACGTTCGCGGCGATCAGGGCGAACGTGACGACCGGGGTCCGGAGGGTCGGGTTGTCGTCGCGGTAAGGGAACATCGCTTCAATATGCGGTGCGGGAGCGGATCGGGGTATCGGCCGCCGGGTGGCCCCGGACCGGCCCGGCGCGGCCGGTGCGCCAGGGTCACCGCGCCGCGAGCGAGCCGAGCCAGGCCGTGCGGAAGGCCTTCTGGGCCGCGGAGAGGCCCCGACCCGCCGATTCCCAGGTCACGACCTCCACCCGCGGGTCCTCGGCGAACCGGACGATGACCGTCCCGAACCGGCCGCCCCGGCGCTCCACCACCAGCGCCGCGCTGTCGCCCGGCCGGTGGGCGGCCTGCACGGCCTGCCAGGCGGAGTCGGAGGTGATCCGGCGCCCGGCGATCGTCACGATCCGGTCGCCCCGGTCCACGCCCGCCGCGTGCAGCGGTGACTCGACCGGGGTGTTGCCGGCCACCTGCGCCCCGGCAGAGTCGAAGCGCAGCCGGACCAAGCCGAGGGATGCCGCCCCGGGGCCGGCCGGCCGGACCAGGAACCCCGCGTGCGCGAGCAGCTCGCCGTAGTCGGCGGTGAACCCGCCCCGCACGTGGCGGGCGAAGAACTGCCGGGCCCAGGCCGCGTCACCGGCGTAGTCGGCGAGCTCGCGCTCCAGGTCCGCCAGCGCGTACGGCCGCGCCACGGCGTAGGGCCGGTCGTTCCGGCCGTGGCGCTCCCACATCCGCCGGAAGAACCCGTCCAGCGACCTGCCCCGGAAGCGGCTCCGGAGCGTGAGGTCGAGCGCCAGGCCGGTGGCGGCGCCCCATGGGTAGTAGGAATAGAAGGTATTGTCCAGGTTGGTCGGGTCGATCGAGCTGGCCGCGTCCACGAACGGCGCCTGCAGGCTTGCCGCCGCGGGGCTCGCGTACCCGCGCGCCGGCGTGTTGACCACCCCGTCCACCAGGCCGCCGAGCGCCCCGGCGTAGCCGGCGTCGTCCATCAGGCCGGCGCGGCGGCGGAAGAGATCGTCCACATAGCTGGTGAATCCCTCGGCGAACCAGAGCGCGTCGGACGGGTTGGCGCGGGTGAAGTCGAACGGCTCGAGCGCCGCCGGCCGGATCCGCTCCACGTTCCACGCGTGGAAGAACTCGTGGCTCACCGTGCCGAGGAGCCCGTCGGCGGCCAGGGCGAGGCTCGCGCTGCTCGTGAGGATGGTCGAGTTCCGATGCTCCATGCCGTCGCCCGAGGCCCAGGGCAGGTAGTCGGCGATGAAGGTGTAGGTGCCGTGGTCGAAGGGCGGGCTCCCCCCGAAGAGCGCCGACCTCCTCCGCCACGATGCGCTTCGCCTTCTCGGCGTACGCGTCCACCTCCGCCTCGGTGCCGAGGTGATGAATGGCGAGCCGGACCGTGTCCCGCCCGCCGTCGGGCCGGGCCACGGTCCAGGTGCGGAGCGCGAAGTCGCTCAGCTCCACCGGGCTGTCCATCAGGTACTGGAGGTCGGGGGCGGTGAAGCGCTCGGCATCGGCGGTGGGCCGGAGCTGGGTCGCCACCCGCCACCCCGACATGCCCGGCAGGACGAAGTGCACGGCGACAGGCGCCGCCTCGAGGCCGCGGGCCCACGCCCAGGCGGCGGGCCCATTGAGGTGCGCGTGGGTCTCGTCGATCTGCGCGTAGGTGCCGTCGGCGCGGTCGCCGTAGAGGGTGTACCGGAAGCGCACCGGGCGGCCCCGGTTCACCACCAGCCAGCGGTACGGGTCGCGCCGGACGATCTCGAACCCGCCGCCGTCGGGGTCGGAGGCGTGCACCTTGTACACATTCTTCGCGAACTCGTGCACCGCGTACCGGCCGGGGGAGCTCCGGCTCATCCAGACCTCGAGCGTGTCGCGGCCGGTGGCGGGGAAGTCCACCGTCACCGACGCCTCGTGATGCACCCGGTCCGGGAAGGCGATGGCGTAGCGGACGGTGTCGGGAACCTGGGAGACGGCGGCGAGGACGGCGAGCGCGAGCATGGAGGGGTCCGGGGTCGGTAGGTGATACAGGCAAGGTAGCCGCACCCTCTCCCCCTCGACTGGCGCAAACCCGCCCGACGCCACAAGTTCCCCACTCTTCGCCCCCACCCCCCCGGACCGCGTGGCCGACGTGAGCGCACCAGCGGAGCGCACCAAGAGCCTCGGCTGGCTCTCCCCCGTCACCAGCCTCGGCGCGGTGCTCGGCCCCGCGACAGGCACCTCACCTTCACCTCGGCGCGCGCCGGGGTCCTGGGCGTCTATCGGTCGCGGCCGGGGGTGAGCGCCGCCCCTCCCGAGTCCCTGTTCGCGTCCCCCCAGCTCGGCTGGACCGGCGCGTGGCTCCCGGACGGCAGCGCGCTCATCACGGTCGCGACCGAGATGGTCCCGGGCTCCGGGGCGGACATCGCGCTGCTCACCAACGCCGGCCGGGGCCCGCTCGTCCCCGTCGTTGCCACGCCGTACACGGAGCAGTACCCGGCGCTCTCGCCCGACGGGCGCTGGCTGGCGTACGTCTCCGACCAGTCGGGCCGCGAGGAGGTGTACGTCCGCGCGCTCGTGGACGGCGACGAGGCCGTGCAGGTGTCGCTGGACGGCGGGACCGAGCCGGTCTGGAGACGCGACGGGCGGGAGATCGCCTACCGCGGCGCCACCGAGGGGCGGCCCGAGCTGGCCCTCGCGGCGGTGCAGGCCGGCGCCGAGTTCGGGGTGAGCTCGCGCCGTGTCCTCTTCTCCCTGGCCGACTACGTCGGGACCAACCCGCACCCCAACTTCGACTACACCCCCGACGGCCGAGGGTTCGTGATGGTGCGACGAAGCCAGGCCACCCGGATCATGGTGATCCAGAACCTCCCCGAGCTGGTGCGCCGGCTGCAGGGAGCGGCGGGTCGCTGAGGACAGTCGGGCGGTCGGACAGTCGGACAGTCGGGCAGACGGTCGGTCGGGGCCGCCGAGCCGCTCGCCCTTCCATTAGATTCCCCAAGTACCGGTCCCTGCTCCCCGTTCCCCGTTCCCCGGCCCGATGTCCCAACCCTCGATCGACTGGCAGAAGCTGCTCGCCCCGTACCGCCACGTGGTCACCTGGAAGAGCGTGTTCCAGCTCGTGACGACCGCAGCGCTCCTCGCGGCCTTCTGGTTCGCGATGCTCTGGAGCCTGGAGGTCGGCTACTGGCTCACGCTGCTCCTGGCCCTGCCGGCGGCGACGATGCTGGTGCGGCTCTTCATGCTGCAGCACGACTGCGGCCACGGCTCCTTCTTCCGGTCGCAGAGGACGGCCAACCTGGTCGGCACGGTCCTCGGGTTCTTCACCCTCGTCCCCTACGAGTACTGGCGGAAGACCCACGCGATCCATCACGCCGGCTCGGGGAACCTCGACAGCCGGACCTTCGGCGACATCGACACCCTCACGGTGCGCGAGTACCTGAGCCGGCCCCGGATGAAGCGCCTGGCTTACCGGCTCTACCGTCATCCCGCGGTGATGCTCCTCGTCGGTCCCGCCTGGCAGTTCGTCCTCAAGCACCGCCTCCCCCTCGACATCCCGCGCGACTGGAAGCGCGAGTGGCTGAGCGTGCACCTCAGCAACCTCGCCCTTGCCACGCTGGTCACGGTGATGTGGCTGACGGTGGGAATCGACCGCTTCCTGCTGGTCCAGCTCCCGATCACGCTGCTCGCCGGCTCGATCGGGGTCTACCTCTTCTATGTCCAGCACCAGTACGAGGACACCTACTGGCGCTACAAGGAGGCGTGGAACTACTTCGCCGCCGGGCTCGAGGGCGCGAGCCACCTCCGGATGCCCAAGCTGCTCCAGTGGTGCACCGCCAACATCGGGCTGCACCACATCCACCACGTCTCGGCCCGGATCCCGAACTACCACCTGCAACCGGCCTACGACGCGATACCGGAACTGCGGCAGGTCACCCAGCTGCGGCTCGCCGAGAGCGTGAAGACCCTCCGCCTCACCCTCTGGGACGAGGACGCGAAGAAGCTGGTCGGGTTCCGGGAGCTCCGGCGGATCCGGGAACGGCTGGCTCGGCAGCTGGACGGGGCGATCCATCCGACCAGGCCCGAGGCGGTGCCGATGGCGTGGAGATAGTCGGGCAGTCGGGCGGTCCCCCCGCGACCCCGACTGTCCGACTGTCCGACTGTCCGACTGTCCGACTGCCCGACTGCCCGGCTCCCTAGCGCCCCCCCACTCCCGCCCGTACCTTCTCCCGGTTCCCCGCCCGGAAACGCCATGACCGCCGCCATCCTGCCCAAGCTCCAGACCGCCCTCCCCGAGCGCTACCGGGTGGAGCGGGAGGCGGGGCGCGGCGGGATGGCGACCGTCTTCCTGGCCCACGACGACAAGCACGACCGCCAGGTCGCGCTCAAGGTCCTCCACCCCGAGCTCGCCTCCACCCTCGGCCCGGAGCGGTTCCTCCGCGAGATCAAGGTGGCCGCGCGGCTCAGCCACCCCTACATCGTCCCGGTCCACGACTCCGGCAAGGCCGGGGACCTGCTGTACCACGTCATGCCGTTCGTGGACGGCGAATCGCTCCGGCAGCGGCTCGCCCGGGAGGGCCGGCTCGCCCTGGGCGACGCCCTCGCCATCGCGCGCGAGGTGGCCGCGGCGCTCGACTACGCCCACCGGCAGCAGGTGGTCCACCGGGACATCAAGCCGGAGAACGTGATGCTCCACGAGGGCGGCGCCCTCGTGACCGACTTCGGCATCGCCAAGGCGGTGGAGGCGGCCGGCTCGGAGCACATCACCGCCACCGGCGTCGCGATCGGCACCCCGACCTACATGAGCCCGGAGCAGGCCGCCGGCACGACCACGCCCGACGGCCGGAGCGACATCTACTCCCTCGGCTGCGTGCTCTTCGAGATGCTGACGGGCAAGGCGCCCTTCACCGGCCCCACCCCGCAAGCCGTCATCACCCGGCGGTTCCTCGAGGTCGCGCCCTCCGTCCGCTCGTTCCGCCCCGAGGTCCCGGAGGAAGTGGACCGGGCGGTGGCGCGCGCGCTCGAGCGCGACCCGGGACAGCGCTTCGCCACCGCGGCCCAGTTCTCCCAGGCCCTCATCACCCACACCGGCTCCACGCCGCCCCAGGTGACGCCGACCGGCACGCTCGCGACCACGGCCACCACCCCCGGCAAGTCGGTGGCGGTGCTCCCGTTCGTCAACATGAGCGCCGACCCGGAGAACGAATACTTCAGCGACGGCGTCGCCGAGGAGATCATCAACGCCCTCACCCGGATCGAGGGGCTCCGGGTGGCGTCGCGCACCTCGTCGTTCGCGTTCAAGGGGAAGAACGAGGACATCAGCGGCATCGGCCGGCAGCTCAAGGTGGGCACCGTGCTCGAGGGGAGCGTCCGGAAGGCCGGCGACATGCTCCGGGTCACCGCGCAGCTCGTCAACGTCGCCGACGGCTACCAGTTCTGGTCCGAGCGCTACGACCGGAAGCTGGAGGACGTCTTCGCCATCCAGGACGAGATCGCCGGGAGCATCGTGAAGGCGCTCCGCGGCGTGCTGAGCACCGAGGAGAAGAAGGCGATCGAAGCGGCTCCCGCCGCCGACGTCAAGGCCTACGACTACTACCTCCGGGGGCGGCAGTTCTTCCACCAGTTCCGCCGCACCGGCATCCAGTTCGCGCGCCGGATGTTCGAGCGGGCGATGGAGGCCGACCCGAACTACGTCCCGGCGTACGCCGGCGCCGCCGACTGCTGCTCCTTCCTCTACATGTACTGGGACGCGAGCAAGTCGAACCTCGACGGGGCCGACTCCTACAGCCGCCGCGCGCTGGAGATCGACCCGGGGCGGGCCGAGGCGCACGCCTCGCGCGGGCTCGCGCTCTCGCTCAGCAAGCAGTACGACGAGGCGGAGCAGGAATTCGAGACCGCCATCCAGCTCAACCCCAACCTGTTCGAGGGCCACTACTTCTACGCCCGCGCCCTCAACCAGCAGGGGAAGTACGAGCGGGCCGTCGAGCAGTACCGGGAGGCGAGCCGGGTCCGCCCGGACGACTACCAGTCGGCGTACCTCATCAGCAGCCCGCTGCGGCACCTGGGGCGCCACGAGGAGGCGGCGGAATCGATCCGCGCGGCGTCGGTGGCGTTCGAGCACCACCTCGAGCTCAACCCCGACGACGCCCGTGCCCTCTGCCTCGGCGCCGCCGGCCTGATGTCGCTGGGCCAGCAGGCCAAGGCGCTCGAGTGGGCCCAGCGGGCCTACGCGCTCGACCCCGAGGACTCCGGCGTCCTCTACAACGTCGCCTGCGTGTACGCCCTCGGCGACCGCCTGCACGACGCCATGAGCTGCCTGGAACAGGCGGTCAAGAACGGCTTCGGCCATCGCGAGTGGCTGGAGAACGACACCGACCTCGACCCGCTCCGCAGCGAACCGCGCTTCCAGGCCCTGCTGAGCAAGCTGTAGAACGCTCCGTCGCTCCGGCGCTCCGTCGTGGCGCCGGGAAAGGAGTCCCCCATGGCCACCACCAACATCCGGATCCAGGCCGGCGCCCTCCGCAAGCCGCACGATGACGAGGTGGACGTCTACGGCCTGACCCACCCCGGCCGGGTGCGCCAGCAGAACCAGGACCACTTCCTGCTCTGCTCGGTCCGGAAGCAGATCCAGATCCACCAGACCAGCCTGTCCAGCACCGACCGCTTGCCGCTGGCGGGGGAGCGGATGGCCTTCCTCGCGGTCGTGGCCGACGGCGTGGGCGGAGGCACCGGAGGCGAGGCCGCGAGCCGCCTGGCCCTCGAGCGGGTGACGGAGTACGTGGCGCTCACGATGCGCGCCTATCACGACCTCGAGGCCGCGTCCGACGACCGCTTCCTCGAAGCGCTACAGGACGCCGCCTGGAAGTGCCACGCCAGCGTCGTGGCCGAAGCGGCATCCGATCCCGACCGCCGCTCGATGGCCACCACGCTCACCCTCTGGCTCGGCGTCTGGCCCCGCGCCTACCTGCTGCAGGTCGGGGACAGCCGGTTCTACGTCCATCGCGAAGGCCGGCTCTCGCGGATCTCGCGCGACCAGACGATGGCGCAGGACCTGGTGGACCAGGGCGTCCTCCCGGCCGGCGCCGCCGAGGGCACCCGGCTGGCGAACGTGCTCTCCAGCTCGATCGGCGGGCACGCGACCGCCCCGGTGGTCACCCGGCTCGACCAGTCGTGGGACAACGTCGGGCTCCTCTGCAGCGACGGCCTCACGAAGCACGTGTCGGACGAGCAGATCGCCGAGCGGCTCCGGACCATGACCAGCTCGCGCCAGGTCTGCGAGGCACTGCTCCAGGACGCCCTCGAGGGAGGCGGGACCGACAACATCTCGATCATCGTGATCCGCGACGTGAAGAAACCCGAATACGAGGAGGTATGAGCGTGACCCGACCGACTGCCGCCGCCCTGCTGCTGCTCGCTGCCGCCTGCACCGCGGAGCGCCGAGCCGCCGAGCCGCTGAGCCAGCCGGCCACCGAGCCGCCCGTCGTCACCTTCGTCGCCACCGACTTCGCGTTCCAGGGTCCCGACACCATCGCCCCCGGTTTCACCACCATCCGGATGGAGAACCGCGGCCCGCAGGAGCACCACCTGATGCTGGTGCTACTGGACGAGGGGAAGACGATTGACAGCCTGAGGGCCTTCTTCCAGGCCACCCCGAACGCCGAGGCGCCCTTCGTCACCTGGCGGGGCGCGGCCAGCAGCGTGCTGGCGGGCGGCTCGAGCAGCGGGACCGTGGACCTCCCGGCCGGCCAGTATGCCCTTCTCTGCTTGATCCCCGACCGCGCCGACCGCAAGCAGCACCTCGTGAAGGGCATGGCCCGCAGCCTGGTCGTGGCGGGCGCGCCCAACGGTGCCGTGGCCCCGACGGCGGACGCCGAGCTCCGGCTCAAGGACCTCGCCTTCACCCACGCGCCCTTCACCGCCGGGACCCACGTCATCCGCGTGATCAACGACGGTCCGCAGCTCCACGAGGCGCAGCTCGTCCGGCTCGCCGAGGGGAGGTCGATGCAGGACTTCGCGGCCACGCTCGCCCCCGGCTACCAGGGGGAGCGGGTCGGCACGCCGCTGGGCGGCGCTGGGGCGTTGAGCTCCGGGTCCGACGGCTACTGGACCGTCACGCTGGAGCCGGGGAATTACGTGCTGGTCTGCTTCGTCCCGGGGCCGGACGGCACCCCGCACGTCGTCCAGGGGATGATGGAGGAATTCAGCGTCGCGGCCGCGTCCTGACGACATCACCGCGGAGGCGCGGAGAGGCGCGGCCCTCCGCGCCCCCTCCGCGCCCCCTTCGCGCCTCCGCGGTGAATCGCCCGGCTGGACCCCGCTCTGGCGGACCCCGCTCCCGGCCTGCATGTTCGGTCGTTCTCCGACCCGAACCGCCGCCTTGATCGCACCCGCCCGCCGAGACCCTGGCCGGTCACTCCAGCCGACGGGCGGCGGCTCCTCGAGCCTCGCCGGGTGGTGGGCGATGCGCTGGTGGAGGCACCGCCCCTCACCCTCGACTGATTCGAGGAGCGGCGCCGCCAGTTGGGCGACCGCTGGTTCCACTCCCATCCTCCCGGAGCACCCGATGGGCAGGCTCATCGCCGGCCGGGTGGCCGCGTGATCCGCGCACCCTCCCTCCGCGCCGGCGTGGCCCTCCTCGCCGCCGCGGTGCTCGCGTCACCTGCCGCCGCCCAGGAGGCTGACCGCGATCGCGAGCAGGTCCTCGCCCTGGTGGACTCGGCCCTGGCCGCGGTCAACCGGAATGACCCGATCGCCTTCACCGACCTGATGCTCGGGGAGGCGATCCAGTTCCGCGCGTTCGTGGTGGACGGGGTGCCGCGCTACCGCGCACGCAGCCGCGCCGAGGAACGGGCGATGCGCTACGACCAGGCGGTCGTCGAGCGCGGCTTCCGGCCCGAGGTGCGCATCTCCGGCACGCTCGCCACCGTCTGGCTGCCCTACGACTTCCATCTCGACGGGAAGTGGTCCCACTGCGGCGTGGACCAGTTCACCCTGGTCCGCACCGCCGCCGGCTGGCGGATCGCGGCAATGGCCTGGACCATCGAGCAGCCCCCGGCCTGCCAGCCCCATCCTGACGGCCCGCCGGGGGCGCCGTGACCCCCGTCCCCGATGGACTCTCAGCTGCCCTCGCCGGCATCCTGCGGGTGCCCGCCGCCGGCGGCGCCTGGGACACCGTCACCGTCGTCGACCGCGGAGCGAGCGAGGTCGACCACGTCTGGCCCGAGGCGCTCCCCGGCGGCCGTGGTGTGCTCTTCACCATCGCCCGCGGGGGCGACGGGCGCACCGCCGACATCGGCGTCGCGCCACCGGACGGCGGGCCCCACCGGGTCCTCCTGCGCGGGATCACGGCGCGCTACTCCCCGACCGGCCACCTCGTCTATGCCACGGTGGATGGGACCCTCCTCGCCGTCCCGTCCGACCTGGAGCGGCTCGAGGTCACCGGCGAGCCGGCGGCGCTGGCGAGCGGCCTGAACATCCGGCCGTTCGGGGCGGTGGACCTCGCGCTGTCCGCGGAGGGCACGCTGCTCTACACGACCGGTGGCGAGGGGGACGATCCCGGGGAAGTGGTGTGGGTGGGGCCGGACGGGTCGGTGGCGCCGGTGGATCCCGGCTGGGTCGGGGACTTCCGCACCCTGGGCGTCTCCCCCGACGGCCGGCGCCTCGCGGTCAGCATCTTCGCCGAGGGGGAGGGGCAGGTGTGGGTCAAGGAGCTGCCCGACGGGCCGCTCAGCAAGATCACCTTCGACGGCCCGGCCGCCTGGCGCCCGTCGTGGTCCCCGGACGGCCGGCACGTCCTCTACGTCTCGCTGCAGGGGATCACGCCCGACGCGTGGTCGAAGCGGGCCGACGGCAGCGCACCCGCGGAGCTCCTGCTCGACCTCGCGGCTCCCGTCCAGGAGGCCCTCCGCTCCCATGACGGCCGGTGGCTGCTCTACCGGATGACCCCGCCGGACATCTTCGGCATCTCCCGTGCAGGCGACACGGTGGCGCTGGTCGCGACCCCGGCCGAGGAACGGTCGCCCGCCCTGTCACCCGATGACCGGTGGCTCGCCTACCAGTCGGACGAGACCGGCCGCTACGAAGTCTTCGTCCGGCCCTTCCCCGCCACCAGCACCGCGAAGTGGCAGGTCTCCACCGGCGGGGGCACCCTGCCCCGCTGGTCGCCCGACGGGCGGGTGCTCTACTACCGCGGCACCGGCAACGTCGTCGCCGTCGAGGTCCTCCCCGGTCCCAGCTTCACCGCGGGCGAACGCCGGACGCTCTTCGGACTTGGCGCCTTCGCCGACGAGGAGGGGAGCTGGGACATCGCCCCCGACGGCCGCCGCTTCGCGATGATCCGCGACCGCGGCACCGCGGCCCCGGTCGGCCTGGTGGTGATCGAGAACCTGCCGGGGGTGCTGGGGGGGAGGTAGGTCCGACAGTCGGACTGCCTACTCCTCCCGCTCCGCCGTGAACGTCCCCTTCGCCAGCGCCTGCCCGCCGGTCGAGTCGTAGGTGGCAAGAAGGTTGCCCACCAGGCGACCGTCCTCGAGCACCCCCGCGCTCCGGAGCTGCACCATGACACCCTTCCGCAGGATGCCCCGGTACTTCTCCGAGACGGCGATGAGGCTGTCGCCCTGGATCCAGACCTGCATCGGCATCGGGTCGCGGCCGGGAAGCGTCAGCTGCCAGCCGTACTCGGAGGCAGGCCCGCTGAACTGGGAGAGGATGGAGTCCGGGGTGCCCTCCATGATGCCCACCGCCCGCCAGGTGCCGGCGAAGTCGGCCATCGTGGGCGGCGGCGGGGGCGGCGGCGGGGCCGGCTCGGCCTGACGTTCCGTCCGGCCGCACGCGAGGAGGAACAGGGCGGAGGTGACGACGGCAACGCGTCGCATGACGGCCTCCTGGGGTGGACGGGAAGGAAAGGGGGAGGCAGGGCCAAGGTACGGCGGGATCCCGGGACGGACAACCCGCTACTTTCCCCGGGGAGACCCCCATCGGAGACGACGACGATGCGACCCACGCCTGCCCCGCCCCCGCCCCCGCCCCCGCCCGGTTCCTCGCCCCCCTCGCCCTCCTCCTCCTGGCCGGCTGCGCCTCGGTGACCCCGATCGGCCAGCTGCTCGACAACCCCGGCCGCTACGACGGCAAGACCGTCCGGATCAAGGGCGAGGTCCAGTCCTCCGCCGGCGCCCTCGGCATGGGCGGGTACCAGGTGAAGGACGACACCGGCACCTTGACGGTCGTGAGCGAGAACGCCGCCCCGCCGCGCACCGGCTCCACCATCGGGGTCAAGGGGGTGTTCCAGGCCCTCTTCACCCTCGGCACCCGGTCGCTGGCGGTGCTCCGGGAGACGAGCCGCTTCGAGCCCTGAGGGGAGATTCACCCGCCCATCCGCTCGCTCCAGTCGTCCAGCGAGCGGGGCCAGTCCTCCCGGAGCAGCCGGGACATCGCGCGGTCGGCCAGCACCCGGCCCCCGGTCTGGCAGGCCGCGCAGTAGTTCACCTCGTTCTCCGCGTACCGGATCCGCTGCACCGGCGCGCCGCACCGCGGGCAGGGCTGGCGGTAGCGTCCGTGCACCGCCATCCCCTCGCGGAACGCCGTCACCTTCTCCGGGAACCCGCCGCCGGCCTCCCGCCGGAGCCGCGCGATCCACGTCGTGAGCGTCTCCCGGGTGGCCGCATGCAGCCGGGCGGCGTCCGCATCCGAGAGGTTGGTGGTGAGTTGCAGGGGTGATAGCTTTGCCGCGTGGAGGATCTCGTCGGAGAAGGCATTGCCGATGCCCGCGAAGAGGTGGGGGTCGGTGAGCGCGCGCTTCAGGGTGTGGCGCCCGCGGGTCAGCGCCGCGCGGAATTCGTCGAGCGAGGCCTCCAGCGGCTCGATCCCGCCCGGGTCGTGGGCCGTGAGCGCCGCGACGCCCCGCACCAGCCAGAGCCCCGCCCGGTGCTGCTTCCCCTCCTCGGTGAAGAGCACGGTGCCGGCGTCGAAATCGAGGGCCGCGAGCCCCCGCCCCTTCGGCAGCCCGGTCCCCGGCGGCCGCCACCGGAGCCGGCCGGCGATCATCAGGTGGATCACCAGGAAGAGGTCGGGCTCGAGCACCAGGACGATCCGCTTCCCCAGCCGGCGCACCCCCGTCACCACCCGCCCCTCGGCGGCCGCGACCGGCGGGTCCACCGACCGGAGCACGAACGGGCTCCCCAGCCGGACCCGCCGGAGCGGGCTTCCCCTCACGCGCTGCTCGAGGGCCTCGACGTAGATGGTGACATCCGGGAGCTCGGGCATGGAGTGGTCGAAGGTCGAAGGTCGAAGGTCGAAGGTCGAAGGTCACTCTCCGTCTCCCCGTCTACCCTAGCGCCTCCGCCCGTCCCGGGACACCTTCAAGGGAAGGCCCCACCCCCCAGCCAGGTCGGCCCGATGCCGGACACCCCCACCGCTGTCGCCACTGCCCGGAAGCCCGCCGACAACGAGGTGGACGTCCACGGGCTGACCCACCCCGGCACGGTGCGGAAGAGCAACCAGGACCACTTCCTCATCTGCTCGCTCCGCAAGGAAATGAAGGTCCACCTCACCAGCCTCCCGGAGCCGGACAAGCTGGGGGGCACCGACCGGGTCGCCTTCCTCGCGATGGTCGCCGACGGCGTCGGCGGGCAGCACGCCGGCGAGGAGGCCAGCCGGCTCGCCCTCGAGGCCATCTCGAAGTATGTCACCCAGTCGGTCCGCTGCTACTACACCACCGACCCCGGCGACACCGACGCCTACCTCAAGGCCCTCGAGGACGCCGCGCTTCGGGCACACACGGAGCTCTCCGAGGGCGCGAAGGGCGACCCCGAGCGCCAGGGGATGGCCACCACGCTCACCCTCTGGCTCGGCGTCTGGCCCCACGCCTACCTCCTCCAGGTGGGCGACAGCCGGTGTTATCTCCTGCGGGACGGCGTGCTGAGCCAGGTCTCCCGCGACCAGACGATGGCCCAGGACCTGGTGGACCAGGGCATCCTCACCCGCACCGACGCCCAGAGCTCGCGGCTCGCGCACATCCTCTCGAGTGCCGTGGGCGGCACCCACGCGATGCCGGTGGTGACCCACCTCGACAACTCGTGGCGCGCCATCTGGCTGGCCTGCAGCGACGGGCTCACCCGGCACGTGCCCGACGAGCGGATCCGCGAGCGCCTGGTGGCGATGACCACCGCGAAGCAGGCCTGCGAGGCCCTCCTGCAGGACGCGCTCGACGGCGGCGGCTCCGACAACATCACCATCATCGTCGGCCGCGCCGTGCCCGCGCCGGGGAGCGCCCCGCCGGAGTGAGCGGGCCCCCGGATCGCCTCGCCGCCGCCCTGTCGGGCCGGTACGCACTCGAGCGGGAGATCGGCCAGGGCGGCATGGCCACCGTCTGGCTCGCGCGCGACCTGCGGCACGACCGCGAGGTGGCGCTCAAGGTGCTCCGCCCGGAACTCACCGCCATCCTCGGCGCGGAGCGCTTCCTCAACGAAGTCCGGATCACGGCGCGGCTCGACCACCCCCACATCCTCACGCTGATTGATTCCGGGGCGGACGAGGGCCTCCTCTGGTACGTCGTCCCCTACATCCGGGGCGAGTCGCTCCGCCAGCGGATCACGCGGGAACGGCAGCTCGGCATCGAGGAGGCCGTCGGCATCGCGCGCCAGGTGGCGGGCGCGCTGGATTACGCCCACCGGCAGGGGGTGATCCACCGCGACATCAAGCCGGAGAACATCCTCCTGCACGAGGGGGAGGCGGTGCTGGCCGACTTCGGCATCGCGCTGGCGCTCCGCGAGGCGGGCGGGAACCGGCTCACCGAGACCGGCCTTTCGCTCGGCACGCCGCAGTACATGAGCCCGGAACAGGCCACCGGCGACCGCGCGCTCGACGCCCGGAGCGACGTCTACTCGCTCGGCGCCGTCCTCTACGAGATGCTCACCGGCGAGCCGCCCCACACCGGCGCCACGGTGCAGGCGGTCGTCGCCAAGCTGATGACCGAGCGCCCGACGCCGGTCCGGACGGTGCGCGACGCCGTCGCCCCCGCGCTCGACGCCA
>CAVQWA010000066.1:0-25726 GCA_963717315.1 uncultured Gemmatimonadales bacterium
CGCTGATGCGGCGAATACCGCAAGATGTATCGCAATTTGAACGGCATGCGCACGATGAGCCGATTGCCGGAATGCCTGGTGGTAATCGATCCCAAGAAAGAGCGAAACGCCGTGCAGGAAGCCCAGAAGCTGGGGATCGCCACCGTGGCCTTGATCGACACCGACAGTGATCCGGACGTGGTCGACTTGCCGATTCCCGGCAACGATGACAGCATTCGCTCGATCGAGTTGATCGTCAACAAGGCGTCGTGGGCCGAGGCCGAGCGGGCGCTCGCCAAGGCGGTCGAGTACCGGCCGGAGTACGTCTACCACCGGCTCGACCTGGCCGAGGTGTATGTGGACCAGAAGAAGCACACCCAGGCGGAGTCCCAGCTGCGGGCCATCGCCGACCTGCCGCTCTCCGACGTGATGGATCCCCAGTACAAGCGGGACGCCGCCGCGCTGCTCGCACGGCTCCCCGCGGGCAGCGCCAAGTGAGCCACGTCCCGGACCCGGTGACCCCGATGCACGCCTCGCCGTCCCAGCCCGAGATCGAGACGCTCCGCCAGCGGGTCCGCACCCTGGAGCGCGAGCGCACCCACCTCCTGACCGTGATCGAGATCCTCCAGGAGGTGGCGGGCTCGCTCCAGTTCTCGGACGTGGTGCAGGCGGTGTCGCGGAAGCTGGGGGAGGCCTTCGGGCTCGACCGCTCCTCGGTCTTCCTGGTCGAGCGCGGCGGCGAGGTGGTCCGGCTCGTCGCCACGTACGAGGATCCGAGCATCCGGAACTACGTGGTGGACGTGGAGCGCTACCCCGAGCTCAAGCGGGCCATCCAGACGGGGCGCACCGTGTTCATCCCCGACGTCGCGAGCGACCCCGCCCTCCGCCAGGCCCGCGGGAACCTCGCCACCCGGCGGGTCAAGTCCATCACGGTCGTGCCGATCACGTGGCGGGGCCGCGCCATCGGCGCGATCTTCCTCCGCACCTTCCGGGACGGGCCCAGCTTCTCCGACGAGGACGTGCGGTTCTGCGAGGTGGTGGCGAGCCTCACCGCCAAGGCGCTCCGGAACGCGCATCGCTTCGAGCGCCTCCGCGCCGCCCGGGGAGAGGACCCCGCGCTCCGCGCCCTCGACCGCGAGCGCGTGGCCCTGCTCGGGTTCCTCCGCCGCCTCCTCCTCGCTGCCGCGGAACGCGAGGGCCCCTGGAGCGAAGAGGCGCTGGGCAAGGCGGACGCGGAGGAACTCGACCGCCTCGTGGGCGTGGCGATGACCGTCATCGCGCAGGAGGCGAGCGCCCGATGACGCCCCGGGGCGGCTCCGCCGACCCCGCCCGCCTTGCCGCCGAACTCCGGGAGCAGATCGACCGCGCCAACCGCGCGTACTACGTCGAGGACGCGCCCCTCATCAGCGACGCCGAGTTCGACCGCCTCTTCCGCGAGCTGCAGGCGCTGGAGGAGGCCCACCCGGCGCTTCGCACCCCCGACAGCCCCACGCAACGGATCGGCGCGCCCCCCGCGGACGCGCTGGTGAAGCACCCCCACCGCCGCCCGATGTTCTCGCTCGCCAACGCGTTCACCGCGGAGGAGCTGGCGGCGTGGGAGGAGCGGAACGCGAGGCTCGCGCCCGAGGTCCGGACCGCGGGCTACACCACCGAGGTGAAGATCGACGGCGCCGCGGTGAGCCTCACCTACGAGCGGGGACGCCTCGTGACCGGCGCCACCCGCGGCAACGGCGTCGTCGGCGAGGACGTGACGGCGAACCTGCGCACCGTGGGCGACATCCCGCTGGTGCTGGCCGGCGAGGACTGGCCCGCGGTGATGGAGGTGCGGGGCGAGGTCTACCTGCCCCTCACCGCCTTCCGGAAGGTGAACGCCGAGCGGGAGCGGGCGGGCGAGCCGCCGTTCGCCAACCCGCGGAACGCCGCCGCCGGCGCCCTCCGCCAGCTCGACCCCGAGATGACGCGGCGGCGGCGGCTCCGCTTCTTCGCCTTCCACCTCGAGCCGATCGAGGGAAAGCCCGGCTGCGCCTCGCAGTGGGAGGTGCTCGACCGGCTCGCCGCGTGGGGCTTCCCGGTCGAGCCCCACCGCGCGTGCCACGCGGACCTGGAGGCGGTCCAGGCGAAGGTCGCCGAGTACGAGCGGCTGTTGCCCACCCTGCCCTTCGGCGCCGACGGCGTCGTCGTGAAGGTCAACCGGCTGGCGCTGCACGACGACCTCGGCATCATCGGGGGCCGGGAGCCGCGCTGGGCGGTGGCGCGCAAGTTCGAGCCCGAAGTGGGCGTCACCCGCCTCACCGACATCCAGGTGAACGTCGGCCGCACCGGAACCCTCAATCCCTGGGCGGTGCTGGAGCCGGTCGAGATCGGCGGGGTCACCGTCACCAGCGCCACCCTGCACAACGAGGACCTGATCGCGCAGAAGGACATCCGCATCGGCGACTGGGTGGAGGTGGTCCGCGCCGGCGAGGTGATCCCGCAGGTGATCGGCCCGCTGCGCGACCGGCGCACGGGAGCGGAACGTCCCTTCCGGATGCCGGCGAAGTGCCCCGCCTGCGGCACCCCGGTGGCGCGCGACCCCGGCGAGGCCCTGCGCCACTGCCCCAACGTCTCCTGCCCCGGCCGCGTCCTCGAGGCGATCGTGCACTTCGCCTCCCGCGACGCCATGGACATCCGCGGCCTCGGGTACGAGCGCACCCAGCAGCTTCTCGACGCGGGGCTCATCGCGGACGTCGCGGACCTCTACCGCCTGGAGCCCGGCCAGCTCGCCAGGCTCGACCGCTTCGCGAAGCAGTCCGCGGACCAGCTGGTGAAGGCGATCGCCGCGAGCCGCTCGCGCCCGCTGGCCACCCTGCTCTTCGCGCTCGGCATCCGGCACGTGGGGAAGAACAGCGCGGTGCTGCTTGCCCGCCGCTTCGGCACCCTGGACGCCCTCGCCCGGGCCGACGAGGCGACCGTCGGTGCGGTGCCGGGCATCGGCCCGACCATCGCCCACGCGGTGGTGGAGTTCTTCGCGGAGCGGCGGAACCGCCGGCTGCTCCAGCGGCTGGCGGAGGCCGGCCTCACCGCCGGGGAGCCGAGCGCCCCCGCCGCGGACGGGTCGCTCCTCGGCACCACCTACGTCCTCACCGGCACGCTGCCCGCGCTCTCGCGAGCCGAGGCCACGGCGCTGATCGAGCAGGCCGGGGGGCACGTGGGGAGAAGCGTCAGCAAGCGGACGACCGCCGTGGTGGCGGGCGCCGAGGCGGGCGCCAAGCTCGAGCAGGCGCGGGCGCTTGGCGTCGAGGTGATCGACGAGGCCGAGCTCTTGCGCCGCGTCGGGCGCGCGACCTAGCATTCGCGCCGAACCCGAGGAGATCCTGATGACCGACGTCATGCCGCCGGACCTCGCCGCCGCCCAGTGCCTCGCGCTCGGTCGGCGGGCGCTGCACCAGCTCCGCGCCACCCTCGAGCGGGAGAGCGGCCTGCAGGCGGCCACCTGGCTCCAGGAGGCGGGATTCGCCGCCGGGGACGACCTCTACCAGGCGTTCGCCCGCTGGACCGCCACCGCCTGCGGCGTGGCGAGTCCCGGTGCCCTGGACCAGGCCCGGTTCGGCGAGGTGGCATCGCGTTTCTTCGAGGGGCTCGGGTGGGGCGGGCTGACGGTCACCCGGCTGGCGCCGAGCGTCCTGGCCTTCGATGCGGAGGAGTGGGCGGAGTCCCAGCCCGGCGCCGAGGGGCAGCACCCGTCCTGCCACGTGACGAGCGGCATGCTCGCCGCCTTCGTGAGCCAGCTCGCCGGCAGTCCCGCGGCGGCGATGGAGGTCGAATGCCGCACCCGGGGCGAGGCACGCTGCCGCTGGCTGGTGGGCAGCCCCGAGACGCTGGGGACGCTGTACGACCTGCTGTCGCGGGGCCTCGGGTACCGGCAGGCCCTCACTGCCGGCGGCGTGCGCTGACCCCCCGCCGGCCTCGCGGCTAGCGCTGCCGCCGCACCAGCTCCCCGTTCACCACGAGCTCCCGGTCCCAGGGGAGCACGATCTCCTGCTCGGTCTCGAACGCGAAGAAGTCCGGCTCATAGGGGCCGGTGCGGAACGAGACCGCCGTCCGCACGTCCGCCGGGAACCGCTGCCGCACCTCATTGAGGGCGAGGCGCATGGTGTGGCCCGAGTCGCAGGTCTCGTCGACGAGGAGCACCTTGCGGCCGCCGATCGAGGCGGGGGGCCCCGAGACCAGCACCGGCTCCGCATCGCCCTTCTTCCGGGTGACCACCATCGAGGCGAAGTCCACGCCGAGGATGGACGCGACCACCGCCCCCGGGATGACGCCCGCCTTCGCGATCCCCAGCACCACTTCCGGCTCGTACTCGCGGGCCACCTTGAGGGCGAGGGCGCGGCAGATCTCGCCGAAGAAGGGCCAGTCCACTTCCATCACCCCACGTGGCCCGGGGGTCGGCGTGCGCGGCATCGGGAGCCTCTCGGCAGGGGACGCCGGGAACGTATCCGGGCTCGCTGCCCCCGGCAACGGCGCGTTGCGCCGGCCCGAACCCGCGGGCTATCTTTGGGCGTCCGTTCGACTTGTCCTCCCTGCTCCGACCGCCGACCGAGGACGACCACCCGGTAATGAACTTCTGGCGCCGGATCTTCGGCGGGGGCACCGAAGCACCGGGTCCCTCCCGCCTCGACTACTTCAACGAAGCCCTCGCGCTCGAACGGCAGGGTGACCTTGACGCCGCCCTGACGTCCTACCGGCTTGCCCTCCGGGACGACCCACGCAACGTCAAGGCGCTGCAGAACATGGCCATCGTCTGCAGCAAGCAGCAGCGCCCCGAGGAGGCGCTCCGCTACTACCGCCAGGCGCTGGCGATCGACCCCAACCTGCCGGGGGCGCATTACGGCGTCGCCTTCCTGCTGCGCCATCGTGGCGAGGCCGCCCGGGCCGCCGAGCACCTGCGCGCCTTCCTGGCCGGGGCGCCGCAGAACCCCGAGCTTGCCCGCTTCGTCGATCACGCCGAGCGCACCCTCAAGTCCATCGAGGCGGGCACCGACGCCCCCGGGGCCGCGGCCGCAGCGGAGGACGCCTGAGCCGCGCCGTTCCGGCCGTCCTCGCGATCGCCCTCGTGGCCGGCTGCAGCGACCTCTCCTCGACGGACGGAGGCGTCGTGGCGCTCGAGGTGGTCCGTCCCACGGTCACCCAGCTCGAGGTCGGCGACTCGTTGCAGATGATCGCCCGCGCGCTGGATGGCGGGGGGGAGGAGCTCCCCGGGACGGAGATCTGGTGGGTCACCCCGGATACCACGCTGCGGGTGGACAGCGCCTCCGGGTGGGTGGTGCCGCTCCGCCCGGGGCTCTCGGGGCGGGTGCTCGCGCGCAGCGGATCGCTCGTCTCGGCGGCCACGACCTTCAGCTTCCTCGCCCGGGCGGACACGCTCATCCGGGAGTACCCGGCGGACACCGCGCTCCCGGCCGGGGTCACGACCTCGGGCACCCTGACGGTCCGCCTCGAGTCCTTCGACCCGGCCGGGCCGCTCTCGGGACGGAGCATCGTCCTCGAGGTGGTCGAGCCCCAGTTCGCCGACCCGGACCTCCGCACGGTGGAGCTGTCCACCGGCGGGCCGCTCGACACCCTCGCCACCGGGAGCACCGGCGGCCCCGTGACCCCGGTCGAGCTCCGCGTGGTCGATGGCCAGCCGCCGCCGGACAGCGCGGTCGTGGAATTCCGGAGCTCCCGCCATCGCGGTGCCGAGCCGGTGCCCGGATCGGGCCAGCGGGCGATCATCAGGTTCACTCCCCAGCCTTGACCCCGCCGGCCCGCGAGGCCGCGGAGGAGGTTCGCGTGACCACCCCTCGTACGCTGAACGACATCTTCTTCCACGCCACCGACCGGTTGCTCGATCGCCCCGTGGCGATGCGCGCGAAGCGCGGCAGCCAGTGGGCGGACCTGGGCTACCGGGAGCTGCGGGACCGGGTGCAGGCCCTCAGCGTCGGCCTCCACGAGCTGGGGGTCGCACGGGGCGACCGGCTGGCGATCCTGGCGGAGAACTCGCCGGAGTGGGCCATCACCGACTACGCCTGCCTCGCGTGCGGCTGCGCCGACGTCCCGATCTACCCGACCCTGCCGGCCAACCAGGCCGCCTACATCCTGCGGGACTCGGGGGCCGTCGCGGTCTGCGTCTCCAACGCGGGCCAGCTGGAGAAGGTCCTGGCGGTGCGGGCGGAGCTGCCGGCGCTCCGGCACGTGATCGCCTTCGACCCCGCGCTGGCCGGCGACGGCGTGCTCAGCCTCGATGGCGTGATGGCCACGGGGCGGGCCGCGCTCTCGAAGTACCCGAACTGGCGGGCCGACGCTCTCCGGACTGGACCGGACGACCTCGCGACGCTGATCTACACGTCGGGGACGACCGGCGACCCGAAGGGCGTGATGCTCACCCACGGGAATGTCACCTCGAACGTCGTGGCGGCGCTCTCGGTCATCCACATCGACGAGAACGACGAGTGCCTCTCGTTCCTCCCGCTGTCGCACATCTTCGAGCGGACGGTGGGGCACTACCTGATGATGTGGGGCGGCTCGATCATCAACTACGCGCAGGGGATCAACACGGTCCCGGCCGACATGTTCGAGCGCCGGCCGACGGTGATGGCCTCGGTGCCGCGGCTCTACGAGAAGATCTACGCCACGGTGCTGGAGGGGGTGATGGCGGGTCCGCCGCTCCGCCAGAAGATCTTCTTCTGGGCCAAGCGCACGGCGGAACGGTGGGCGGAGCTCCACATCGCCAGGAAGCCCATCCCCGGCGGCCTGGCGTTCCAGAAGCGGCTCGCCGACAAGCTGGTGTTCTCCAAGCTGCAGGCCCGGACCGGCGGGCGGGTCCGGCTCTTCGCGTCGGGCGGCGCGCCGCTCTCCGCGGACATCGCCCGGTTCTTCTATGCGGCGGGGCTCCCGGTCCTCGAGGGCTACGGCCTCACGGAGACCTCGCCGATCATCTCGGTGAACACCTTCGAGAACATCCGCCTCGGGACCGTCGGGAAGCCGCTCCCCGGGGTCGAGGTGCGGATCGCCGCCGACGGCGAGATCCTCACCCGCGGCCCCCACGTGATGAAGGGGTACTACAACAAGCCCGAGGCCACCGCGGAGGCCATCGATGCCGACGGCTGGTTCCACACCGGCGACATCGGCCTGGTCGACCAGGACGGGTTCCTCAAGATCACCGACCGGAAGAAGGACATCATCGTGACGGCGGGCGGCAAGAACATCGCCCCGCAGCCGATCGAGGAACGGGTCAGGGCCAACCCGTTCATCCTGAACGCGGTGATGCTGGGCGACAAGCGGAAGTTCCCGATCATGCTGGTGGTGCCGAACTACGACAAGGTGCGCGAGTGGCTGGCCGCGACGGGCATGCCCGGCGGGACCGACGCGGAACTGGCGGCCCGCCACGGGGTCGAGCGGAAGATCGAGGACGAGGTCAAGGGCCTGCTGAAGGACCTGGCGCAGTTCGAGGTCCCGAAGAAGATCCTGCTGCTGACCGAGGACTTCACCATCGAGAGCGGGGAGCTCACCCCCACGCTCAAGGTCAAGCGGCGCGTGGTGGAGCAGCGCTACCGGGACCGGATCGACGCGCTGTACGCCCTCCCCGGCGGGGACTGACCCCGCGGGGTCAGCGGCGGCGGCGTGCCACCCACGCCCCGCCGGCACTCGCGAGGGGCTCGAGCGACGGCTCGGGCCCCTCGTCGCCTCCCTCCCCCACCACCCGCAGGCCGGGCAGCACGGCCGCCGCCGCCGCCGCGACCCACGCGGGATCGGCGGAATAGCCCGGGCCGAGCGCGGCGCCGCGGAGCGAGCGCGACTTGAACGGGAGCCTCGGGGCGAGCACGACGCTGAAGCCGGGTCCGGGTCCGACGCCCTCGGGCGGGTTCACGCCCACGAGGTGCACCCCTTCGAGGGACGCGGCCACGCCCCGCCAGTCCGCCGCGGCCCCGCCGACGAGGGCCACGAAGCCGCCGGGCCCCTCGAGCCCGAGCAGCGCCGCCATCCCGGGACCGTCCAGCCGCGGCGGCGCCTGGGGGAGGCCGGGCGGCTCACCGAGCTGCGCCACGCCTCCCCGGACCGGGTACTCCGCGTGGCAGACGGGACAGCCGAGCCGCCCGGCGGTCACGTCCCGTCCCGCCATCGCGTCGGGCAGCAGCACGAGGTAGGCCTCCTCGTGCCCGACGGGACAGCGGAGATGGTCAGTCAGCTCGATGAACACTCAGCGGAACTCGACCCAGGTCACCTGGCCGGCCTCGACGGTCACCTCGACCGGCCGACCGACCGGCCGGCCGTCCTTCTCCGCCCGCAGCACGTAGCGGCCCGCCGGCACGTCGCCCAGCGCGAAATGCTCCCCGTAGAGCGGGTGGGGATGTGCCCGGTCGCCGTAGGACTCCGCGAAGCCGAGGGGCGTCTCGCGGGGCCGCGCCTTGCGGATGCCGTGCACCCGCGCCTGCGGCACCGGCCGGCCCCGGCCATCGAACACCCGCCCGGCGACGATCCCCGTCCCGGGGAGCGGCGCGATCCAGAGCTCCGGGTTCGTCGTGTGCGGCGGGAAGCGCTGCAGGGAGTCCACCACCACGTTCACCCCGGCCCACTCGGGGACGGCGTGCACCTCGAGGTGCAGGTGGTCGTTGGTGGCCCGGCCGGTGTTCCCCACCCGCGAGATCAACTGGCCGCGCGTGACCCGCTGCCCCACCGCCACCTCGAGCGCGGAGTTGTGGTAGTACACCGAGTAGACGTGCCGCGGCGCGCCGGCCACGGCGATGGTCGAGTCGTGCCGGATGGCCACGGTGAGCGCCCCTGCCTCGGCCGGCCCGGCCCAGGCCACCTCACCCCCGTCGATCGCGAAGACCGGCGTGCCATCGGGGTTGTTGAACTCGATCCCCTGATGCTGCTGGAAGTTGCCGCCCATCGTCGCGCCGTAGCGGTAGGTCTGGTCGACGTCCCAGTTGTCTCCCTCCGCGATCGGCCGCTGGAACCAGGTGGTCTTCGGGGGCTCGATCCGGCCACCGGCCGGCGCCGTGGGGGCCGGCGGCGAGGGCTGGGCGGCCGCGAGCAGCCGGCCCTCCCGCACCTGCCAGCGGGCGCCGTCCACCGTCACCTCGAGCTGGCGCGCACGCGCGGCCACGCCGAACGGCTCCGAGCGCCACCGGCGGCCGTCGTGCCAAACGATGTCGGTGCCGCGCAGGTGGGTCACCACCGCCGCCGGGCCGGAGAGCTCCATCGCGAGCACGTACTCGTTGCGGAGGAGCGGCAGGGCCTGCCCGGCGGGACCCTTCGCCGCCGGCCCGGTGGAGTCGCCGAAGGCGATCCAGGTGGCGCCGGCGTCGGGCGAGACCTGCAACCCGTCGGCGGTGGCGACCCACACGGTATCGCCCCGGACGGCGAGTCCGGCTGGCGCGACGTACTGCCATTCGGGCCCGAGCTGACGATAGGTCCAGTTCCGCCAGGTCCGCCCCCCGTCGGTGGAGACGCCCCAGCCGTTGCCCACGGTGCCGTACCAGACCTCGCCGCGCAACCCGAAGGCGAAGGCGTGCACGAAGTCCCACGCGATGGAGGTGGGCGTCGTGTCGGCGACGATCCGCTCCCACGCCGTGGCACCGGGCCGGAGCACGAGGATCCCGGCGCCGTAGCTGCCGGCCCACACCGCACCATCCGGCGCGCGCGCCACGGCGAGCACCTGCGGGTCTCCCGGCATCGCGGGCGGCTCCTGCGCCAGGGCGGGGATGGCGAGGGCGATCGCCAGCAGGGCACCGAAGGTCGTCTTTCGCATCGAGGAGACTCGCTAGTAAGGTTGTTACCGCTCCCCTCTCCCCTCTCCCCTCTCCCCTCTCCCCCCTCACCCCGCCGGCCCCATCCTCAGCCAGTCCACGTGCACGTGCGGGGGCCGGGTCGCCAGCCACCGCACCGCCTCCGCCACGTCGGCGGGCCGGAGCATCCGGGCGCGGGGCGTGAACCCGGGCCGCGCGTCGGGGTCCACGGGATCCCAGACGGCAGTGTCGGTCGGGCCGGGGGAGAGCAGCGTGAACCGCACCCCGGTGCCGCGGTATTCCTCCACGAGCGCCCGGTGCAGGCCGCGGAGCGCGAACTTGGAGGCAGAGTAGGCGGCGTTGCCCGGGAAGGACTGGTGATCGGCCACGCTGCCCACGTGCACGTAGGTCCCCCGGCCCGCCTCGCGCATCGCGGGGAGGAGCGCGCGAGCCAGCGCGAAGGCACCCCGGAGGTTCACACCGAGCTGGGCGTCGAGATCGGCGACGGTGGTGGCCTCGAACGGGCGCAGGAGGAACCCGCCCGCATTGCTCACCACGACCTCGGGCGGGCCGTGGCCGGCCAGGATCTCGCTCCCGGCCCGGGCCACCGCGGCCGGATCGGACAGGTCGCACCGGACGTCCTCCCCGGCGGCGTGGCGGGCCGGCGTGAGCGTCCGCGCCAGCCGCACGACGAACGCCCCCTCCGCCCCCAGCGCCGCGGCCGCGGCCGCGCCGATGCCCCGCGAGGCGCCGGAGACGACCGCCACCCGGCCCGCCAGGGCCGTCACGCCGGGTCGCCCCCCGCGTGGGCCAGGCGCAGGAATTCGTCGCGGGTCTTGGGATCGTCGCGGAAGATGCCCCGGAGCGCGCTGGTCACGGTCCGGGAGTTCTGCTTCTCGACCCCGCGCATCATCATGCAGAGGTGGGCCGCCTCGATCACCACGCCCACGCCCCGCGGCTGCAGGACTTCCATCACGGCATCCGCGACCTGGTCGGTCATCCGCTCCTGCACCTGCAGCCGGCGCGCGAAGACGTCCACGATCCGCGGCAGCTTCGAGATCCCGAGGATCCGCCCGTCCGGGACGTACGCCACGTGAGCCCGCCCGAAGAAGGGCAGCATGTGGTGCTCGCACAGGGAGTAGATCTCGATGTCGCGCACCAGGATCATGGACTCGTGCGCCTCCTCGAACACCCCGTCGCCCACGGCTTCCTTCACCGTGACGCGGTAGCCGCGCGTGAGGAAGCCGAGGGCCGCCTCGACCCGGGCCGGCGTGCGCAGCAGCCCCGGCCGGCCGGGATCCTCGCCGATGGCGGTCAGGATGCGATGCACTTCGGCCGCGATCGGCAGGCCGGACTCAGCCTTCGTACTCGACATAGTTCCTCGGCGTCTCCCAGAGGCGGAGCCGGAGCCGGAGGCCCGGCGGCAGGTGCGGCGCGAGCTCGCGCCAGCAGACCGCGGCGATGTTCTCGGCGGAGGGCAGCAGGTCACGGAACCAGGGGACGTCGAGGTTCAGGTTCCGGTGGTCGAGCCGGGAAAGCACCCGCTCGTCCACCAGCGCCCGGAGCCGCCCCAGGTCCATCACGTACCCGGTGTCGGGGTCGATCGGACCCTCGACCGTGACCTCGAGCTCGTAGTTGTGCCCGTGGTAGTTCGGGTTGTTGCAGGGCCCGAAGGTCTCGCGATTCCACGCCTCGGACCGTGCGGGATTGTGCAGGCGATGGGCGGCGTTGAAGTGCACGCGGCGCGTGACGGCGCATCTCGGCATCGATCCATCCGGTCGGGTCGCGCGGGGGCCTCAAAAAAAGGCGCCGACCGGACGGCGATCGGCGCACTGGGGTCGGAAGACGGCAGAGAGGATTATTGAAGCCCGATGGAAAGCACGGTGCCCTCGCCCTGGCGTCTGCCTTCCCCCGTGGGGCATGACATCGGCCCTGGCATATGGACCCAGAATCGGACCTGTTGGCTCAATAATTTGTCTCCCCACCGCCATCCGGTCTGCACTAACTTAGGAGCGAGTCCGGAACCCGTCAACGCCGGGAGGCACCCCATGGCACTGCCCCTCCTCGGACTGCTCTGCCTCGCGGTCTGGCTCGCCGGCACGCTCCTCCTGCCCATCGGCGTGCCGCTCTTCCACCTCCTGCTCGGGGTGGGGACGACGTTGCTCGTGGTGGGTTGGGCACGGCGGAACTGAGCCTCACACTTCCCAGTTCGAGAGTACCACCCCGGCGGCCGGCGGGCGCTCGGGATGCCCGGCCAGGGTCATCCGGAGGTCGGTCCAGTGCACCCGCCAGCCGAGGTCGAGGGCGCGAGTGAAGAGCCCGGGCGCCGCGGTCTGGACCCGCAGGCCCACGCGGCGGCGGCCCGCCTCGGCGGCGTGCGCGAGGAGGGCCGCCGTAACCGCCTCGAAGGCCGCGTCGTCCTCCGCCACCACCTTGAGCACGCGGGTCTCGTCGGCCGGCCGGCCTTCCGCCAGGGGCGCCGAGTGCCAGAGGGCCCACCCCACCAGCCGGTTGCCGCGTCGCACCAGCGATACATCCCCCAACCCCTGCTCCCGCGTGAGGCGGATTTCGCGCGAGAAGTCGAGTCCGGGTGCGACCGCGGCGAGCAACGCCTGGCACTCCGCCTCCGCCGGTCCCGGCCGCGCCAGGGCGCCGAGCCGCTCGGGCATCCGGGACACGCGCCGCGGCGCCTCCTGGGCGAGCGTGATGGTCAGCGCGCCGGGCTCGAAGCCGAGCCGGCCGTAGAACCCGATGTTCTCCACCGTGCGCGGCATCGTCTCGAGCCCGATCGTGCGGGCCCCGGTGCGGCGGAGCCAGTCGATGGCGGCGCGGACGACCGCGCTGCCCAGCCCGCGCCCCTGCAGCTCGGGCCGCACGGCGATCGGCCCCATCCACCCCTCGATCCCCGAACGGTGCGCCAGGTTGAACGCGGCGACGCGCCCCAGCCGGTCGCGCCACACCATCGCGCCGTCCCCCGCGTCCGCGATCGCGAATCGCCAGATGGCCGGGTCGAGGTGGGGCACCCGCACGCCCGGCAGCCCGTCCCGGCGGTACCGGTCGGTGAAGGCCTCGCTGAAGACCTGGTTGAGCGAGGGGAGGTCCGCCTCCCCCGGGCGAACCGGGCCGGCGAGCTCCGCCTCAGGCTGCCACATCCTGCGCCCCCCCGGGATCGTCCTTCACCCGCGCCGTTCCCGTCGCGCGGTCGAACTCGACCCGGAGCACGCGGTCGAAGCCGTCGCGGACCGACTCGATGTGGGTGATGAGGATGACCTGCGGGAACCGGTCGGCCAGCGCACGCAGCAGGTCGAGCACCGCCTGGCGCCGGTCCTCGTCGAGCGAGCCGAAGATCTCGTCGAGCACGAGCAGCGAGAGCGGCTGGCCGGCGCGCTCGGCGATCATCTGGCTGATCGCGAGCCGGAGCGCGAGGTTCGCCACGTCCTCCTCGCCGCCGGAGATGACCGGCTTCGGTTCGCCGTCCTCGAGCACCAGCGGTACGTAGCTTTCGTCGAGCTCGAAGTCGGTGTACCGCCCGCCGGTGAGCTCGGCGAGAAAGCCGCTGGCGAGCTCGGCGAGGTCGGGACGGAGGGCCTGGTTGAGGTCGGTGCGGAGGTCGGCCAGGGCGCGGTCGAGCTCCTGCTCCAGCAGCAGGTCGCCACGCACCGCCGCGATCTCCCGGGTGCGGGCCTCGCGTTCCTCACGGCGGCGAGCGGCGTCCGCCGCGAGGCGCTCCGCCGCCTCGCGCGCGGCCCGGGCCCGCACCGTGCCGACTTCCGCCTCCCGCCGGCCCCGTTCCGCCACCTCCCAGGCCAGGCGCGCCGCCTCGTGGGCCTCGTCGGTGAAGCCCAGCTCGGCGAGGCGCGCGCGGAGCGCACCGGCTTCCGCCGCCCGCTCGCTCGCCACCCGGTCGGCGGCCTCGCACTCGCCGCCCAGCGTGGCGGCCCGCTCGGCAAGCAGCCGGAGGCGTTCCACCTGCAGCGCCGCCGGCTCGAGCTCGGCGATCAGCCGTTCCACCACCGCATGGCGCTCGGCGTCATAGGTGACCGGCTCCGTGGCCAGGGCGGCCTCGTCCTGCGCCAGCCGGGCGCGCAGCGCGGCCACCTGCCGCTCGACCCCCGGCCGCTCCCGCGCGCCCCGTTCGAGCCCCCCCACTTCCGCGGACCGCGACTCCGCGGCCACCTCGAGCGTGGCGCGCTCCCGTTCCGCCTGCTCCAGCTCGGCCGGCGTCGCCTCGAGCTGCTCGATCCGCTGCCGGTAGAAGTTGCCGTTGAACTGGATGTCCTCGAGTTGCCGCTCGAGCAGCCCGAGCACCCCCTCCAGGTCGCCCTCGAGGGGGCGGCCGCAGGTCGGGCAGCTGCCGGCGGCGCCCGCCTCGCGCAGGGCGTCGCGCTGGGCGCGGAGCTCGGCGTACTGCTCCCGCAGCGCCTGCCGCTTGGTGGAGGCGTCCTGCTGGTCCCGGACCCACGCGGTGCGGAGCTCGGTGGCCCGCCGGTGCGCCTCCTCCAGCGCCTGCCGGTCCGCCGCGAGCGCCTCGCGCGCCGCGGCCACCGCCTCGGGCCGCGGCAACTCCGCGAGCCGGGTCTCCAGGCTCGCAAGCTCCGACCGCGTCGCGGCCACGCGGGCCACCGCATCCTGCCGCCGCGCCGCCACCCGCCCGAGTTCCGCCAGCCGGGCCCGCTCCTCGCGGAGCGCGGGGAGCGGCGCGACCTTCGGCTCGAGGTCGCCGAGCTGGGCGTGCGCCGCGAGGGCCTGGGTGAGCTGGCGGTCGAGGTCCTGGAAGCGGTCGCGGGCCGCGGCCACCTGGTGCTCGGCCACGCGCAGGTCGCCGGAGAGCGAGCGCACCTCCTCCCGCAGGCGCTGCTGGTACTCCCACGCCGGCTGCGCCTCCCGCACCCGGCGGTCGGCGGTGGCCAGGGCCTCCGCGGCAGACGCCTCCGCCGCCCGGGCCTCCGCGCCGCGCTCCACCGCCGAGCGCTCCTCGGCTTCCAGCGCGGCCAGGTCGGGCAGGCCCGACTCCAGCCCGGAGAGCCGCGCGCGCAGCAGGCGCTGGGACTCGCGGAGCCGGTCCTGCGCCGTGCGAAGCCGCTCGTAGCCCAGCACCCGCGAGAGGAACTGCGCCCGCTCGGGGCCCGACATCGCCGCCATCACGGCGAGGTCCTTCTGCCCGGTGAAGTAGGTGTTGAAGAACTCCTCGCGGGTCATGCCGAGGAGCCGCGCCACCCGCTCGCCCACCGCCTGGATACTGTTGGCCACCGGGGCGGCGCCCCGGTCCTGGTAGAGCTCCGCGTTGCTCAGCGTGCGCACGATGCGGTACTCGTGGGCCCCGAGCACGAAGTCGAGCTCCACCCGCACCGGCGCGCGCGGCGGCGCCCCCCGGCGCCGGATGGTCTCGCGCGTGCCGCGCGCGGCCGGCATGCCGTAGAGGGCGTAGGCAATCGCCTCGAGCAGCGTCGACTTCCCCGCCCCGTTCGGGCCGACGATGCCCGTGAGGCCCTCGCCGAGCTCGATCTCGGTGTCGGCGTGCTGGCGGAAGTTGAGGAGCCGGAGCCGGAGCAGCCGCATCAGGCCTCGAGCTCCTCGCGTTCCACCGCGGCCACGAGCTCGGCGCCCCGCCGCACGAAGCGCTCGCGCGAGACCTCCGCGGGGAGCGGCCGGCGGCCGAGGTAGTCGGCCACGAGCTCCGGCAGCGTCTGCCGCCGCCCCGCCGCGCCCGACGCCTCGGCGCGCGCCGCCCTCGGCGGCTGCAGGTCGAGCTGGAAGTGGAGCGCCTCCGCCTTCCAGCCGCGGATCGCCTCGTGGTCGAGGCCGCGCGCCACCGCCCGCGGGACGTTGCGGACGACGACCCGGACCACGCGGTCCGCGATGCCGCCCGGGACCGCCGCCACCCGCTCCGCGACCCGCGCCTGCAGCGCGGCTGCCTCCAAGCCGGCCGCGTCCACCGCCGGGAGGTCGAGCACCGCGCGCGCGCCCGCCACGGCATGCCGCGTCACCGCGCCGCTGTCGGGATGCACCAGCAGCCAGCCCTTGCCGGCGAGCCCCGCCGCGGCCTCCTCCCGCAGCTCGCCCCACGGGTTCGGGCTCACGTACTCGAGCGCCCCGCTGTACCAGACCCGCGGCGCCACCTCGGTCTGCACGTGGTAGTGCCCGAGGGCCACGTAGCTCCATCCGCCCCGCGCGAGCGCGGCGGGATCGAGCAGCGCCCCGCCGTACTCCACCGCCGTGCGGTCCGCGGGGAAGATCCCCTCCACCTCGCCGTGCAGCATCAGCACCTGGCGCCGCGCCGCGCCGAGCGGCTCGAGCGCGGGCCGCTCGTCGGCGAAGAGCGCCGCGTGCGGGACGGCGAGCACGCTCAGGTCGAGCGCCGGGTACTCCAGCCGCCGGGCCTCCGCCGCCGCGACGTCCACGCCGAGGTCCTCGAGCAGCGCCAGGATCGACCCGGTCTCCGCCGAGCGCGGCGTGTCGTGGTTGCCGGCGATGAGGACGACCGGGGCGTCCGGCAGCGCCTCGCGCAGCCGCTGGAACTGGCGGAAGGCGAAGACGATCGCGGTGTTGGTCGGCCGGACGGCGTGGAAGAGGTCACCGGCCACCAGCACCGCGTCGGGCCGGGCGGCAATGACGCCGTCCACCGCCGCCCGGAAGGCGGCGGCCACGTCGGCCTCGCGCTGGTTGATGCCCCCGGCGGTCTGGCGGTGGTACTGGCGGAACCCGAGGTGGGCGTCGGCGAGATGGGCGATCAGCACGGGTGGAGAATGGAGGGGGCAGGCGTGCCCGGCAAGCACGGCGGGCGCGCCGGGCCGCGTCCCGCGGCGCGTCTCATCCGTACGGGTCGCGCGACGTGCCGACCGGGGGGATGCCGCGGCGCACCGGTGCCTCGCCGCCCACCCGGCGGCCGAGTGCCGCCAGGAAGAAGGCCACCGGGTCGTCGGGGCGGCCGCGCCGGGTGGCGGCGAGCGCCCGGCGCACGTCCTCCTCCCGGCGCCCGTCGATCAGGACCGCAACCCGGTCCGCGGTGAGCTCGGCCCCCAGGGCCCGAAGCTGCCGCGCCACCGCGGCCGGGAACGGGAGGTCGGGCTCGGGCGGGAAGCGCTCCACGCCCTCGCGGCCCGCGAGCACCGCCGGGCGCGGGAACCGCACGAAGACCGGCTGGGTGAAGTGCGGATGCCGCAGCATCAGCTCGCCCTTGGGAAGGGCGGCGAGCTTGGCCCGGATGGCGGGGGAGATCGTGCCGTACCCGGGCGTGGCGAGCTCGTCGGGATCCATCCGGCCGTAGATGGAGGTGCCGGCGTTCCCCACGACCCGCCGCTGCACCTGCGAGCGGAACTGCTGCGCGGCGAAGAGCACCAGCCCCAGGTAGCGACCCCGCTCCGAGAGGTCGAGCAGCATCCGCCGGACGTAGGTGTCGGGGCCGTCGGCCGGCGCGTACTTGTTCAGCTCGTCCACGAAGACCACCACGTGGTCCACGCCGAGGTCGCGCCGCTCGAGGTGCTCCCGGAGCTTCGAGACCACCCGGGCGAACACCAGGTCCTGCGCCAGCGGGTCCAGCCCGGCCACGTCCACCACGTATGTCCCGCGGTCGTCGAACCGGCCCCAGGGCAGGTCGTTCGCCCCTCCGTCGTCGGTCACCAGGCCCTTCGACCGCGTGCTGATGTTGCCGAGGCGGTTCCGCACCTTCCGGATCGTGGCGACGTGGTGCGTGCGCCAGACCTCCGCGCCGCGGCTCTGCACCTCGAGGAACGCGAAGATCGCCTGGAAGAGCTGCTCGAGGTCCGCGAAGCTCTGGACGTGGAACGGGCCCTCGCCCAGGGTGATGTCGTGGAACTCCCGTCCCACCACCCGCTCCGCCAGGAAGTCGATGAACGCGTCGGTCTTCGCGTCCACGTCCTCGCGGTTCAGCAGCACCTCGGCGTAGTCGAGGACCTCGCGCAGCCCCCAGACCAGCGGTTCGGTGTTGCCGGCGAGCGCCGCGTTCGACCGCAGCGTGTTCAGATTCACCCCGTCCGGCTTGAACGGGGCGTAGTAGCGCACCCGCTCGAAGGGCCGCGGCTCGAGTCCGAGACGCGCCCAGAGGGCGCGGTCCTCGTCGCTGAGGGGGCCGGCCTGGTCCAGGAAGCAGAGGTCCGGCCCCTTCACGTTGAAGCAGACCGCCGCGATCGAGCCCTTCCGGGCCGGGAATCGCTGGAAGATGGACGCCAGCAGGAAGAGCACGGCGCTCGTCTTCGTCGCGAGGCCGGACACCCCGGTGATCGTGCAGTGCGCCGCCTCGGGACCGAGCAGGAAATCCGCGTCGAGGAACACCGGCGCCCCGGCCTCCCCCGAGCCGTAGATGCCCACCGGGAGCCCCGTCCCGCCCTCGCCGGCGTAGGCGTCCATGCGGAGCGCCGTGGCGACGTCCGCGTCGCCCGCCAACCGGACCGCGCCGAGCGGCACCGGCTGGAGCGGCTCCTCCGGCACCTGGCGCAGCACCGCGGCGGTATAGACCCGCACCTCGGTCCGGGCCGACGGCTCGTCGGCCTCCGTGGTCGGGTCGTTGTCCGCCGCCAGCACGGCGTGGAGCGGCGACGCGAGGTCGGACCAGGCCGCCCCGTCCACCACCACGCCGTAGACCGTGCGCCCCGGGGCATCCACTCGCACGATCGCGCCGATGCCGACCGGGGCATCGAGCGGGGTCCAGAAGTGGAATTGGTGCGGGGTGGCCGGGCGGAGTTCCGTGGCCACCACGCGGCCGAGGACGGCGGAGGCGGGCATCGGGCGCAATCTACCGGGTCAGCGGCCGGCGCGGAGGGAGCGCTCGACCTCGTGGATGCCGTAGAGCAGCCGGTCCCAGCGGCGATCGGTGCCTGCGATCGGCGCCCGCTCGGCGAGCAGCCAGCGGGAGAGCCGGTCGGCAGCCGCGAGGGTGTCGCCGCCGGGGACCGCTTCCACCCGCACCAGGCCGTGGAGCAGGTCCCGCCCTTCGCTCGGCCACAGCCGGAGCGCCCAGGACCAGACCGGCGCCACCGCCCGGGACGCGGGCGCGAACACCGAGGTCCGGTGCGCGAACGGGAGCGCGAGGTACGTCAGCTGGTCGGCGCCATCGAAGGGCAGCGTGGCGTGGCTCTTCACCACGCCGAGCATCCGGGGGTCGCGCGCCCACGCCGGGCTCTCGGCGAGCGACCCGTCCACCACGAGCCAGGCGTCGGAGATGCCGCGGAATCCCTCGCCCGCCGCGCGCTCCAGCGCGCCCCGCCGAGCGTCCACCGCCGCGCGGGCCAGCTGCAGGTCGCGAACCGGGTGCAACGGGCCGTCATCGGGCAGCGGCACCGCTTCCAGACCCTCGGCTGGCCCGGCGGCCGCAAGCGCCTCCGGGCGGCCCAGGAGCAGCCGGGCACGCCGCACCGCCGCGGACGAGAACCGCCGGTCCTCACGGAGGCGGACGCCCGCGGCCACCTCGGCCCACACCAGCGGCATCGTCCCGACATACCCCAGGAGCTCCTGGCGCTGGACTCCGTCGAGGAAGGCCACCGGGCCGGGCATCGGTTCCGGCGGCCCGATCGGACGGGCACGGAGCGCGGACCCTTCCACGATGCGCCCCGGGCGCACCTCGGCAGCCTCGACGCGGCCCGTGCCGCCTTCGACCTCGCCGGCGGCCGGGCGGACGCCGCGCGCGGCAAGTGCGTGCCGCAACCGGGTGACGTCCGCGGCCGTCGTCGTTAGGTTGCGCATCTGCCCGACATCATCACCTCATGGAGTGCGCCTGATGCAGCTGGTTGGCGCCGCGCTCACCGCGGCGATCCTCGCCGACAGTGCCCCACCCCCGGCCACCGCGATCGTCCGGCCCGCGCCCCCGCCGGCCGCGACGGCGCCTGCGCCCCCGCCGGGCTGGTCCGCCACCGGGGAATTCTCCTACACCGACGTGACGGGGAACACTTCGGTGGCGCTCCTCGCCTCGGGGTTCACCCTCAAGCGGGTCCGCGATTCGCGCTACGAGCTCGAGCTCGGCGGTCTGGTGCGCTACGGCGAAGCCGACGGCGACGCCACGGTGGAGAACTACGCCGGGAACACGCGGGTTCGCTTCAACCCGGCCGGATCGATCTCTCCCTATGTCTCGGTCGGGTGGCAGCGCGACGTGGTGCGCGGGATCCGGGCGCGGTTCGCCGCGCAGGCGGGTGCCGAAGCGAACCTGATCCGCGCCACGAAGGACCGGCGGCTGGCCGTCGGCCTGGCGCTGCTCCGCGACGTCGAGTCGCGCAGCCTGCCCCCGAGCAGCCTGGAACCGGAGACGGTCTCACGCAGCCGGTTCAGCGCGACCCTCACGGCGCTGCTGCCGCTGCGGGACGGCGTGACCTTCGAGCACCGGGTGCTGATGGAGCCGGCGACCGGCCACCTCGAGGATTACTTCTTCCTCTCGCGGACGGCGGTGCGGGTCGGGCTGACGCGCGTGGTGGCGCTGCAGACGAGCTTCCAGTTCGACCGGGACAACATCCCGCCGCCGGGAGTGAAGTTCCGCGACGAGCGCACCCTGAGCGCCGGGATCCTGCTCAGCGTCAGATGAGGTCGAGATCGGGCCGCGGGGGCACCTGCGTGGCCCAGAATCCGGCGAGCCGGTTCCTCCGGTCCACCTCGACGGCAAGGTGATCGGCGATGCGGACCACGTCGACGGGCCGCCGCGTCCCGATGCGGAGGTGGTAGGTCCGGCCGTCCGGGCTCACCGCCATGGACAGGGTGGTGTCCACCTCGAGCGCGCCTGCCACCGCGCGCGCGGGGCGGCTCGGCACCAGCGCCTGCCCGGCCAGGGTGCCGCCCGGGGCGGCCAGCCCCGGCACCGTCTCGACCTCGGGCCAGACCGCCACGTCGAGGCCGCAGACCACCCCACCCGCCACGTCCACCATCACGATCGAACCGTCGTCGTCGGTCAGCTCCACCGGGCCGGTGAAGCCGGTGGTGTGCGGCACCGGGAACGCGCCGGAGAGGATGTCGGTCTCCGGCTCCCACGTCCACTTGATCGGCGGGAGCGGGCCGGGGTCGGCCGGGACGACGCGGACTTCGAGGCTCATCCCGCGCGCGCGGCCCGTACGGCCGCCAGGTGTGCCAGGAGGCGGTCGAGGCCGCCCTCCAGGGTCTTCTCGTCAGTGGCGTAACTCAGCCGCACCCAGCGGTCGTCGCCGAACGCGGCGCCGGGCACGAGGGCCACGCCCGCTTCCTCCATCAGCCGCTGGCAGAACGCCGCGCTGCCTTCGCCCCCGGGAAGCACGCCGTCCACCCGGAAGAAGAAGTAGAAGGCGCCGTGCGGCTCGACGAACTCGACCCCGGGCGCCTCCGAGCGGAAGCGCTCCACGAGCCGGTCACGCCGGCGCCGGAATGCTGCCACCATCCGGACGACTTCCTCCTCGACCCGCTCGTCGGTGTAGGCGGTGACCGCGGCCCACTGCGCCGGATGGTTGGCCCCCGTGGTGGTGTGGGACTGGAACGCCGCCATCGCGGTCGCGAGGTGCGGCGGAGCCAGCGCGGCGCCGATCCGCCACCCGGTCATCGCGTACGCCTTGCTCGCCCCGCACACCACCACCACGCGGCCGAGCAGCTCGTCGGGGAGGTCGAGGAACGACGGGGCCGGCCCGCCGCCGTACGCGATCCGGCGGTAGATCTCGTCCGCGATGACCCAGACGTCCCGCTTCACCGCCCACTCCGCGATGGCGCGGAGCTCCGCGAGGGTGTACACCGCGCCCGTCGGGTTGCAGGGGGAGCAGAGGATCAGGCCGCGCACCAGCCGGTCGTACCGGGCCTCGAGGTCCGCCACGCCGACCTTCAGCCCCCACTCGATGTCCCCCGGCACCAGCACCGGCTCCGCGCGCGCCAGGTGGATGATCTGCGGGTAGGAGACCCACGCCGGGGCGGGAATCAGGACCTTGTCCTTCGGCCCCCACAGGCAGAACGCGGCGTTGAAGACCGACTGCTTCGATCCCGAGCTCACGATCACCCGCGCGGGATCGACCGGCCTCCCGCCGGAGAGCCGCGAGAGGTTGCCCGCGATGGCCGCCCGGAGTTCCGGGATCCCGGGGTTCGGCGGGTAGTGGGTGAGGCCGCGCTGGATGGCCTGGATCCCGGCCTGGGCGGCCGGGCCCGGGGTGCCGAAGTCGGGTTCGCCCACGCCGAAGTCGAAGACTTCCTGGCCGGCGGCACGGCGGCGCTTGGCCTCCGCCCCGATGGCGATGGTCTCCGACGCCTTCAGGTAGGCGATGTTGAGCGAGAGGGGATCGGGCATCGGCGGCGAAAGCTCCCCGACCCCTCGCGTGAAGTCAACCGCCGGTGGACGCGCCCGGTCGCGGCGGTGTACTTTCCGCCCTGGCCGCGCCCCGCGGCCACACGCGGGCTTTGACAATCGAGGGTGTGCCGTGTCGGGTTTCGACGAGCTGCAGCTGGCCGCGCCGGTGGGCGCGGCACTGGAATCCCTGGGATGGACCGCGACGGACGCCGCCGTCCGGGACGCGGTCCCGACGGCCCTCCGCGGCCATCCGGTGGCCGCGCTGGTGCCGCCAGCCGGGCGCTGGGCCGCGCCGGCCCTCGCCGCCGGGTTGACCCGGCTGACGCCGGGCGGCGGCCTTCAGGCCCTCGTGCTCGCTCCCGCTGCCCTCACGGCCGACCTCGGCGAGGTGGCCGGCCGCCTCGCGGCTCCGCTTGGGCTCCGCGTGCTCGTGGCCGGCGCCCTCGGCCGCGCCGCGGCGCGGATCCAGGCCGGGGCCGCCGAAGTGCTCGTCGCCACCCCCGACATCACCCTCGCCCTCCTCCGCCGCTCCACCCTCCCGACCGACGCCCTCGGGCTCGTGGCGCTCGCCTGGCCGGAACTGGCCGGGGCCGACGCGGCCCTCGAGGCCGTCCTCCCGGACCTGCCCAAGGATGCCCAGCGGCTGGCCTTCACCAGCCGGCCTGACCGGCTGGCCGACCTCTCCGAGCGTTGGGCCCGGAAGGCCCTGACCGTCGGATCGCCCTCGAGCGGACCGGCACCGGTCGGGCCGGTCCGTGCGGCGATCGTCCCGAGGGGCCGCCGGCTCGCCGCGCTCGACGCCGTCCTCGACGTGCTCGACCCGGCGTCGCTCGCAGTGTGGGTGGCGGACCGCTCGGAGGAGGCCCGGGTACGGGATCACCTGGCCGGGCGCGACCTCCCGGTCTCGGTCGGCAGGGCGCTCGAGGCGGCGGCGTGCGTCGTCGCCTACGACCTGCCCGGACGGGACGATCTCGTGACCCTCGCCGCCCTCGGCAAGGAAGTGGTGATCCTCGTCCCTGCCATCGCCGAGGCCTGGCTGGCCACCGTCGCGCAGCCCATCCGGCCGCTCCGCCTGCCCGACGCAGCCGACGGGGCGGCGGACGCCGCCGCCCAGGCCCGCGCGGCGGTGGTGGCGCGGCTCGAGGGAGGGGCGGGGAGCGCCGGACTCCTCGCGGTGGCGCCGCTCCTGGAGCGGTGGGACCCGGCGGCGGTGGCGGGGGCGCTCTTCGAGCTGTGGCGCGGAGCCGTCCCCGCGGCCGGCGCTCCCTCCACCGCGGCCGGGCCCACGGCGGAAACGGCACGCATATGGGTCGGCGCGGGAAAGCGTGACGGTGCCACCCCGGCGGATTTCGTCGCCGCCCTCACCAAGGAAATCGGACTGGACCGGACCCGGATCGGGCGGATCGAGCTCCGGGAGTCGTTCGCGCTCATCGAGGTGCCCGCGGGGGAGGCGGACCGCATCGCCCGGGCACTGGAGGGGGTGAGCATCCGCCGGCGGCGGATCACCGCCCGGGTGGATCGGCCGACGGCCCGCCCGGCGGGGGCGGGCGGGCCGCGGCGCGGACCCGGCCGGCCAACCCGGCCGGGCGCGTAGGTCACGAAGGGGGAAAGCGTTACGGGCCACCCAGCGGGGCGGCCCGTAGTGGCGCTTCGCATCGCTGGGAAGCGGTTACTTCTTCTTGTTGACCAGGTCCTTCAGGCCCTTGCCGGCGCGGAAGGCGGGGACGACCGCAGCCTTGATCGTGATGGTCTTGCCGGTCTGGGGGTTGCGGCCCTGCCGGGCAGCGCGCTTGCGGGTCTCGAAATTGCCGAACCCGGCGATCTGGACCTTCCCACCCTTCTTCAGCTCGCCGGCGATGACGCCGTTCGGCGCGAAGAAGACATCCACGATCTCGCCGGCCTGCGCCTTGGAGGTGTCGAGCTTCTTGGCGACGGCCTCCACCATGTCCATCTTGTTCATCTGATGCTCCTGAAGTGGGGATGCGATTGTGCGCGGGCGGCCCCGATGACCGTGACGACGGCGCACGTCCGCGCGGAACGAGCGCGCCAGAATATGGGGCCATCGCCCGGAAAACCGCAAGATGGCGGGCTTTTTCTTGACCCCGTCCCGCACGCCGGATACCCTTCGCCACCCCGCTCCCGACCCCCGGACCCTCCACCCGTGGCCACGTGATGCAGCACGGCCCCCGCGCTGGCTCGATCGAAGTGGTCGTCGGCGTGATGTTCAGCGGCAAGAGCGAGGAACTCATCCGCCGCGTCCGTCGCGCGATCATCGCCCGCCGGACGGTGCAGGTCTTCAAGTCGCACCTCGATGCGCGGTACGCCGGGCTCTACTCCGTCACCAGCCACGACGGCGGGGAGGTCGACGCGGCGCCGGTGGATTCCGCGACGGAGATCCTCCGCCTCGTGCGGCCCGACACCTCCACCGTGGCCATCGACGAGGCGCAGTTCCTCGATCACGGGATTGTGGAGGTGGTCACGCACCTCGCGGACCGCGGCGTGCGCGTGATCGTTGCCGGCACCGACACCGACTTCCGGGGCGAGCCGTTCGGCCCGATGGGCGCGCTGATGTGCGTCGCGGAAGAGGTGACGAAGCTCCGCGCGATCTGCGTGGTGTGCGGCGACCTGGCCTGCCGCAACCAGCGCCTGGTGGACGGCCGTCCCGCGCGCTACGACTCGCCCACCATCATGGTCGGCGGCCGCGAGAGCTACGAGGCGCGGTGCCGGCACTGCCACGAGGTGCCGCGCGCGGACGAGGACCAGGTGGTGATGCTGTGACGCGCCCATGCTGAACGTGGCCCTGACCGGCAACGTCGCGTCGGGCAAGTCGTCCGTCGCCGCACTCTTCGCGGCGTGGGGCGCGACGGTGATCGACGCCGACGCCATCGTGCACGAGCTGCAGCGCCCCGGCACCGGCGTCCACGACGCGATCCTCCGCCGCTTCGGCCGCCGGGTCGTCGGGCCCCGCGGCCTCCTCGACCGCGCCGCGCTCCGCGCGCGCGTCCTGGCGGACCCCGACGCGCGACGGGATCTCGAGGCCCTCGTGCATCCCGCCGTCGCCCGGCGGCGGCAAGAGCTGCTGGCGGAGGCCCGGCGCCGCGGCGTGCGTGTGGCGGTGAGCGACATCCCGCTCCTCTTCGAGGCGCTCGACCCCGCGGCCTTCGACGCGGTGGTGCTGGTGGACGCCCCCGAGGGCGAGCGGCGGCGGCGGCTGGTCGAGGACCGCGGCCTCGACCCGGCCGAGGCGGACCGGCTGATCGCCGCCCAGCTCCCGAGCGCGCCCAAGCGGGCGCGCAGCACCTGGGTCATCGAGAACGACGGCACCCGCGCCGACCTCGAACGTCGCGCCCGGGCGGTCTGGGACGCGCTGGCGGGGGCGGCCGAGGCCCGCCCCGGCGAGCCCGCAGGTCCCGCTTGACCTCCTCCGCGCCGGTGCCTATCCTCTCCCCCCGCACCCCTGCACCCGGGAGTCCCCGTGTCCAACGTCCCTGAGCACCTGCTCTATTCCGAGGAGCACGAATACGTGCTCAAGGAAAGCGAATCGAGTGTCGTGACCATCGGCATCACCGACTACGCCCAGGGCGAACTCGGCGACGTGGTGTACGTGGACCTGCCCGCCGTCGGCGACACCTTCGACCAGGGCGCCGTGTTCGGCACCATCGAGGCGGTCAAGGCGGTCTCCGAGCTCTTCGCCCCGGTTTCCGGCAAGGTGGTCGAGATCAACGCCGCCCTCGAGGCCGACTCGGCAGCCGTCAACCGGGACCCG
>CAVQWA010000067.1:0-44145 GCA_963717315.1 uncultured Gemmatimonadales bacterium
CGACGTATCGCCGGCCCCCCTCCGGCGGCCGCCAGGCCCTCAGTTCCGCCGCGGACGGGCACCCCTCGAACCCGCAGGTCCCCATCCAGGATCCGGTGAAGGCCGCGCCGACTGCGGCGATGGCCGCCAGGGCCAGGATCGGCCGGGCAACGAGTCGGCGGAGGTCCGGCGTCGCCGCAAGGCCCGCGACCCGACGGCGCAAGGCAGTCAGGGCAGAGTGCAGCGGGATCCACGCGAGGCCAGGGTTCACAGGAGTATCTACGCCACCCGGAGCGAGGTTGTTTCAAGGTGCAGCGTCGGGGTGCTCGACTGGAATCTCGCGGTCCGGCCAGCCGTTCGCGGTGACCGGGGTCGCACACGCGACCTTTCCCCACCGAACCCCGTCCGACGGTCCGTCCCGTCCCTCGATGGGAGATCCCGTGCGCCGGAGCCTGCGCCCCGTCCTCGCGCTTCCGTTGCTGCTTGCCGGCCCTTGCACGCCGGTCGCGGCCCAGTGCGGCACCCCGGATTCGGCCCGGGTCCTCTTCGAGGGGTACTGCTACCCCGGCTCCGACGGCCTCCTCCTCGCCATCGGTGGGTGATCCCGATCGTGGTGCACGAGCTGATGCACGTGAACCAGCCGCCGCTCCCCGGCACCGGCGCCACGGTGCTCGCCCAGGCAATCCGCGAGGGGGGCGCAGACTTCGTGACCGGGCTGGTGACCGGGCGGAACATCAACGACCACGTGCCTGCGTGGGCCGATCCGCGCGAGCGCGAGGTGTGGCAGGAGTTCCAGGCGGCGATGGACGGGCGGGACTTCGGCCGGTGGTTCGGCAACAGCGGCGAGGCCGGGCGCCCGCCCGACCTCGGCTACTACGTCGGCTACCGGATCGCGAAGGCCCTCCACGACCGATCGCCCGACAGGCGCCGGGCGATCGGGGAGGTCCTGCGTGGCGCCGGCGCGCCGACACTGCGTGCGGCGAGCGGCTACTCGCCCTGAGCGGGAGGCGGCGCCCTCCGGTAGAGCAGCGTGCCAACGCCGCCATCGGTCCGGTAGGTGAGTGCGAGCATCCCCTGCGCCCAGCCCCACCGGGAGACGCCGCCGAGTGCTGCGAGGTAGCGGTCCTCCACCTCCATCGCCGGCGGTGCGCAGGCCATCCTCGTCGAGACCATCGGGCCGGTGGCCACCTCCAGGCTCGCCACCTCCACGGTGAACGGGCCGGCGTACCGGTTGCAGCCGCCCCGTCCCGCCACGCGCCCGGCATCGAACTGCGCAGTCACCAGGATGCTGTCGGGAGCTGGCTCGTCCCAATCGAGGTAGGCCAGCCGCCACTCCCCGGCGAAGTCGGCCGGGGAGATGCGGCCGAGCTCCTCGGTCTGCACGTCCGGCAATGTGTCCCCGCGCATCGGGAAGGTCTGCCGCACGTTCTGCGTCGGGCAGCAGGCGGGGTCGTCGGCCCCGGCCACCACGTACTCCACGGTCACCCCCGAGTCGCTCGCGGTGAGTGAGCGGACCTGCGACCGATCGCCGAGCAGCGCCGTGCAGATGCTCTTCGGCGTGCCGCCCCGGCCCGACACCCCAACCAGGTAGGTGAAGACTCCCGAGCCGCCGCCATTGGCCGCGATCAGGAACGCGCCGTCGGCCGCGCCGTCGCCGGTGAAGTCGTGGATCACGTAGAGCCGGTCCATGAGCTGCACGAGGACGCGGTCGGCCGGGGCCGAGTCGGTCGGGCTCCGCTCATACCTGCCATCCGTCAGCGTGAAGGAGGTGTCCATCACGCCGCCATAGGTCAGGTTGCGCGCGATCTCGAGCGTGATCGGCACCGCGGCAGAGGCGGTGCCGGCCGCCGGACGGGGCGCGCGCTCCCCGCATGCCGCGGCCAGGATCAGGGTCGCGGCGAGCGCCGGCCGACAGGAGTTCGGACCACGGGACACGAAGTGACCTCCATCGGGGTGGGTTGTCACGAGAGGTGCGCGAGGGCAGCCAGCAGGCGGTCCACCTCCTCGTCGGTCGAGTAGAGGGCGAGACCCGCCCGGACCAGGCCGTCCTCGGCGTGCCCGAGCCGCTCGACCACGGTGGAAGCGTAGAAATCGCCGTTGGAGACGTAGAGCCCGAGGGGCGCGAGCGCCCCGGCCACCGCGACCGACGGCCGGCCCCGCACGGTGAACGAGACGGTGGACGTCCGCGGACGACCCGGCGGCGGGCCATGCCGGGTGACGCCGGGAATGGCGCCCAGCCCCTCCCACAGCCGCTGGGTCAGCACCTCGGCGCGCCGGTGCTCCGCGGCGTAGAAGGCGGCCAGCCGTTCCCGCCGGGTGCTTCCCGGGGCGAGGGAAGCCAGGAAGTCCACTGCGGCGAGCGCACCGGCGATTCCCTCGTGGTTCTGGGTCCCGGTCTCGAGACGCTCGGGAGCCGAGTCCGGCGCCGGGCGGAGCTTCGGCACGTCGAGCGCCTCGATCCGGTGGCGCCGGCCCCAGAGGATCCCGATGTGCGGCCCGTAGAACTTGTACGCCGAGCAGGCGGCGAAGTCGGCGCCCAGCGCGTGCACGTCGAGCAGGCGGTGTGGGGCATAGTGCACCGCGTCCACGAACACGAGCGCGTGCACGGCGTGCGCCAGGGCGGCGGCACGCGCCACGTCGGTGACCGTGCCGAGCGCGTTCGACGCCGCGCCGATGGCGAGCAACCGGGTGCGGGGCCCGATCGCCCCCTCCAGGTCAGCCCAGTCGAGCTCCCCCGTGGAGGGGTCGAAGCGGACGGTGCGCAGCACCACGCCGCGCTCGCGCGCCACGGCCTCCCAGGGGGCCAGGTTCGCATGATGGTCGAGCTCGGTCACCACCACCTCGTCCCCTGCCTTCCACTCGCGGCCCAGCGCGCGGGCGAGGTGGAAGGTGAGCGTCGTCATGTTGGCGCCGAAGGCGATCTCGTCGGGCGCGCCGCCGGTGAAGTCGGCGAGGGCGACGCGCGCGGCCGCCAGGATCGCGTCGGTCTCCCGGCTGGTGGGGTAGGCCCAGTGGGTGTTGGCGTTGTGGTGGAGCAGGTAGTCGGTCATCGCCGCAGCCACCTCGGCGGGCACCTGGGTCCCCCCCGGGCCGTCGAAGTAGGCGACCGGGTACGCGCCCTCGCGGCGCTCGAGCGCGGGGAAGTGGCGGCGGATCTCGGCGATGTCGGGAGCGGCGGCCCGGTCCCGGGCGGTGGTGGCGGCGGTCACGTGATGGCTCCGGTCGGGGCGACAGAAGAGAATACTCCCGCCGGCCGGCGGGGAGCCAGCGCGGGCTTGCGAGGCGACGGGGGGCTGCGTACCCATCCGTCCGGATGCCGCACCCGCTCCCCCGCAGGACCCTGCTCCGGCAGGCCGCGATGGCCGCGGCCGCGCTGGCACTTCCCGCGCCGCTCGCAGCGTGCGGGTGGCGCCGTCCCGCGGCGGACGGAACGACGGCGCAGCCGCCCGCCGGCCCGACCGGGCCGGACTTCGAGCGTCTCGTCGCCTGGGTTGCCGCGCTCCGCGGCCACCGGCTGGCCGACGCCCCGCTCGGTCGGGCGGCTGGTCGGGTCGGTGAGCTGGCGGCGGGCACTCCGTACGAGCCCGGGACCCTCGACGCCTACCTCGGCGCGACGGGCGGATCACCCGACGTCGAGCCGCTCACCCTCTCCCTCACCCGGTTCGACTGCGTGACGCTGGTGGAGGCCTGCCTCGCCGTGGCGCGGACCGCAGGCGCCGAAGGAGAGCCGTCGTGGGACGCGTTCGGCCGGGAGGTCGAGCGAATGCGGTATCGCGGCGGGGTACGCCACGGGTACTCCTCCCGCCTGCATTATTTCAGCGAGTGGATCGCCGACGGCGAGGCCCGCGGCCTGGTGAGGAATCTCGGCCAGGAGCTTGGTGGGATCGAGGATGCCCGGCCGCTCAGGTTCATGACCGGGAATCGCGCGAGCTATCCCGCCCTCGCGAACGACGGCACGTTCGCCGAGATCGCCGCGATGGAGCGCCGCCTCGACGGCCGCCCGCGCAGGGTGATTCCGACGGACCGGATCCCCGAGGTGGCGGGCCGCCTCGAGTCGGGCGACGTGCTCGCGTTCGCGACGAGAATCGAGGGGCTGGACGTGTCCCACGCCGCGTTCGCGTATCGCGACCGCGCGGGGACGCTCCGGGTGCTGCACGCGCCGCTTTCGGGTGGCGTGGTGGAGGTCACGGGGCGCACGCTGCCGGAGTACGTCGCCGCCATCCGGCGTTCCGCGGGCATCCTGGTCGCGCGGCCCCTGTGGGGATAGGCGGAAAGAAAACGGCCGCTGCCAACGCAGCGGCCGGATTGCCCCTCCTGGGATCGAACCAGGACTCTCCTGATCCAGAGTCAGGCGTGTTGCCAGTTACACCAAGGGGCAGCGGACAGACAAGATAGCCGAGGGGCGTGGGTCCGGCAACCCGATCCCTGGGGCACGAACACCTCGCTAAGCCATTCGATTGGTTGGGGTTGCGCGCCCCGTCCCCGCAGCCGACCTTGGCGTCCGAATCCCCCCTCGTCGCCTTCGCCGCCGGCGCCCTCCTCGGGGGTGCCCCGCTGCATCTCCAGCCCGCCGCGCAGGCCGCCGGGCCGGACCGGCAATTTCTGGCGGCCGGCCTGAAGGCCCCGCCGATTGGCGCGTGCGCGGGCCGTCCGTCTGTGACCCCCATCACGGTCGGCCGGCCGGCCATTGCCCATTGTATGATGCTGGGCCACTTGCGGCCCACAGGATCCGAGGGAGGATTCAATGCACTTGATCGCCCTGACGGCGCTGGCGCTCGTGGGATCGCCGGCGCCCGCAGCACAGGACACGACGTACTGGGACAAGATACGGATCGCGATGAACCTGCCGGTCCGCACCACCGAGGCGCGCGAGGCGGGCGTCCCGGAGGAGCGGGTGCAGGGGACGATCTGGGACATCCGGCGGGGGGGAGTCTCCGCCGAGGACGCCACGCGCATCTTCGACGAGGAAGTGCGGATCGTTCGCGAGGGCGGCTCCAAGGACAACTTCGGCGCCTTCGTGAAGTCGAGGGTCGAGGCCGGCCTTCGCGGCCCGGCGCTCGCCGATGCCATCCACGCCGAGCACGCGCGGCGCGGGATGGGCAAGCCGAACGACGCCGGCAAGCCGAACGACGCCGGCAAGCCGAACGACGCCGGCAAGCCGAACGACGCCGGCAAGCCGAACGACGCCGGCAAGCCGGATGACGCCGGCAAGAGGGACGACCGCGACCGGCAGGACCAGGCCGGAGGCCGGGGGCAGGGCCAGGGCCAGGGCTCCGAAAAGGGGAGGAAGCCATGAACCGCCGATTGATGCTGCTCTCGGCGACACTGCTGCTCGCCGGCGCCTGCGCCAAGGGTGAGCGGACCGAAGGCGCGATGGCCGACTCCGCGGCGGCGATGGCGCCCGCGGCCGCCACGGCCGATGCGGGAGTGGAGAAGGCGGTCACAGTCTATCGCGGCATGCAGGCGAACCCGGCCGCCGCCGAGTCGGTGCTCACGGCCAACGGCCTGACCGCCGCCTCGCTCGACTCGCTGATGTACGAGATCGCGGCCGATTCCGCCCGTGCGGCGGCGTACTCCAACGCGATCCGCTGAACAGTCGGGTCGAAATGCGGAGCGCCCCGGAGCCGGTCCACTGGCTCCGGGGCGCTTCACTTTCCCCTCCCGGTCAGCAACCCTGGAATGTCCCGATGGTCATCCCGCTCGGCACGGAGGCGGGGATGAGCCCGCAGAGGTTGGCCGGCGTGGCGCGGGGGTCGAGCAGGGCGTCCCGCACGAAGGCCAGGAGGTCGGCGAATTCGGGCTGCGAGAGCGCGATCCCGTCGGCCAGCACGGGGTCGAGCCCCCTCGCCAGGATCGGCTCCCTCGGCGGGCTGAGCACCTGCAGGTCCGCATCGACCCCGTGTGCCGCCGGGTCGTAGTCGAGAAGCGAGTGCCCCGCGTCGAGGTGGTGCCGGATCGCCGCCTCGAGGGTGGTGAAGGCGCCGTTGTGGAAGAAGGCCGGCTGCACCGCCACGTTCCGGAGCGGAGCGCTGCGGAACACGTACCGGTGCGCCTCCTCGCCCGTCGAGTGCTCGGCACCGAAATCCTCCATCGAACCCTCGCCGGCGAACTGCACGTTCCCGAGCCCCGGGCCGAATTCGGGTGCGAGTGGCGGCCCGCCGATCCGGTGGTTCCGGAAGTCGCTGAACATCTCGCTCGACGCCCCGCCCGTGGCGTGGCAGGTCACGCACCCGCCCTTGCCGAAGAACACCACCGCCCCCCGCCGCTCGGCCTCGGAGAGTGCCGCGTCGTCCCCCCGGGCGAAGGCATCCACCGGCGCATCCGCGAAGGTGAGCGAGATCTGGAACTCGGCCAGGGCCTGCGCGATCATCAGGTAGGTGATCGGCCCGCCGTCCGCCACCGACTGGTAGAGCGCGCCGAAGCGGTCGCGGTAGCCCTGGATCGCGTCGATGCTGGCGGCGGCCTGGTCCCGGATCTGCGCGTTCCGGAAGCCGTTCTCGTCCGGCGCGGGGACCGCCTGACCGTGGCCGTCGTCGAAGATGTCAGTGGCGGCGAGGAGCGCGCTGCCGCCGCCCGAGAACATGCCGCGCCGGAGCAGCTGCTTCCCGACGAAGGAGACGGCCGGCTGGGCGCTCGTGCCGGTGAACCCCGCCATCTCGGGCAGCTCGGTGGGCGGGATGTGCGCCTGGGCCACGAGCAGGTGCCGGATGCCGGGGTGGTTCGCCGGGAAGGCGGCGTCGCCCTCGGGCATCGGGAAGCGGAAGCCCTGCGAATTGTCGAACGGGTCGCCGGACGGGGCGGAGAAGCGCCCATCCCACATCAGGCGCGGGGCGAAGGCGATGTTCACCAGCATCGGCGAACGCCGCTGGTTGCGCGCGCCCGAGCGGCCGGGGCCGATGACGTCGTTGTTGTCCACCCCGATCGCGATGGACTGGGTGTCCCCGAAGCCGCTCGACGGCGAGTGACAGCCCGCGCAGGAATTGCCGTTCGAGCCGTCGGGATCGGAGTGGAGCCCGAGGGCACGGTCGAAGAACAGCAGTCGGCCGAGGTCCGCGAGGTCGGGATCCACCGGACGACCGAGACGGGCCGCGAGGGTCGCCTCCACGTTGCCGCTGAATCCATTCTGCTGCAGCAGGGCGCGAACATCATCCGGGTCGCCGGGGCGCGGGGACGAGACGTCGTCGCTGCAGCCGGCGAGGGCGAGGCCCACGAGGGCCAGACTCAGGAGTCGGTTCATGGGCGGCGGCAGTTTGCACAAAGCGTACCTCGGTCTGGGCAGCTGGCCGAGTCATAACTCGTTATCCGGACGGCAGTTGGGCAGGACCTGGAACCTGCGCGTGCCGTCGGAGCAGGCCAGTGTGGCGAATACTTCACACCTCCGTTGAATGAGGGCCGGCCGAGAACTCCCTCCTGACGGGTCGTCCGCACGTTCGCCGCATCCGTGAATCGGAGCGCACCGGCGGAGCGGCAGGGGCCCGTCCTTCCGATGCCCCACGTCCGGTTCCGCCAACTCTGGCAGTGGAGCGGAGAGGCCGCCTACCGCGCCGAGGATTGAGGACAGACCGGCGCGGAAGCCCCGCGTGCCCCGCCACCGGTGCCGAGTCGGCACCGGGCGTGAAGAACCCTTCAGTACCTATTCTCCATCCTTTCAGCCTTGCGTCCCGAACGTTCGCTCCACGGTCGGAGCGCACCCCGTCACGCCGTCAGCCAGTCCAGTCACGTTCCCGGCCGGGTTGCCAGTCACGACCCGAACCTGCGGCACCATCCCGGTGATCCCGGCGGCAGCGGTTCGCCGCGACCCCTCCTCCCCGCAGGTTCCGATGCGACGGGTCGATCGCAGGACCTTCTTCAAGAGCCTGGGGGTCATGTCCGCGGCGTCTGCCGCGGTCGGGGCCGTGCCCGGCGCAGCGCTCCCGGCGAAGGGCCCGGCCTGGAAGCGGGCGCCCTGCCGGTTCTGCGGCGTCGGCTGCGGCCTGCTGGTCGGGATCGAGAACGGGCGCGCCGTGGCGGTGCGGGGCGATCCCGACTCCCCGGTGAGCGCGGGGATGGCCTGTGCGAAGGGCTATCACTCCGTCGAAGCGCTCTACGGCCGTGACCGGATCACGTCGGCCCTGGTCCGGCGCGACGGAAGGCTCGTGGCGGTCCCGCTCCCGGAGGCCTACGACCTGGTGGCGCGCAACCTCCGGGAGACCGCCCGCCGGCACGGCAAGGACAGTGTCGCCCTCTACGGGTCGGCCCAGTGGACCATCCCGGACGCCTACATCGCCTCCAAGCTGTTCAAGGGGGCGCTGGGAACGAACAACGTGGAGACGAGCACGCGGCTCTACGCCGCGAGCGCGATGGCCGGCCTCCGGGGCAGCTTCGGTCTCGACGGCGCCATCGGCTGTTATGAGGACATCGACCACGCCGACGTCTTCGTGCTGTGGGACGTGAACCTCGCCGAGACCGACCCGGTGCTCTTCTCGCGGATGCTGGCACGCAGGCGGGGAGACCCCGCGGTCCGCATCATCGGCGTGTCCACCCGCACGGACCGCACCAGCTACGCCATCGACCAGACCCTGCTGCATGCCCCGCATGCCACCGTGGCGGTCGCCAACGGGATCTGCCACGAGATCGTCACGCGGGAATGGGCCGACCGGGAGTTCATCGGCCGGCACGTCGCCTTCAAGCGGGGCCGGACGGACATCGGGTACGGCCTCACCGACGGCGCCCTCGTCGACGATGACGCCGTGGACGCCACCTGGGACGAGTACGTGGCATTCCTCTCGGACTTCCGGCCCGAGCGGGTGCAGGAGCGGTCCGGCCTGTCGGCGGCGAGCATCCGCTGGCTGGCTTCCCTCTACGGCGACCCCCGTCGCCGGGTGATGTCGATCTGGGGGCGCGGGGTCAACCAGGATGCGCGCGGGACCTGGAACAACAACGTCCTGTACAACCTGCACCTGCTCGTCGGGAAGGTCGCCACTCCCGGCAACAGCCCCCTCGCCCTCACGGGACAGCCCAGTGGCGGCAGCGCGCCCCACGACGCCGGCACCCTGGCGGACACCCTGCCCCGGGGGATCGTGCAGAACGAGGAAGATCGCCGCCGCGCCGCCGGGATCTGGGGCGTGCCGGCGGAACGGATCGATCCCCGCCCGGCCGGACCGGCCCTCTCGCTGTTCCGGCGGCTGGAATCGGGCGCCATCCGGTTCCTCTGGATCCAGGCGACCGATCCGATGGTCAGCCTGCCGAACCTCGACCGGTATCGTCGCGCGGCCGCCGGGGCGGACCGCTTCCTGGTCGTCTCGGAGGCCTACCCCACGCCGACGACCGACGTGGCGGATGTCGTCCTCCCCGCCGCGATGTGGTTCGAGCGCGAGGGCGTCTACGGCAACGTGGAGCGGCGGCTGCAGCACTTCGGGCGCCTCGTCGCACCGCCGGGCGACGCGACCGGCGACGCCTGGCAGATGATCGAGGTGGGGCGCCGGCTCGGCTCCCCCCGGCTCTTCGCCTACGAGCAGCGCCGCCACGTGGAGCAGATCTGGGAGGAGTACGCCCGCTTCCACGCGGGCTCGCCCGGTGCCCTGCCTCCCATCGCCGCCCTGCGCGCCCAGCCGGGCGTCCAGTGGCCGTACGCCGCCGGCCGCGAGACCCGGCGCCGCTACAGCACCGCCGAGGACCCCGCAGCCGACGACACCCGCGGCCGGTTCGACTTCTACGGCCACGCGGACCGTCGGGCGTGGATCTGGCTCCGGCCCTGGGCGCCGCCCGCCGAGGCGCCGGACCGGGCCTATCCGTTCTGGCTCTCCACGGGCGTCGTCCTCGAGCACTGGGGGGCCGGCTCGATGACCCGGCGGATCCCGACGCTCCACCGCGCCCTGCCGCACGCCTATGTCGAGATGAACCGCGCGGATGCGCGCGACCTCGGCATCCGCAACCGCGAACGGGTTCGCCTGGTGAGCCGGCGCGGCTCGATCGAGATCGAGGCCCGCATCGAGTATCGCTCCCAGCCGCCGCGCGGGCAGGTGTTCGTCCCGGACTTCGACGAGGCACTGCCGGTCAACCGGCTGATGCTCGACGCCTCGTGCCCCCTCTCGGGACAGCCCGATGGCGGCAAGTGCGCCGTGCGCGTGGAACGGCTGTCGGCCCGGCCCGCGCCGTGAGCCCCGACCGGCCGCGGGCCGCGGCGCGGGCCGCAGGCCTCCTCCTTGCCGCGTCGGCGGCCACCGCCATCGTGGCGGCGGTCGTGGCGATCCGCCGGGCGCCTCCCCCCCGCGCCGCGGAGCCGCCAGTCGCCGCGGTGGCACTCCTCACCGAGCCCGACCATCCGATTCCCGCCGAGGCGGACGTGTTCCGGACGAATCCCGCCACGGTGGCCATCGAGCCGGGCGACGCGCGCCACCGCACGGCGCACCCGCGTACGCTGCGGACCTTCCGGTTCCTCCGCGCGTATCCCGGCGCGCCGCCGCGCATCCCGCACGCGCTCAGTCCCGACGAGTTCCGGACCGGCGTCTGCCGGACGTGTCACGAACGGGGCGGGTATTCCCGGCGCTTCGCGGCCTACGTACCGGTCACGCCCCACCCCGAGCTCGGCACGTGCCTGCAGTGCCATGTGGGCGAGGATGGCGTGGTGGACCGGTCCACGCCCGGCGCCGATCCCAACGCGCGCTGCGCCATGTGCCACGGCCCGAACGGCGGTCCTCCCCGGCACGATGCCGCGCTGACCTGGCCGGCGGCGGCCTGGCCGACGTTGGGGCGGACCACCCCGGACCAGCTCCCGCCCTCGATGCCGCACGATCTCCTGCTCCGGGGCAACTGCCTCGCCTGCCATTCGGGGCCCGCGGCCGTCGCGGAGATCCGCACGTCGCACCCGGAGCGGGCCAACTGCCGCCAGTGCCACCTCCTGCCCGAGGCCGCTGGACTCTTCACGCGCCCGGCGCGGGTCGCCGACGCCGGGCCCGGGGCCACCCGATGAGCCGGTTGGCGGCCACGCTCGCGGCGCTGGGCCTCGCGGCGGCAAGCCTGCCCTCGGGGTGCCGGCCGTCACCCCGCCCCGGGCCGGAAGGGCCGCCACCGGGAAACGCCGCGGTGCGGGTCGATTCCGCCGCCGCCACGCGCAACGCAGACCTGGAGCCGGGGGTCCTGGCGACCGTGCCGGCCGATACGGTGCGGGGCTGGACCGGAGCCGGAGAGCGTCCCTTCGAGGTCGCGCGCCGGAGTGCCGCCCGGGAAAGCGGGCATGCCCGCCAGTTCGGCACCATCACCCGGTCGATCGCCCTCCGCGATCGCTCGGCGGCACTCACGCAGTACCCGTGCACCTCGTGCCACGCCGGCCGGGGGCTCGTCCCCGGGGCCCGGCGCGTTCCCGACGCACACCACGACATCCAGCCGGTGCATCCCGACCGGACCGGCGCGATCTGCTCGACCTGCCACGCGGAGGAGGACGTCGAGTTGCTCGCCCTTGAGGGCGGCAAGCGCGCCACCCTGGACGAGAGCTACCGGCTCTGTGGCGAATGCCACTTCCCCGAGGCCGGCGCCTGGGCGGGCGGCGGGCACGGGAAGCGGCTCGACGGCTGGCAGGGGCGGCGCGTCGTGATGGCCTGCCCCGACTGCCACGACCCGCACCAGCCCGCCGTCCGGCCGCGGATTCCCTTCCGCGCGCCGGTGCTCGCACGCACGCGGAGGGACGATCCATGAGAGAGGACCCCACCGGTGGAATCCCGGGGAATGGCCGGAACCTCGTCCCGCTGCAGAAGCGGGTCGACCGCCGGGCGGCGCTGGGCCTGCTCGCCGGCGGCGCGGCGCTCGGTACCCAGGCGACGGGCGCGTGCGCGCCCCTGAGCGCGGAGACGGACGAGGCCCGCGAGATCCGGCAGCTCGCGTGGCAGGAGTACATCAAGGGCAACTACCGGTTCATGACGGAAGGGGAGCGGGCGGAGACGATCGCCCGGCTCGAGCGCCTTGCCCTGCTCCGCCGCGGCGCGGACGTGACGATCCGGGCCACCGGCGCGCAACCCGGCGTGGTGTTCGGGTACGCCTTCAACATCTCGAAGTGCAAGGGGTTCCGGAACTGCGTCGAGGCCTGCATCAACGAGAACAACCTCGACCGCCGCGCGGGAACCCAGTACATCCGGATCTTCGAGATGGAGGACGGGGAAGTCGACTTCGACCTGGCGGACGCGACCTTCCAGCACGAGGTGCCCGCCGAAGGGCACTTCTACCTGGGGACCCAGTGCTTCCAGTGTGCCAACCCGCCCTGCGTCCGCGTCTGTCCCGTGGGCGCCACCTGGCAGGAGCCGGACGGCATCACCGTGGTGGACTACGACTGGTGCATCGGGTGCCGCTACTGCATGGCGGCCTGCCCCTACTGGGCGCGACGCTTCAACTGGAGCGGCCCCGAGGTTCCGGTGCCGGAAGTGAACCCCGACCAGCACTACCTGGGCAACCGGGCGCGCAAGCCGGGCGTGGTCGAGAAGTGCACCTTCTGCATCCACCGGACCCGGCAGGGAAGGCTGCCGGCGTGCGTCGAGGCCTGTCCCACCGGGGCCCGGGTCTTCGGCAACCTGCTGGATCCCGACTCGGAGATCCGCTGGGTGCTGGCGAACAAGCGGGTGTTCCGTCTCAAGGAGGACCTGAAGACGGAACCCCGCTTCTGGTACTTCACCGACTGAGGCGAGCGTGCACCTCGGGGCGTTCCTGCGAACCGCGCTGGCGTCGGTGACCTCCGGGGACCGGCGCTACCACCTGTGGATGGGCACGCTGACGCTCATCATGCTCGCGGGCGCGTACGCCTATTCCGTCCAGCTGCGCCAGGGCCTGGGGGTCACCGGGATGAGCGACCACGTGAGCTGGGGATTGTACATCTCCAACTTCACGTTCCTGGTCGGGCTGGCGGCGGCCGCCATGATGCTGGTGCTCCCGGCCTACGTCCTGGAGGACATCGACTTCGGCCGCGCGGTGCTGCTGGCCGAGGGGGTGGCCGTGGCCGCCATCGTGATGTGCCTCGGGTTCGTGGTCGTGGACATCGGCAACCCGATGGGGGCGTGGCACCTGGTCCCGGTCCTCGGCTACCTCAACTGGCCGCGGTCGCTCCTCGCCTGGGACGTGATCGTCCTGAACGGGTACCTCGCCCTGAACCTGGCCATCCCGTTCTACATCCTCTACTCCCGCTACGTCGGACGCCCCCCGGTCAAGAGCCGGTACCTCCCCTGGATGTACATCTCCGTCATCTGGGCGGTGAGCATCCACCTGGTCACGGCCTTCCTGCTCGCGGGCCTGCCGGCACGGCCCTTCTGGAACACGGCGCTGCTCGGACCGCGCTTCCTCGCCTCCGCATTCACGGCGGGCCCGGCGTTCATGATCCTGCTCCTCTGGTTCGTCCGGCGGAGCACGACCTACGCCATCTCCGACGGCGTGTTCCACAAGCTCGCGCTGATCACCACGGTCGCGGCGCAGATCAACCTCGTGATGCTGCTCTCCGAGCTGTTCTACAAGTTCTACTGGCCCACCCACCACGGCATCAACGCCCGATACCTGTTCCTCGGCCTCGACGGGCATGACGCGCTGGTGCCCTGGATCTGGACGGCGATCGCGCTGAACGTGACGGCCACGATCGCCCTCATGATCCACTCGATCCGGCGGAACCCGCGCTGGCTGATGCCCGCCTGTGTCACGCTCTTCGTCAGCATCTGGGTCGAGAAGGGCATGGGCCTCGTGATTCCCGGCTTCGTGCCCTCGCCGCTCGGCGAGATCGTCGAGTACACCCCCACGTGGGTGGAGCTGGGCGTGACCGCGGGCATCTGGGCGACGGGCCTGTTCGTCCTGACCATCCTGGTGCGGGTCGCGCTCCCGATCGAGGGCGGGGTGGCGCGCAGCCCCCACCTGCAGGAGGCGCCCGCGGCGCGGATGGCCCGCCCGCGCAGCAACCGCCCGCAGCGCGAGGACGTCCGGCCGGTCCGGACACGATGAGGCGACCCGCGGGCTGCCCGACACCGTCACATTCCCCGACGAGGTGAGGGACCATGATCACGCATAGGCCGAACGACACGCACTACTCGCTCGCGGCGTTCACCGCGGGCCTGATCGTCGGCGGCGGGCTGGCCGGCGCGCTGTTCCTCGCCGGAGTCCCGCCCCTGCTGGCAGGGGTGGCGGGACTGGCGCTGGGGCTGCTCCTCACCGCCTCCATCAAGTACACCGACCAGTGGGAGAAGGCGGTCGTCCTGCGGCTGGGCCGATACCGCGGCCTCCGGGGCCCCGGCTACTTCGCCATCGTGCCGGTGCTCGACCGCGTCGCCTACACCATCGACCAGCGGATCCGGACCTCCGCCTTCGGCGCCGAGTCGTGCCTGACCCGGGACACCGTGCCGGTGAACGTCGACGCGATCGCGTTCTGGATCGTGCGCGACGCCGAACGCGCCGCCCTCTCGGTGCAGGACTACGACGAGGCGGTGATCCTGTCGGCGCAGACGGCGCTGCGGGACGCGATCGGCAAGCACGACCTCGCCGAGCTCATCCAGGCGCGGGTCGAGCTCGGGCACGGCCTCAAGGTGGCGCTGGAGCAGAAGATGGTCACCTGGGGGATCGAGGTGCAGTCGGTGGAGATCCGCGACGTCATCATCCCGGCGGCGCTCGAGGACGCGATGTCCCGCCAGGCCCAGGCCGAGCGGGAACGGCAGGCGCGCATCATCCTCGGCACGGCGGAAACCGAGATCGCCCACAAGTTCGTCGAGGCGGCGGACGCCTATCGCGACCACCCGGTCGCCATGAACCTGCGCGCGATGAACATGCTCTACGAGAGCATCGTGAAGCGGGGCTCGCTGATGGTGGTGCCCTCCGGCCTGGCCGACTCGCTGAACGTGCCGGGGATGATGGGGGCGATGGGCGGCTTCCGGCTCCTCGCGAAGGAGGATTCCGCGCCGGAGCCGGCGGCCGTCACCGGCGGCCCGGCCCGGCCCGAGGAGGGAGCGCCGGGGAAGGAGGGAGGCGGCGCGCGGTAGGTCGCCGCGCCATCAGTTGCCGGGAATGCTCCTCCCGTGGCAGCCGGCGCACATCTGGGGGTTCCGGCGCCGGAGCCGGTCGGGGTCGAACCCGGGGCCGTGGGGGTTGAACCCGCGGCCGGCCTGCGCCGAGTGGCAGGTCAGGCAGTCGCGCTCGGTGTGGCAGGTCACGCAGGACTCGAGGTTCTGGCGCGCGGCGACCCCGTGGTTGAGGGCGAACGCGCCGTTGGCGTCGTGGTACGCCGGCCGTCGCCAGCCCGGGGACGCCAATCCGGCCCGCTCGTGACAGGTGGCACAGATGGCGCCCTGGTTGTGGCACGCCGTGCAATCCACCTGCCGATTGAAGGCCGCGACGGGATGCCGGGTCAGGAAGCCGGCCGGGTGATAGTTCCCCGACGCACCGGGGTTGGGGCGATGGCACTCCAGGCACTCGGCCCGCGCGTGGCAGGCGCTGCAGGTCCCGGGGGCCGACCGAGCCGGGGGACCGTGGCGATCCGCGAAGCCGGCACCGTGGTAGCCCGGCTCCCGCACGATCCGCGCCCCGATGCCCCGCCCCGGCCCGCTGTCGGGGAGCGCCAGCACGATCGGGGGCCGCGTGCGATGGCATGCGATGCAGCTCTCCCGCGTGTGACAGGACGCGCAGCGCGCCGGGTCGCGCCGGGCGTTCCCGCCGTGCCGGGAGAGGAACCGCGCCTCCCGGTGCGAGGACGGCGCCGCCAGCTCCGCCTTGATGGCCCGCGCGCGCGCATCGGGTGCGAGCGCCTGGATGGCCTTCACCTCGGGGGCGTTGACGTGGCACTGCGCGCAGAAGTCGCGGGCGTGGCAGAAGGCGCACGTTCCATCTCCCCGCTCCGCCAGCCCTCCGTGCCCCCGGGAAGTGACGAATCCTGCCTGGTCGTGTGAAGCCGGCTTCCCGAACGCCGCCACCCTCGCCTCGGGCAGGGCCCTCGCCTCCGCCAGCGTGAGGTGGCAGGTCGCGCAGGCGGTGTCGGGGGCGGAGAAGTGCGCCGTCCGGATCCCGTGGCAGTCGAGGCACTGGGCGGAGAGGGTCCGGCGCACGGTCATCGGCAGTGCTCCCGACGGGATGTGGCACTCCCCGCAGGCGAGGCTGGAATCGGCCGGGAGCTTCGCACCCGACTTCCGCGCGTGCTCCGCGTGGGTGAACCGGAAGTTGGAGGGGCGCCGGGGAGGCGCGGCCCACTCCACCAACCTCTCGATCACCCCATCGTGGCAGGTGGCGCAGGCCGCCGGCGCGGGGTAGAGCGGACGTGCCGCATCCGTCACCCCCGCGTGGCAGCCCAGGCATTCCGGGAAGACCTTGCGATGCTTCTCGTGATCGAAGCCGTCCGTGCCGTGCCGGAGCGCGGCGGCGCCGAAGCCGCCCAGCAGGAGGACGAGGGCCGCCGGGAGGGAGACGCGGCCGAGGCTCATTGCCGTCCCTCACGCCGCACCGCCGGCGGCAACGGCAGGCGGTCGACGCTCGTGCCGAGGAGCCAGCTGATGCCTGCGCTGAGGCGGGTCTGCGACCAGTCGATCGCCGACGCGTCCGGCCGCCGGCGGTCCTCGTCAAAACGGGTGGCCCGAAGGTCGATCCGCAGTCGCTCCGCCGGCCGGAAGTCCACGGCGATCCCGTACCAGGTGAGGGCCGGGTCCTCCACGCGGTACTCCAGCGGGCGCACCTGGTAGCCTCCCTCCGCCGTCAGCGAGAGCATCGGGACCGGCCGCACGCTGACGCTCCCGTCCACTCCCCGGGACGAGGCCCCCGGCCCGAAGGCCACCTGGTACCCCACATCGGCGCTCACGGCCGGGGAAATCGTGTAGCCCGCGCCGGCGTTCCAGCGCCACCCCTCGGTCTCCTCACCGACCAGCGGGGTCTCGGCCTCGGCATCGGGATACCAGTACCGTTCGCCGCCGGCGCGAACCGTGAGGCCCCGCACCGGTGCCAGCCAGACGGATCCGTTCACGGCCGAGTATGCGAGGGGGCTGAACGCCCCCCAGAGGGTCCAGAGGTCGAAATAGGGGCGGTAGCGGCGCACGCCCGCCGAGCCCCCGAACCACCTCCCGCTGTGCCGGAGCGCCAGGTCGGCGCTCCCCCACCAGCCCCAGGCGAGGTCGTAATCCGCGCCACCCGTCAGGCTCCAGCCGGAGACGGGGCCGAGGGTGGCCGACAGGGCCATCCGCTCGGACACGAAGTTCCGGGTATCCCGGTCCACCTCGCGCAGGTAGTCGAGCCGCGCGTCCACGCCCGGTGCCCGCCACTCGACGGCTCCGCCCGCAAGCAGTTGCCTCATCCGGGGCTGGAACTCATCCAGGGGATCGAGCGCGCCGCTGGTCACCGGCAGCGCGGACCCCCGAGCCAGGCCGAGGCCGGCATAGCCGATCGCGGTGAGCCCGAGCGACGGGAACCGGTATGCCAGGTGGAGGCCGTCGTGGCCGTAGGAACCGAGCCTCCCGCGCTCCACCTGTCGGCCCAGCCGGCCGGAGAGGCGCTCCGTGGCGTACTGCAGGTACCCCTCGTTGAGCTGCACTGCGGGATCGGAGCCCGGCCAGGCATCGGCGGTGCCGAGATCCAGGCCCACGCGGGCGTTCGCGTGCAGGCTCAGGTCGGTCACGCCGAAGCCCCAGGCGGTCAGGTCCGCGCTCGTCACGAGTGGGGCGCCCCGCCGGACCGGCCCCGGGCGGAAGAAGTAGCAGTACGCCTCCCCGATGCAGGTCACGGCGTGGCCGTCCGGGGTTTCCAGTCCGCCGTCGGGACCGCTCACGACCTCCCCGGCCGGGATGCTGTCCTCCCCGAGCCCGCGATACTCCACCCCCTGCACCCGGGTGTCGAGCCGCAGCAGGTACTCCTGCCCCGCCGCCGCAACCGGCGCGGCGAAGAGGAGGAGCGCGCCCCACCCGAATCCCCGGTTCATCCCGGGCCTTCGCGCCGGAGCAGTCGCGTCCGGTAGTCGTCCTGCCCCGCCTGGAAATGGCAGTCGGCGCACTCACGCTCCGGATGATGATCCACGTCAGGCGGGTGGCAGGCCAGGCAGAACGAGCGCGTCGGCGACAACGGGCTGATGGCGGCCGTCGGATGGCAGGAGTTGCACGCGACGTGGGCACGGACCGGCCGGGCATGGGGCCGGGTGATCGCCTCGGTCCGGTGGCACGTGGCGCAGTTGCGCCCCGCCCGGTGGTGCCTGTCGTGGCATCCCCGGCAGCTGCCCGCGGAATCCACCGGCGCCAGCGTCACGGGCTGGCCGTGGCACTCGGTGCAGCGAAGTTCGGCGTGACGCTCGTGCTGGAAGGCCACGGGCCGATCGCGCGCGGGCTTGCCGGCGGGCACGATGACGACGTGGACTTCGACCGCTGGGGGGACGCTGCCCGCCTCGTGGCAGTGGATGCAGTCGGACCGTGCGGGCGCCTGGTGATGGCAGATCTGGCAGCCGCGCGGCGGCTCGAACGTGAGCATCGCCCCCGTGCGGCTGAGGTGGCACGTCAGGCAGTGAAGGCTCTTGTGCCGTGCGTGGGAGAAGGTGTCGCCCGGCTGGGCGACGGGCAGCGCCGGATCCCGTGTTCCGGCGGCGGACTCGGCCGCCGCGACCCCGGCGGTGACCGCGGCCGCCGAAAGCGTGAGGAGGAAAAGCCGCCGACCCCGACGGGCGAAGCCCCACCGGGGCCGGCAGTCGATCGACACGGGGAAGCTTGATTCCCTAGCGCGCGCCTGCCTGGCCTCCGGCGGGCTGGACCGATCTCGCGTTCATGACCGCGGCCTCCGTCCGCGCCGGCACGCGGAGCTCGCCACTCCGGATCGCGGCCTGGAGCCGGGACAGCACCGGTTCGGACATGGCCGGAAGGATGGCCCCGTAATTGGCCTCGAGGTCCGCGATGGAGGACTGCAGCAGTGCCCGGGTCAGGAACGGGTTGTGCACGCCGTGCGAGCCGTCCGGGTGGCCCGACAGGTGCTCGCCGAGCAGCTGGGCGTTGAACAGTGCCCCCTTGGCTGGCGTGACGATGGTGTTGTAGGGCGCGTTCGTGAAGTCGAGGTCGTTCGGCACGTTCAGCTTGATGTGCGCCAGGTACCCGTCATCCGTCGGGTAGACATCCAGGCTCTCGTCCTCGTCGAGATCCACCCAGAGGGTCGCGACGTACCCCTCCTTCTCCGTCTTGATCTGGTCCAGCCGCTGGACGGCGATGATTTCGCTGCCGTGACAGCCCGATGCGGTGCAGCTCGCCCACGAACGGCTGGGCTCGTCGAATGCGCAGTCGTTCGAGTAGGTCGGGTCCACCACCGGGGGCGACTTCTGGGCCAGGCAGGGGACGGGGTGGAAGCTGTGGCCGGTGAAGGTCGTCGGGTTGCCCCCGGCATCCGTCCCGGACAACGAGTTCACGTGACAGCCGGCGCAGAGCCGCGGGTTGGCGGTCGAGCCGTGCGTCGTGAGGATGGCCGTCGTGTCGTACGAGGTCCCCGGCGGGAAGTACCCCGCGGTGCCGAAGAGCACCGGTCCTTGCGCCCCGTGCGGGCCCCGGCTCGAATTGGCAACCGGCTCGGGGATCCGGTTGTGGCACCTGGTGCAGAGGTTGCGCTCGAGGACGGGTTCGTTGATGGGGAAGCGCAACTGTCCCGGCAGCGGCTGCCCATCCGTCCCCTGGGCCGTGCCGTGCGGGTCGTGGCAGACCACGCAGTTCTGGGGCAGGAGGGTGGAGGTCCCGAGTTCCTTGTACGCGGTGTTCACGCCCCAGGCCGCCAGCGCGCCCTTCCCCTCATGGCACGGCTGGCAACTCGGGTTGGCCGCCTGACTGGCCCGGAGCTGCCCGTGCCGCGACGAGAGCCACTCCTGCAGGTAGTCGTGGTTCTGCGACGGACCGGCTCCCTGGTGACAGGCCCCGCAGCTCGAGTTCACGAGTGCCGCCGTGTCCGCGACATCCACGGAGGGATAGACGTTCGCGCTCGCCTTCGGACGATTCGCCTCGATCGTGGGATTCTCCACGTGGGCGAGGCCCGGCCCGTGGCAGCTCTCGCACTGGACGTCGTGGTAGGCCTCATCCGTGACATTGTCGTAGCCCACGTCGGCAAGCGGCTGGTTGCCCCGCGAGTTGACGGTGTGGCACGACTCGCAGAAGGCCTCGGCATCCGGGTGGGCCTGGAGGTCGGCCCAGGCGTTCGAGTGCTTCGTCTGGATCCAGTCCATCTGCTGGCCCACGTGGCAATTCCCGCAGGTGGTCTGCCGGTCGGCCGCCGTGTAGTACCCGAGGAAGCCACTGGCCTCGTCCGGGGGCGGATTGAACGGCGGCCGATCCCGGTAGACGGTGTCGGTGCAGGCCCCGAGCCCGAGGACGAGGAGCAGGGCCGGGAACGCGGAGCGAGGCACGAACCAAGGATGGACCATTGGAAACCTCGCCTTTGGGTGGGTGTGTGGAACCGTGGGAAAGACCGTGTGAAGGAATCGCGAGAGTCTCCGGAACTCTCATTCACCCGGCCTTCACCCTTCCCTCATTGCGGCCTGATCACCCACCTTGTCAAGGCCCGCGCCCGGATCCCCGGGCTCCAGCCGCACGGGCCGGAGCGGAGCGGCGGCGCCAGCCCGGCCGGGAGGACGTTCTGCCGACCCACACCATTCGCGTGAATCGCGCACCGGTCCTGACCCTCTGGGCCGCGGTCGTCGCCGCTCGGTTCGGTCACGACTGGGCAGCGGCGCTCACCCTCGGGAAGGCCGTCGCCGGCCTCAACGCCCAGTCCAAGGGGCGTCGGCTCGGGCTGTTCGAGGCGCCCGAGCCGGGGGCGCGGCCGAAGCAGGCAAGGCCCCGGAAGGCGCCGGAACTCGTCCCCCTCCTCGGCCGCGCGGTCCCGGTCACCCACACCCCGAAGGGGGTTCGTGCGGCCGTGAAGGGCCGACCGGAGGATCCGGCCACCGTCGAGCGCTACCCGGAGCAGAAGTCCGGTGACGCCTTGGCGGATGTCACCGCGGCAATGAGGGCCCTGGCGAAGTCGCTGCCGCCGCGCCGCCTCGAGGGGGAAGCCTTCTCCCTCTACGAGGAGTTCCGCCCCAGGATCCCCGAAGGCGTGAAGGGGTGGGGCGGCCGGCATCGGCGCCTTCCTGCGTGAGCGGGGCGGGTAGGGCATATTTCCGACAATGATCCGCCCGGTCGTGGTCGGCTCCGGCATCGCAGGACTCTGGGCCTCCTGGCGCCTCGCGGCGGGAGGCCATCCCGTCCTCCTGCTGACCAAGGGCGCGCTGGGCGACAGCGCCTCCGCCTGGGCCCAGGGCGGCGTGGCCGTGGCCCTCGGGCCTGGCGACAGCCCCACCCTGCACGCGGCCGACACCATGGCGGCGGGTGGCGGCATCAACGACCCCGAGGCGGTCCGCGTCCTCACCACCGAGGGTCCCGACCGTATCCGCGAGCTGCTCGCCCTCGGCGCCGATTTCGACCGCGGTCCGGACGGCGAGCTGCGCTTCGGGCTCGAGGCCGCCCACAGCCGGCACCGGATCATCCACGCCGATGGCGACCGCACCGGCGCCGCGATGGTCCGGGCCCTGATCGCCGTCGTCCGGCACCTGCCCTCCATCGAGGTGCGGGAGCATGCCGAGGTGCGGCGGCTGGTGAGGAAGGACGGACGCATCGCCGGGGTGGAGGTGGTGACCGCGGTCGAAGGTCGGGAGTCGAAGGTCGAGGTCATCCCGGCGCGGGATGTGGTGCTGGCCACCGGCGGCGTGGGACAGCTCTACGCCGTGACCACGAATCCCCCGACCTCGACCGGCGACGGCTGGGCCCTCGCCGACGAGGCGGGCGCCGAGCTCCGCGACCTCGAACTGCTCCAGTTCCACCCCACCGCGCTCCGGCTTCGCGGCGTGAATCAGGCCCCGCTCGTCTCGGAGGCGGTGCGCGGCGCCGGCGCCCACCTGGTAGACTGGACCGGCCAGCGGTTCACCCGCGAGTTCGACGACCGGGCGGAGCTGGCCCCGAGGGACGTGGTGGCCCGGGCGGTGGAATACGCAGTGTCGGAGGGGGGCGCGTTCCTCGACGCCCGCCACCTGCCGGACTTCGCGGAGCGCTTCCCCGGCATCCACGAGATGCTGGCACGGAACGGCATCGACCCCGCGCAGCAGTTGATCCCGGTGGCGCCGGCGCTGCACTACGCGATGGGTGGAGTCCTCACCGATCTCGACGGGCGCACCACGGTGCCGGGGCTCTGGGCCATCGGCGAGGTCGCCTCCACCGGCGTGCACGGCGCCAACCGGCTCGCGTCGAACTCACTCCTCGAGGGGCTGGTGTTCGCGGACCGCGCGGCGCGCGCCCTGATGAGGGAAGCGGAGGAGAATCCGGCGGCCGTCCCGGCGGGGCCTCCGGTCGAGGCGGGACCACCCGACGACGGCTCCGACTTCCAGGCCCCGGCACCCACGCTTCGCGAGGCGATGCGGACTATTATGACAGGGATGGTCGGGCTGAGCCGTACCGAGGGGTCGCTGGAGCAGGCCCTCCGGGACCTGGCCGCCCTCGAGGCGAAGGCGCCCGCCGGTGCCTGGCGCACGCGGCACCAGCTCCGCGTGGCGCAGTTCATCACCCGCTCCGCGCTGGAGCGGCGCGAGAGCCGCGGCGGCCACCGGCGGATCGACTTCCCCCCGGCGGACCAGGTGAGGATCGAGCCGGACCCGCTGGGGCTGGACTAGCCGCGGGTCGCGAGTCGCGAGTTGTCATCCACTCCCCACCTGACTCGTGACTCGTGACTCGTGACTCGCGACTCGTGACCCCCGACCCCCGTACCCGTCATCCCATGCCCCTCAACCTCCCCGTCATCGAGCCCACCGCCCTCTCCCCCGAGCAGATCGGGGAGATGCAGGGCGAGATCCGCCGCCTGGCGCGCGAGCGGAACGCGGTGATCCTCGCCCACAACTACCAGCGGCCCGAGGTGCAGGACGTGGCCGACTTCGTGGGCGACTCGCTCGGGCTCTCCCGCGAGGCGGCCAGGGTCGCCCAGGATATCATCGTCTTCTGCGGCGTGCACTTCATGGCGGAGACGGCGGCCATCCTGAGCCCGGCCAAGCGGGTCCTCCTCCCCGACCTCCGCGCGGGCTGTTCACTCGCCGACACGATCACCGCCGAGGACGTCCGCCGCTGGCGGGCGGAGTTCCCCGACCACATCGCCGTCGGCTACGTCAACACCACCGCCGCGGTGAAGGCCGAGCTCGACTACTGCTGCACCAGCGGGAATGTCCTGGACGTGATCGACGCGGTGCCGGCGGAGCGCGGCATCCTCTTCCTCCCCGACTTCTTCCTCGGCATGCACGTGAAGCGGCAGCGGCCGGATCGGAGGATCGAGGTCTGGCTCGGCGAGTGCCACGTCCACGCCGGCATCAACCCGCTCAATCTCGAGGCCGCCCGCCGTGCGCATCCAGGCTCCGAGGTGCTGGTGCACCCCGAATGCGGCTGCGCCGGGCAGCTCATCTACGCCATGGGCACCGGCGACGTGGACGCCGAGGGGGTCCACATCGCCTCGACCGAGCGGATGGTGCAGCTGGCGCGCGAGCGGCCCGCGAAGTCGTTCATCGTGGCCACCGAAACCGGCATCATGCACCGGATGATGAAGGAGGCGCCGGACAAGGCCTTCTTCGCCGCCGACCGGGCCGCGGAATGCGCCTACATGAAGGCGATCACGCTCGAGGCCACGCTGGACGCGCTGCGGCTCGACCAGCACCACATCACCGTCCCGCCCGACATCGCGGCGCGGGCCCGCGCGTCGGTGGACCGGATGATCGCGCTGGGCCCCGCGACGGCGGCGAAGCCCGGTGACTGACGCGACCTGGACGCCGCTCGCCCGCGTCGCCGAGGACGCGGACGACGTCGCACGCTTCAGCCTGGCCGAGGACGGCCCCGAGGACGTCACCTCGGAGTTCACGGTGCCCGAGGCGCTCCACGGCCGGGGCCGGATCGAGTTCCGCTCGGCGGGGGTGCTCGCCGGACTGGCATACGCGGAGGCCGTGGCCCGCCAAGCCGGCTTCGGGCCGGTCGCGTGGAGCGCGGCCGAAGGAGACCGCATCCCGCGCGCTGCCGTGGTCGGCACCCTCGAGGGACCGCTCCGCGCCATCCTCCTCGGCGAGCGCACGCTGCTCAACCTGCTCCAGCGCGCGAGCGGCATCGCCACCGCCACCCGCGCCTGCGTGGACGCCGTCGCCCACACCCGCTGCAGGGTGCTCCACACCCGGAAGACCGCGCCCGGCCTCCGGCTCTTCGACGCCGCCGCGGTCGTTGCCGGCGGCGGGCACCTCCACCGCCTCGACCTGGCACGGCAGGTGATGGTGAAGGACAACCATTGGCGCGCGCTGCGGCAGGCGGGCGGCTCCCTCGCCGAGGCGCTGCGGCAGGCGGCGTCCTGGGAGGTGACCGCGCTCTACGTCGAGGTGGAGAGCGAGGCACGGCTGCGGGAGGCGTGCGCCGCCGGCGCCTCGCGACTCCTGGTGGACAACCAGTCGCCGCCCACCGTGCACGACTGGGGCGTGCTCGCCCGCGGCCTCCGGCCCGGCATCGAGATCGAGGCCACCGGGGGCATCACCCTCGAGAACGTGGCGGCCTACGCGGAGGCAGGGGCGGACTACGTGTCGATCGGCGCCCTGACCCACTCGGCCAAGGCGGCGGACGTGGCGCTGGAGGTGGAGTAGGGCAGGGAGAGGGGAGAGGGGAGAGGGGAGAGGTCCGCTCGGCCCCTCACCGGCAGTTCCCTCTCCCTGCTCCCCTCTCCCCCGAAAGCACGCCGGGCCGCCTGAAGGGCGGCCCGGCGTGCTTTCGGAGTGGAGCTGAGGGGAGTCGAACCCCTGACCTCTGCAGTGCGATTGCAGCGCTCTCCCAGCTGAGCTACAGCCCCGACAGGGCGGAAAAGATAGGGACGACGGCCCCGATTCGCCAGCCCGGCGGCGTCAGTCCGATGATCGCACCGGGGCCCACGGGGCCAGCTGGTCCTCGATGAGCGCGCGGTCCCCGGTCACCGCGATCAGCATCCGCCCGGGCACCAGGAGCTCGCGCACCAGCCGGGAGACGTCGGCCGGCGTGGTGCCGTGCACCGACTTCACGTAGGTCCCCAGGTAGGCCTCGGGCAGGCCGTGCAGGTCGAGGAAGGTCTTGAGCCCGACGATGCCCTGGCGGGTCGAGTTCTGCAGCACGAAGGTGCCCGCGACGTAGTTCCGGATGCCGTCGAGCTCCTCCTCCGGCGGCTCCTCCGCCCCGAGCCGCTCGATCTCCCGGAAGATTTCGCCGAGGCTCGGCCCCGTGGCCGCCGTGGTCACGTCGGCGGATTCGGCCCAGTACGCGTCCCGGTAGCGCACCGAGAGGGTGCTCGCCGGCGAGTAGGTCCACCCCTTCTCCTCCCGGATGTTGCTGGTGATCCGGCTGGCGAAGCTGCCGCCGAGCAGCGCGTTCGTCACCAGGAGGCGGACCCAGTCGGGATGCGTCGGGTCGAACACCGGCGTGCCGACGAGGAGCGTGGACTGCGGGGCGCCGGGGCGGTCCACCACGAGGAGCTCGCGGCGCGCCCGCACCTCCGGCGGCAGGATCAGGGGCTCCGGCCCCGGCACCCATTCCCCGAACGCCTCCCCGGCCGCCTCCCTGACCACCGCCGCGTCGAAACGGCCGGCCACGTAGAGCCGGGCGCGCCGGGCCCCGAAGTTCGTGTCGTGGAACGCGCGCACCTGCCCGATGGTGAAGCCCGCCAGCATCGCCTCCGGCGGGAAGAGCCGGCCGTAGGGATGGTCGCCGTGGAGGGCGCGGCGGAACGCTTCGAGCGCGAGCTGGTCCGGCTGGCTCCGCGCCACCGCCAGCTCCCGCAGCCGGTCCTGCCGGAGCCGGGGCAGCTCCGACTCCGGCAGCCGCGGGAGACGGACCATCTCGGCCAGGAGCCGCACCATGTCGGGGGCTGCCTCTGCCAGCACGTCGCCGGTGACGCCGGTCTGGTCGAACCCCGTCGCGACCTTGACCGACCCGCCCATCCCGGCGGCGGCCTCGGCCACCTCGCGGGCATCCCGGGAGAGCGAGCCCTCCTGGAGCAGGTCGCCCACCAGGTCCGCGAGCCACACCTCATCCGCCCGTTCGTTGAGGCTCCCCGCGCGCAGCACGAGGCTCACCGTGGCCTTGGGGATGGTGCCCCAGGGCACGAGCGTCACGGTCATCCCGTTCGGGAGGGTGAAGCTCTCCGCCTCGGGGAGGACGAAGTCCTTCGGCACGCCGCCGACGGGAGGGAGCTGCCGCGTCATTCCGCCCCCGTCACGCCCGGCTCCAGGGCCAGCACGGTACGGTTCCCCGGCCGGAGCCACTCCGCCGCCGTGGCGAGGACCAGTTCCGGGGTGACCCCGGCGAACTCCGCCTCGAGCCGGTTGATCCGGCCGGGATCGCCGTCGAAGAGCGCGAAGCTCGCCAGCAGGTCGGCCCGGCCGAAGCCGAAGTACGCGCCCACCGCGTCGTACAGGGCCGAGCGGAGCTTCACCCGGGCACGCCCGAGCTCCTCCGCGCCGACCGGCCGCTCCCGCACCTCCGCGACGACGCCGTCCAGCGCGGCCAGGACGTCATCCGCCGTCCGATCCGGGTCGTGGAGGAGCGACACCGTCCAGAGCATCGGCCCGGCATGGTTGAATGCGTTGCCGAGGAGGTTGATCCCGCCCTCCACCGCGCCGGTGAGTCCGCGCTCCTTCACCAGCACGCGGGTGAGGCGGCTGTCGTCGCCCTGGAGCAGCACCTGGTCCAGCAGGCTCATTGCCCGGTGCTCGGGCGTGCCGCGGGGCGGCATCTGCCACCCCACCGCGAGAGCCGGCCGGCTGGCGAGCGGGTCGGTCTTCACCCCGCGCCTCTCGGCCGCCTGCCGCGGCTCGCGGTCGTCCACCGGCGGCGGCTCGGGGCCGCGGGAGATGCCCGCGAAGTGCCGCTCCACGAGCGCACGCGCCTCGCGGGGGTCGAAGTCGCCGGTCAGCACGAGGACGGCGTTGTTGGGGGTGTAGTAGGTCCGGAAGAAGGCCCGCGCGTCCTCCAGGCTGGCGGCGTCGAGGTCGCGGAAGTCGCCGTAGTAGTCGTGCGCGTTGGCCCAGTTCTCGAAGGCGAGCTGGGGCAGGTCCAGCCACGGGAAGCCGCCGTACGGCTGGTTCTGCACGTTCACCTGGATCTCGTTCTTCACCACGTCCCGCTGGTTCGCGAGGTTCTCCTCCGAGATGTCCAGGCTCCGCATCCGGTCGGCCTCGGCCCAGAGCGCCGTCTCCAGCTTGTGCGCCGGCAGTACCTCGAAGTAGTTGGTGAAATCGTGCCGGGTCGAGCCGTTGAGGATCCCGCCGTTGGCCTGCACCAGCCGGATGAATTCCATCTTCCCCAGGTTCGCGGAGCCCTGGAACATCAGGTGCTCGAACAGGTGCGCGAACCCGGAGCGGCCGCGCGGCTCGGAGCGGAACCCGACCCGGTAGTAGACGGCGACCACCACCGTGGGCGCGCCCGGGTCGGGGCTCAGGACCACGCGAAGCCCGTTGCCCAGCGCGTACCCCTCCACCGGCACGGTCCAGCCTGCGGGTGTGGACGAGATCATCGTCAAGCGAAGATAATCAGGGCCGGATGGGCCCTCGCGCCCCGCCCCGTGGCGCGCCACCGCTGACCGCCCGCGCCGCTCACTCGTCGCGGTACGGCACCTCCAGCACCATCCCGTCGCGCGCGACCGTGGTCGCCGGGAAGACCGCCTGCGCCTCCGCCAGCAGCTCCGGCGCCTCGCGGGAATAGCGCGCGCTGATGTGGGTCAGCACGAGCTGCCGCACCCCGGCCTCGCGGGCCACCTGTGCCGCCTGCGACGCGGTCGAGTGCCCGGTCTCCCGGGCGCGCACCGCCTCCTCGTCACCGAAGGTCGCCTCGTGCACGAGCAGGTCGGCGCCCTGTGCCGCCTCGACCAGCGCGGGCACCGGGCGGGTGTCGCCGCTGATCACCACGGTGCGGCCGGGGCGGGTGGGGCCCACCAGGTCGGCGGGGCCGAGCCGCCGTCCATCCGCCAGCTCGACGGTCTCGCCCCGGTGCAGCCGGCCCCAGAGCGGGCCCTCCGGGATGCCCAGTTCCCGCGCGCGCTCGGGATGGAACCGGCCGAGCCGGTCGTGCTCGGCCAGCGCGTAGCCCACGGTGTCGGCGCGGTGGTCGGTGCCGAACACCACGATGTCGTAGTCGCCGCGACCCAGCCGGTCGCCCTGGCTCACCTCCACGATCTCGACGGGAAAGCGGTTCTTCTCCACGCCCACCGAGAGGAGGTCGCCCAGGATCCGCTTCGCGCCCCGGGGCCCGTGGAGGGTCATCGGCTCGGTGCGGTCCTGCAGCCCCAGGGTCCGGACCAGGCCGGTGAGGCCGAGGATGTGGTCCGAGTGGTAGTGGGTGAAGAAGACGTCGCGGAGGGTGAAGCCGACCCCGTAGCGCATCATCTGCCGCTGGGTGGCCTCCCCGCAGTCGAACAGCAGCGTCTCGCCCTCGCGCTGGAGCGCGAGGGCGGAGACGTTGCGGTCGAGCGTGGGGATCGCGGCGCCGGTGCCGAGAAAGGTGAGGCTCAGCATGGCGGCCAAGATAGCAGGATCGGGCCCCTAGAACATCTTCACTTCGACGTTGAGCCGTCCCGGCTCCTTCGCCAGCGAGCGGAGCAGCTCCTGCAGCGACCGGTTGGTCTCCCGCAGGTCCTCGTACAGCCCGCTGTCGGCGGCGAACCTGCCCAGCGTCCCGCGACCCGCGTTCACGTTCGCCAGCATCGTGTCCAGGCTGGCGCTGGCCGAGGTGGCCTGCCGCGCCAGCGCGTCGAAGCTCGCGGTGACGGTGTCGAGCCGGGCCAGGGCGCGCCGCGTGGAACTGTCGGCCAGCGCACCGTCCACCCGCTCCAGCACGCGGTGCAGGGCCTCGAGGGTCTGGGTCAGTTCGGCGGTCGGCGCGAACCTGGGATCCGCCAGCGTGCGGGTGAGCCGCTCGATCGAGGTGAGCGTCTGGCGGAGGAGCACCACGTTCTCCTCGGCGGTGAAGCGCTCCGCGCCCTCGAGCACGCGGCCCGCGCGGGCGCCGAGGTCGGCGCCGATCTCGGCGAGGCCGCTGGACATCGTCCCGGGGATCTCCGCCCCGGCCGGGAACGGCTCGGCGGCGGTGCCCGGCAGGAGCTTGATGGCCTGGTCCCCGACCAGCCCCACCGAGACGATCTCGACCCGGGCATCGGCCTTGAGGGGGATGGTGCCCGGCAGCGTCAGGGACACCGCCACGTCGCCGACACCGCGGAGCAGCACCTCCTCCACCTTCCCCACCGGCACCCCGGACACGGTGACCGGCGACGCCTTCTTGAGGTTGCCCACGTCGGTGAACCGCGCCACCGTGCGGTCGGCGCCGGAGAAGTCCTTCCCGCCCAGCCACAACGTGCCGAGGATGAAGAACGCGATCCCGGCAATCACCAGGGCGCCCACCGTGGCCTCACGCTTGTAGTGCAGGTCCATACCGGCTCCGTCAGTCGGGGAGCGTGGCGTCGGCGAAGTCGCGCTCGAGGAACGCCCGCACGTTGGGGTGGTCCGACGCCCGGAACTCCGCGGGCGTGCCCTGGAGCACGATCTTCCCCTCCGCGAGCAGGGCGATGCGGTCGGCGACGCGGAAGGCCCCGCGCACGTCGTGGGTCACCATCACGCTCGTGACCCCGAGCTCCTCGGCGAGGTGCTCGACCAGCTCGTCGATGATGTCGGCGTTCACCGGGTCGAGGCCCGAGGTCGGCTCGTCGTACAGCAGGTAGTCGGGGTTCCCCGCCACGGCCCGGGCGATGCCCACCCGTTTCCGCATCCCCCCGGAGAGCTCGGCCGGGAGCTTCCTGGCGGTCTCGGGCGCGAGATTCACCAGCCGGAGGCAGTGTGCCACCCGCTCCTCCACGTAGGCCCGGTCCGCGTACTGCGTCTCGTTGGTGATGCCGAGCCGGATGTTCTCGAACACGTCCATCGAGTCGAACAGGGCGCCGTTCTGGAACACGTACCCGATCCGGGTCCGGAGCCGGGCGAGCTCCTTCCGCTTCAGGTGGACCACGTCCTGGCCGTCCACCTCGACGGTGCCGGCATCCGGCTTGATGAGCCCGATGATGTGCTTGAGGAGCACGCTCTTGCCCGTGCCGCTGGGCCCGAGGAGCGCCACCGTTTCCTGGTCCTGCACGGCGAAATCCACCCCGTCGAGCACCACCTGCTCGCCGAACCGCTTCCGCACCCCCGTGAGCCTGATCATCTCAGTTGAGCAGGACCCGCGCGAGGACGACATTGAGCAGGAGGATGACCACCGAGCTCGCCACGACCGCGCCCGTGGTGGCGCGCCCCACCCCCTCGGCCCCCTGCTGGGTGTTGAAGCCCACGTAGCAGGGGATGAGCGTGATGGCGGCCGCGAAGCAGATGGACTTGATGAGGGCGTACCAGCTGTCGAAGGGCTTGTAGAAGAGCTGCGCGCCGTAGACGAAGTCCTGGTCGGTGAGCGGGAGCACCTGCTTCGCTCCCCACCAGCCGGCGATGACCCCCATCGCGATGGAGAAGATCGTGAGCACCGGGATCATCACGACGCCCGCGACGACCCGGGGAATGAGCAGGTGGGAGGCGGGCGAGCGGCCCAGACTCTCCAGGGCGTCGATCTGCTCCGTGACCCGCATCGTCCCCAGCTCGGCGGCGTAGCGCGCCCCGATCCGGCCGGCCAGGATCAGCGCCGTGAGCACCGGCCCCAGCTCCAGCACGATCGTGCTGACCACGATGGTGCCGACGATATAGACCGGGAGGTTGGCCTGGAACTGGTATCCGGCCTGGAACGCGGTGACCCCGCCGGCGAAGGCGGAGATGAGCAGGACGATGAACAGGCTCCCCACGCCGATGCTGCGCGCCTCGTCCAGGGCTCGCGGCAGCCAGATCCGCACCTCGCCGAAGGCGCGGACCATCTCCATCACCATCAGGCTGAATCGCCCGACCTGGGCCGCCGCCCCGATGACTTGCCGGCCGATCCAGCGAGGGAGTGCGAGGGTGGCGGTCATCCGGCCTCGGTGAGGGGGGCACGGCCGCGGTTCCTCCCGCGCGGCGCGCGGACGTATCTTGCCCGCCCATGGCACGACTGTCCACCCCCCGGGCCGAGCGACGGCGGCGCTTCCGTGCGAAACTCGTGCGCTGGTTCCGCCGCCGCGGCCGCGACCTGCCCTGGCGCCGCACCCGCGATCCCTACCGGGTGCTGGTGTCCGAGGTGATGCTGCAGCAGACCCCGGTGGGCCGGGTGGTGGACTTCTATGCCCGCTTCCTCGGGCAGTTCCCCACCCTGGAGGCACTCGCCGCAGCATCGCCCGCCCGGGTGCGCGAGGCGTGGGCCGGCCTCGGGTACTACCGCCGGGCGGCGAACCTCCACCGCCTGGCGCACGTGGTGCTCGCCGAGCACGGCGGGACCATTCCCGCCGACCCCGCGGCACTGCGGCGGCTCCCGGGGGTCGGTCCCTACACTGCCGGTGCGGTGGCGAGCTTCGCCTACGAGCGCGCGGCGCCCGCGGTGGACACCAACGTGGCGCGCGTGCTCCGGCGGGCCTTCCACCCGCGTGCCACCGGGGCATCCGGGGAGCGCCGGCTCCGGGAGACCGCCGCCGGCTTCGTCCGCCGCGCCGGGCCCCCCGCCTGGACCTTCAACCAGGCACTGATGGAGCTCGGCGCCCTGGTCTGCACCGCGCGCGTGGCGCGCTGCGGGGAGTGTCCGGTCCGGCGGGAGTGTGGCACGGGGATGAGGGACCGGGGAGCGGCGAGCGGGCAGCGGTACATGTTCACTCTTCCCGCTCCCTGCTCCCCGCTCCCCGCTCCCCCTTCCCCGGCTACCGCCCCAGCATTCCCCCCACCCACGCCGCCAGCGCGAGCCCCACGGAGATCCACGAGGAGCGGACGAGCTTCTCCAGGAGGGCCCGCGCCATCCGGCCGTCGTCCTGGGCGGGGTCGAGACGGTTGAGCCGGCCCGCCGCGGGAAGCACCGCCACGATTCCCACCAGGGCGGCCGCCAGCCCGGCCAGGATCATCAGCAGCACCCAGGCGCCCGAACCGGTGACCCCGCCTTCGGCGGCGCCCTCGATCCGGTACATCCCGAGCGCGAGGAGCAGTCCCGACGCCGTGGTCAGCATCAGCCCGGGGCCGACGGTCCACCGGTAGATCGGCGCCAGCCCGCGCACCAGCCCCAGGAGTCCGGTGGCGTCGAGCCGCCCGGCGGTGCCGGCGGCGGCGAGCGCGGCGAGCGACCCGCCGATCCAGAGGACCAGGCCGAACGAGTGAAGGGCCACCCAGACGTAGGTCACCGTGCCGTCTCCGTGAGGATGCGGTCGTCCACCGGCTGGCGACCGGCCACCCCGGCATCCACCTCGTGCCAGTGGGTGATGCGCGGCTCGCCCAGCCTCCAGCAGAGGAACACCAACCGGTCGTCCCGCAGGGTGTAGAAGTCCACCAGCCCCTCCTCGAACCCCTTGAACACGCAGCCGAGCGAGTCGAGCTCCGCGAGGAACGCAGTGACGCGGCGGGCGTGGTCGGTGATCCGCCGCTGCGTCTCGCGCATCTCCTCCGTCTCCCCCGCCTCGCTGGTGGAGGCGCCGGCGAGGAACTCGTACTCCCCGACCGCCGCGCGCCACGCGTCGAACTCCGCCGACAGGTCGCCGGCGATGCGGCGGACCAGGGGCAGCGTCGCTTCGGCCTCCTCCAGCGTGAAGATCCTCTGCGCGGGCATCGGGGCCATGGCTCAGCCGGAGAGGGCGGCGAGCGCTTCGTCCGTCGCGCGACGCCCCTCCGCGGCGTGACGCGCCACGAGGTCGGTGCGGAAGGTGGCGTGCTCGGGCATCCGGGGACGCACGAGGGCGAGCGGGGCACGGGCCGGCGCGGCGCGCCAGAGGGCCACCTCGGCGTCGCTGCCGTGCGCCATCAGGGCCCCGATGGCCTGGTCCGAGTAGCGCACCAGCGCCGGGACGCCCGCCGGTGGCGCCGCCGGCTCCTCGTCGAGGCCGGGCCCCACGTCCACCGCCACCACGAGGTCGGCCGGGAGGTCGGTCGCGGCCCAGAGCGGGAGCGCCGCCCGGAGCCCGCCGTCGGCCAGCCGGAGCCCGCGCACGCGGACCGGCGGGAAGTAGAGCGGGAGGGCGCAGGCCGCCTCCAGCGCATCGAGGAGATCGGCGTCCTCGCCGCCGGCCCCGAGCCGGATCGGGCGGCCGCTGTCCACGTCCACCGCCGTCACGGTGAGCGGCACCTCGAGGTCGGCGAAGCGCCGCGCCGTCAGCACCCGGGAGATCGCGCGCCGGAATGGCCCGGGCCGAAGGAGCGAGGGCATCCACAGGCCGCCGAGCAGGGCGGTGACCCGGGGGCGTGCCACCTCCTCCAGCCGCACGCCGGCGAAGCGCGCAAGCGACTCCGCCGGGGAAGTGCCCGCGGCCAGGAGCGCCGCCGCCACCGCCCCCATCGAGGTGGCCACGTAGTGCCCCGGCGCCAGGCCTCGCGCCGCGAGCGCCTCCGCGGCGCCGAAGTGGGCCGCCGCCTTGGCGCCGCCGCCGGAGAGCACCGCGACCACCCGGCGGGTCATCGGCTGCCCCTGTTCCGGGACTCGTGGTAGGCCCGCGCCCGCTCGTACACCGTCCGCTCCTCGTCGGTCTCCGGCACGAGCCGGGGCACCCGGCGCGGCTTGCCGTGCTGGTCGATGGCCACGAACACCGCGTGAGCGGTGTGGGTGTGACGCCGCTCGCCGGTGCTCACCGTCTCGGCGTAGACATCGACCCGGATCTCCATGGAGGAGTTGCCCACGTATTCCACCGCGGCCGCGCAGGTGACCAGCGACCCGATCGGGATCCGCTCGCGGAAGTCCACCCGGTCGATGGAGGCGGTGACGGCGGGCCCGCCGGCGTGGCGAATGGCCGCCACGGCGGCCGCCTGGTCCACCAGCACCATCAGCTGGCCGCCGAAGAGGTCACCCAGGATGTTGGCCATGTTGGGCATGGTCATCGTGGTGAGCTCGGCGCGGCTGAACGACATCGGGCGCGAGTCGGCCATCAGTAGTCCACGGGCCTGAGGTAGTACTCCCCGATGGCCGTCTGGCTCACCATCGCCACGGTCGGCAGCCGGCGCTTCCAATGGGTGCCCTCCAGCCGCTTCCGCACCAGCTCGATCTCCCGCGGGGGGATCCCCAGCAGCGCGATCTCCGCGGGGCGGTATCCCGAGAGCAGCCAGTGGAGCACCACGTCGGCGGTCGCGTACTTCACGCCGAAGTCGCCCTCGTCGGTCTGGCCGTGGATCAGGTCGGCGCTGGCCGGCTTCTCGATGATGACCCCGGGCACGCCGAGGTGCCGCGCGAGGGCCCAGACCTGGGTCTTGAACAGGTCGCCGATCGGGTTCACGGGGGGGAGTCGTCGGCGTGCCAGGTGAAGTACCCCATCAGCCGCTCGGTCTTGTTGCCGGTGCCGATGGGGAGCGCGCGCAGCTCCGCGGAGAGGTCGAACAGCACGATCATCCGGGTGCGGGCCATCACGTTGCCCTTCCGCGCCGGGGTCTCGCCGCCGACTGCCGCGGCCAGGGCGTCCACCGGGCCGGTGATGTCCACCGTGCGGTGGTCGAGGCCGAGCGCATCGATCACGAGCTGGGCGTGGGCCAGGCTCTCGGGGCTCGAGGTCCGGTACGGCATCCGTACCGCCACCACGTTGGCCGGCCCCAGCGCCTCGGAGGCGAGGTGCGCCACCACCGCGCTGTCCACGCCGCCGGAGAGCCCGAGCACGACCTTCTCGAACCCGCGCCGCCGGCCCACCTCGTCCCGGATGAACTCCACCAGCCACCGCCGCGCCAGCGCCGGGTCGATCACGAGGGGATCGCGCTTCGCGGCGTGCAGGATGCCCGGCCGCACCTGGTCGGGCCGCCGCTGCGGCCGCTCGACCTCGGTGAAGTCCCCCGTCCGCCGGTCGGGGCCGAGGGACCCGAGGAGGTGCGGCAGCTTGATCTCGAGGTCGGCGAGGAAGGGAGCGTCGGCCCGCGCGCGGGTGATGCTGCCGAGGTCGAGGTCCACCGGCACCAGTTCCGGCTCGAAGACCCCGGCCCGCGCGAGGACCTCGCCGTCCGGCGCCGCCACCAGCGAACCGCCCAGGAATCCCTTCCCGCCCTCGAACCCGACCAGCTGCGACACCGCCACGAACACCCCGTGCTCCACCGCCGCCCCGGTGGCGAGGCGCTCCCACCGCTCGAGGTTCGCGGGCCGCGGCTCACCGTCCTCCCCGGCCGGGCCGGGGGCGAGGCCCCGCGCCGGCGTGGCGCTGAGGACGAAGATCACCTGGGCGCCGTCGAGCGCGGCGATGGTGGGCAGCAGCGAGTGCCAGGCGTCCTCGCAGACCAGCATCGCCGCCCGGCCCCAGCGGGTGTCGAAGGCCCGGACCTCGCGCCCCGCCTCGACGAACCGCTCCTCGTCGAAGACCCCGTAGGTCGGGAGGAACACCTTGCGGTGGACGTGCCGGATGCCGGCCTCCGGCCCGCCAAGGGTCGCGTAGAGCGCCGCGTTGTGGATCCGGTTGCGCCAGGTCTCGTAGAAGCCGACGACCACGTCCACCGGGGGAAGGCCCTCGGCGGCGTGCACGGTCGTGAGTTCCTCGAAGAGCGCGGTGGAGGTGCGGGCGACGTCGCGCACCCCGCCCTCGAGGAAGTAGCCCGAGATGGCCGATTCGGGAAAGACGACGACGTCGGGCGGCGCGGGAAGCGCGGCCGCCTCGCGGAGCACCCGGCCGGCGTCGGCAAGGGTCTCCGCCCACGCTCCCTTGGAGGGGCGGAACTGGGCGAGGGCCAGGCGCAGCATCGGGTGCAATCTACCCGGCACGGGCCCCCGACAAGAGGCCGCAGCTTGACGCCCCCCCGGTTGCCCGGCCACGTTCGAGCCATGCTCTGGTACGTCGCCCTCGGCAGCGCGCTCGGCGGGGTCGGTCGCTGGCTCCTCGCCGGGGCCGTCCAGCGGCTTTCCCCCACCTTCCCCGTGGGCACCCTTGCCGTCAACGTGGCCGGCGCATTCCTCCTGGGTGTCGTGCTCCGTTTCTCGCTCGCGAGCCCCGACGTCTCTCCCGAGGTCCGCACCTTCCTCGCCATCGGGGTGTGCGGCGGGTTCACCACGTTTTCCACCTTCTCCTGGGAGACCCTGTCGCTCCTCGAGGAGGGCGCGTGGGCCAGAGCGGGCGCGAACGTGGCGTTGAGCGTCTTCCTCTGCCTGGCCGCCGTCGCAATCGGCGCCGCCGCCGGCCGGCAACTCTTCGAACTCCGGGTCCGGGGCTGACCAGGAAGGCCACCGTGCGCGACATCGAGGGTGAGGGCCTGGCCCTCCGCATCTACATCGGCGAACGCGACCGCCACGGGGGACAGCCGCTCTGGCAGGCGCTGTTGACCCTGCTGCGCATGCGGGGGCTGGCGGGCTGCTCGGTCTTCCGGGGCCTGGCCGGCTTCGGGGCGAATGCCGTGGTCCACACCGAGCAGGTCCTGCGGCTCTCGATCGACCTCCCCGTCATCATCGAGTGCGTCGACACGCGGGAGCACATCGAGGCGGTGCTTCCAGCCGTGGACGCGATGCTGGACGGCGGCCTTATGACGCTCGCCCCGGTCCGCGTCATCACCCACCGACCGCACGACGTCGCACGCGCCGCGGGCGCCAGCCCCCAGGAGTGAGCGCGGTGGACCCCTTCAGTGCCATCCACGGCATCACCCACGCCTGCCAGCTCGCCCCGGGCCTCGTCACCGGCGGGCAACCGGAAGCCCGGCACCTCGAAGCCCTCGCCGCCGCGGGGGGCGGCGTGGTGCTCGACATCCGGGACCCGATGGAGCCGCGAAGCTACGACGAACCGGCGCAGGCCCGGCAACTGGGGCTGGAATACGTCAACGTCCCGGTCACACCGGGCACGCTGTCCGACGAGACCATCGAGCGGATCCTGGCGGTGGTCCGCGGGGCCGGCGACCGGACGGTGTTCTTCCATTGCGCGAGCGGCAACCGCGTGGGCGGCGCGTTGATCCCGTGGTTTGTCCTGGATCAGGGGATGGACGAGGAGGCGGCGATCGAGGCGGCGATGCGGGTCGGGCTCCGGAGCCCGGCGATGCTGGAATGGGGGTTGGAGTATGCCCGGAGGAAGGTGGGAGCCTAGCGGCGACCCGGCGCGTCCTCGCGAAAGCGGGGCGGTCCATCAGGACCGCCCCGCGTCGCGTCTACCGCCTGCGTCCACCGCCGCCGGAGGGTGCCGACCCCCGGCTCCCTCCACCGCCGGAGGGCGCCGACGCCCGGCTCCCGCCGCCGCCGGAGGGCGCTGACGCCCGGCCGCCGCCGCTGCCCCGCGCGGGAGAGGCCTGCCGCGGCGACCCGCCGGCGTTCCCGCCGCGGCTCACGCTGGGGCTCGGACGGTCGGCCGGCCGCGACGTCACGGCCCGCCGCTCGCCACCACCCCTCGTCGGCGTCCCGCGGATCACCGTGGCCCGCTCCGCCACGGGCCGTTCCACCCGACGCGCGCTGGCGGGGCGGAGCTCCGGCCGTTCCACCGGCCGGGGCAAGCCCCTCGTCGCCCTGGCATCCGAGGGGAGTCCCGCCTGCCGGCGGGCGTCCACCTGGCGCGCGGTCGACCGCGCCCCGGCTGCGACCGACTCCGAGCGGCGCCGAGTGGTGCCGGCCGGGGCGTCCCGCGACGCCGGCGCCGGCGTGGCACGCCGCCCGGTGCTCGGCTGGTCCTGCCGGGGCTGCGCCGGCCGCGCCTCGGAAGCCGGGGTGGTGCGGCGCCGGGGCGTCTCCGCCTCGCGGGACTTCTCCGGCTGCGCCTCGGGTTGCGCGGGAGTGCGCCGCCGGGGCGTCTCCGCCTCACGGGCCTTCTCCGGCGGCGCGGTGGCGCGCCGGCCGGCATTCCGGGAATCCCCGCCGGGCTGCGGCGTGGTGGCCGCATCACCGGTCACGCGCCGGCGGGCCCCGAAGCCGGTCTGGCCTTCCCGCTCCCGCTCGCCGATGGACGGGAGCCGGCGACGGGTGCCGGCGTCGGGCGTGACGCTGGGCGCGCCGAGGGCACGGTCGCGGAAACCTGCCGCGTACCGGTCACGGTAGTCGGGCCGGTCGGTTGCCACCGCGTCCACCGGGGCCTTCCAGCCGTACCGGTTCCGGGAGTACGGATAGGAGCCGTACAGCCGCGGGTACGGGCGGTACACCGGGTAGTAGCGGTACGGGTAGTAGCCGTAGGGATAGTAGGAGTACGGGTAATAGTATGCCGGGTAGTAGCCGTACCACGAGCGATAGTGCCAGGGGTCATACCACCACGGGTCATACCAGCTGCGGCCGATCGAGACGTAGACCGAGGTCCCCCAGGGATCGCACCCGAAGCAGGTCGGGGTGCCGCCGTAGTAGGAGCCGGAGGAGGCGTAGCTCTCCTCGGAGACGGTGTACCTTAGGACGTCGTAGTCGAACCCGCCGGGCGGGGCCATCCTCGTCACCAGGTCGGTGAGCCCGCGCTCGAGGTCAAGCTCGGACGCCGGGATCTCGAGCGCCCGGAGATCCCAGCGCTCGCCGCGGCGGAAGTCGCCGAAGGCGAAGGGGTCGGGCGACCAGGCCGCGAGAACCACGCCGGTGCCGAGATCGCTCTCCACCTGGAAGGCGTCGCGGTCGCCCCGGCTCCGCAGCTCGAAATCGCGCTGGCCGGGGATGAAGTGGTCATCCGCCGGATCCACCGGGAAGAGTACCCGGACCCGGCCCTGCGGGTCCGACTGCAGCACGACGAGATAGCCATCGCGGGCGGCCCGGACGTGCGTCCGTGCCCACTGGCCGGGGACATACGCCCCGTCGTGGCTCAGCGAGAGCCGGATGGCGGGGTCGGGTTCCTGCGCGGCGAGCCGTGCGGCCGTGGCCGCAGGAACCACTGCGAGGAGGCCGGATATGAGGATCCTGGCGAGCATTTCGTCCCTCCCGGACTCGGCCGGATGACCGTTTAATGGGACGGGGCCAACCGTCCTTCGAGGTCATTGGGCGAGTCCCGTGCCAAGTCAGATCACGTTGCCCATCAATATGTTACGCAACAGCGGCCAGCCGCGTTGCGTCCCGGTCAGGTGACGGCTGTCACTGGTGCACCGGCGGGCCCCGCCTACCGGTCGAGGACCTCCCGGCCGCCGACCCGGCGGTGCCAGTACAGGCGCATCTCGGAGATCAGCCCGTCGCGCGTCTCGCAGAACATTCCTCCCTTCGCCTCCACCTGCTCGCCGGTACGACGACGCCGGAAGGCGACCGAGAACTCCGTCGCGAACCACGGCCCGACCCTGAAGATCTCGCCCGATGCGAACCGGACCTCGGACTGGTGGAAGGAAAGATCCTGCCAGTAGCCGCGGATCGCGGCCGTCCCCGTGAGCGGGGCGGCAAAGGGCGTCTCGACGAACACCGCGTCGGGAGTGAAGACGGCGAGCAGCGCCTGCGCGTCGGTCCGCTCCCAGCCCTGGCCGAAGCTGTCGACCAGGCGACGGCCGAGTGCGGCGGTGTCCTCGGGCAAATCGGTCACGCCTTGCTCCGGTCGGGGCGTCGTGGGACATTGCGCGAGCGGATGCATTCCAACTTACACCTCGCCGGGCGGGCGTGCCTCGCCCTCCTCCTCCAGCCGGCAGCCCTCGCCGCCCAGGACCCCTGCCCCGCCGAGGCGGGTCGCCGGCTGGCGGCGGCCTGGTCGGCATATCGCGCCGATTCGGTCGAGGCGGCGGGCCAGCGGTTCGCCGAGGTGACCCGGGAATGCCCCGGCGTCGCCGACGCCTGGGCGGGCCTGGGCTTCGCCGCGCTGCGGCAGGGCGGCATCGCCTCCGCCGAGCGGGCCTTCCGTCGCGCACTCGAGATCGACCGGCGGAGCGCCGACGCCTGGGACGGGCTGGCGCACGTCCTCGCCCGCTCCGGGCGGAGTGTGGAAGCGATCGCCGCCGCGCGCGAAGCGCTCGCCGTCGCTCCCGGCTACGCCTCGAGTCGAACGCTCCTGTCGCGGCTCGATCCGGACTGGGACCGGCCGCCGCTCACCCGGAAGCCCAGGCCCGATTCGTTGGCGGCGGCGGCGCGCGTTCGGGGCGCCGGGTTCGAGGTGCCGGGTGCGCGAGGCTGGGAGCCGCTCTGGCTTCGCGGAGTGAACCTCGGCGCGGCACTGCCGGGGCGGTTCCCCGCCGAGTTCCCGGCCGACTCGTCGCTCTATCGTGGCTGGCTGGATTCGATGGCGGTGATGGGCGCGAACGTGGTGCGGGTCTACACGATCTTCCCGCCTGCGTTCTACCGTGCACTCCGGGCCCGCAACCTCGCGCACCCCGCCCGGCCCCTCCGCCTCGTCCAGGGCATCTGGACCGAACTCCCGCCGGGCGACGACTTCGAGGACCCGGCCTGGCTTGGCGGGTTCCGCGCGGAGATGGGGCGCGCGGTGGGGGTGATCCACGGCGCCGAGGAGGTCCCACCCGTCCCGGGGCACGCCGCCGGCCGGTATGACGCCGACGTCTCTCCGTGGGTGGTGGCGTGGATCGTCGGGCGGGAATGGGAGCCGTTCGCCGTGGCCGCGTTCGACGAGGGCCGCCCGCGGTCAGCCTTCCGGGGCAGGTGGCTGGAGGGCGACTCCCTGCCCGCGATGGACCGGTGGCTCGCCGAGCAGTGCGACTACCTCCTGGCCCAGGAAGTCGAACGGTTCAACGCGGTACGCCCGGTGGCGTACACCAACTGGCCCACCCTCGACCCGCTGGCGCACCCCACCGAGAGCGGCGCCGGGGAGGAGGCGCGATGGCGCCGGCAGGCCGGCCGGCCGCTGATGACCGCGAGGCGGGAGTACGAGAACGACCGGATCGGGCTCGACGCGAACCTGGTGCGACCCACCGCGGCGAACCCCGCCGGCTGGTTCGCCAGTTACCACGCATATCCCTACTACCCCGACTTCCTGCTGCAGGACTCCGGGTACGCCGCCGCGCGCTCGAGCTTCGGTCCCTCGAGCTACTACGGCTACCTGCGGGACCTGGTCCGGCATCACGCCGGCCTGCCCGTGGTCGTGGCCGAGTTCGGGGTCCCCTCGAGCCGGGGACTGGCGCACTGGCAGCCCCAGGGGCTGACCCACGGCGCGCTCGACGAGCGGGCCCACGCGGCGGCCACCGCCCGGCTGGCGGCCGAGGTTCGTGAATCGGGCGCGGCGGGCGCGATCGTCTTCGCCTGGCTCGACGAGTGGTTCAAGCACAACTGGGTGACCATCGACCTCGAAGTGCCGAGGGATCACAATCCGCGCTGGCTCAACGTCGAGGATGCCGAACAGCAGTACGGGCTCCTCGGCCTGTACGCGGGGGATCCTTCGGGGCCGCGCCTCGGTGGCGATCCGGCGGCCTGGCAGGCCCTTCCCGCGGCCCTGCGCGGCCAGGGGCCGCTCCGCGCGCTCCGTCTCGGGAACGACGAGGCCTTCGTCTACCTCGCAATCGCCGCCGACTCCTCGCTGGACCTGTCGCGCCAGGACCTCGCAGTGGCGCTGGACGTCGTGCGGCCGGACCTCGGGCAGCGCCGGCTCCCCGGCGTCACGCGCAGCGAGGTCGGGTTCGAGTTCCTGCTCGACCTGCGCGACACTTCGCGGGCGGCCCTGCTCGCGCTGCCCGAGTACGACCCCTACGCGGGCCGCGAGGCGCTCGAGGACGGGGACGAGCGCGGCCGGTTCCACCGCCGCCCGGTGCGCCCGGTCGTCCGGGAGGACGGCCGCTGGGACTCGCTCCTGGTCATCGTGAATCGCGCCCGGTACGGCCGCGACGGAGCGTTCTTCCCCGCGCGGCTGCACGACCGCGGCCGGATGCGGCACGGTACGCAGGCGGAGTCGAGCCTGGCCGACTGGTACTGGGACCGGACGGCCGGCCTGATCACCGTGCGGATCCCGTGGGCCCTGCTGAACGTCACCGACCCCTCGACCCGCCGGGTGGCGTTCGATTTCGCGCGTGAAGGGGAGTTCGGCACCGTGGTGACCGACGGCTTCCGCGCCGGCGTCCTCCTGCTCGGCGAGGACGGCACCCGACTCGACGCGCTGCCGGCCACCCGCGGAGGGGAATGGCGCGCGCGTGATTTCTTCCCCTGGCGCTGGCCGGAGTGGACGGAGCCGCGCTTTCATTCGAGATTGAAGCCGGCATTCGAGTCCCTCCGGCAACTCTGGAGCGAGCCCTGAGCCCCCGCCCGACGCCCGTCCTCGCCCCGTTCGCCCTCCTGTGGATCGTCGCCACGGCGCCCGCCACGGCACAGGTCCGTGCCGGCGACGCGGCGTGGGTGGCGGGCGACTTCGCGGCCGCGCGCGGGGCGTACACCCGGGCACTGGCCGACGACCCCGCCTCGGTGCGCTCCCTCTACCGCCTCGGCCTCCTCGCGAGCTGGGACGACCGGCTCGATTCCGCCCTGGTGCTCCTGCGGCGGGCGCGGGCCGTGGATCCCGAGGATCCCGACGTGCGCTACGCCGAGGCGCTGGTCCTGAGCTGGGCCGGGGATCTCGGGGGAGCCATCACCCGCTACGACAGCCTGATCGTCGCGCATCCCGACCGGCGGGACGCGCGAATCGGGCGGGCCCGCACCCTGGCATGGAGAGGCGACCTCGACGGCGCCGAACGTGCCTTCGAGGAACTGGCCGCGATGGACCCGGCCGATCCCGAGGCCCGAAACGGCAGGGCGCAGGTCCTCGCATGGCGCGGCGACTGGGACGCCGCCTCGCTCGAGTATGGGGCGGTGCTCGCCTCCGACCCGGGGAATGCCGATGCGCTCACCGGCCTCGGGCGCCTTCGCCTCTGGCGCGGCCGGCCGAGCCTGGCGCTCCGTGCGGCCGACGCCGCACTCGAGGCGGAGCCGGCGAACCGCGATGCCCGGCTCCTCCGCCGCGACGCGCGGAGCGCGCTGCGCCCCTACCTCGACCTCGCCCTCGGCTGGAGCGACGACTCCGACGAGAACACCGCCTTCTGGCAGGTGCTGGGTGCGAGCGCCGCGCTGGCGGACGGCGTCCGCGGCTTCGGCCGCATCGGGCTGCTCGAGGCGGAGGACGAGACGCGGGACGCGCGGCGATCGCTCGCGGAGGCGGGACTGGCGCTCACGCGCGGGGCCTTGAGTCTCACCCTCGCGGCGGGGGCGCGCACGCTGGATCCCGACGAGGTCGACGGCGATGGCCGGACGGTGTTCACCGGTCGCGCGAACGCCAGCTGGAAGGTCGCGGCCGGCGCGTCGCTCGGCCTGGGTTATGCCCGGTACCCGTTCGACGAGACGGCCTTCCTCATCGGCCGCGACGTCGACCTCGACGAGGTGGAGGCGGGTGCCGACCTGACCCTTGCCCAGGGCCTCGTCCTCGGCCTGGGAGGCAGCCATGCCTGGTTCTCCGACGAGAACCGCCGGAACGCCGTCATCGGTGCGCTCAGCAAGGACGTGAGCGGCGGGTTCTGGCTTGGCGTGTACGGACGCCGGCTCGCCTACGACGAACCGGCGATCGGGTATTTCTCCCCCGACCGCTACGTCGTCGCGGAGGGGCGCGCCGGCTGGAACCGCACCCCGGCCCCGTGGGGCTGGCGCCTGCTGGCGGGAGTCGGCGCGCAATGGGTCGGGAGCGGGTCCGATGCCCAGGAGGAATGGCGGTTCGAGGCGCGGCTCATCCGCCAGCTTGGCGATGCGAGCACCATCGAGGCGTGGGGTGGTTACACCAACGCCGCGGTCAGCTCCACGACGGGCGCATACCGGTTCACCACCGCGGGGCTGATGGGGAGGATCGGGCTGTAGCTGGTCGCCCCACGCCGTGCGCCGTTCGCCGTACCCCCCGTCCAATCGCACGCCGATCCGCCCGATGAGCGGGCCTTGCCTGGCGGTGTGGTTTAGCTTAGACTAATCTTTCCGTTCGCAGCTGCCAACAAGGAGAGACATTGGCACAACCTGTTGTGGTCAGAAGACTTGGCTACGCCGTGCTGGCAACCCTGGTTGCCGGCTGCGCGCCCGCTGGGGCGCACCGCGGAGACATCGCCAGGCGGACGGTGCGAATCGTCACCACGACGGGGATGATTGCCGACGCGGCTCGCCGGGTCGGGGGCGACCGGGTGGAGGTGCGCGCGCTGATGGGGCCCGGGGTTGATCCCCACCTGTACCGGGCGAGCGAACGCGACGTGACGCGCATGGCGGACGCCGACCTGATCCTCTACAACGGCCTCCACCTCGAGGGCGCGATGGCCGAGGTGCTGGAGCGGCTGGAGGAGAAGGGGCTCACCGCGGCCGTCACGGCCGA
>CAVQWA010000068.1:0-43773 GCA_963717315.1 uncultured Gemmatimonadales bacterium
CGGCGTTCTGAAGATGTGGGTTGACGGTGCCCCGGTGTTGGACTACCGCGATGTTGTGTATGCCACTGCGGACAATCCTGCGGGATTCTACGCCTACAAGTGGAACCCGACTTGGGGTGGAATGGGCGGAACTCGCACGCGCGAAGATGCGATCGATTTCGACCACATCTATATTTCGGGTGTGCCCAAGTGATCGATTAATCGGAATGACACAGTCGATGCGGTTGGGGGGGCACCGTTCTGTAGGTGCCCCTCCCGCCGTTTCGGCCCGCAGTCGAATCGCCACGTAGGTTCAACCCGTGGACGCGCTCATCATGCCTCCCGCCCGGCCTCGTCTATTGTTCTTGAGCCAGTGTCTCCCGTTCCCGCCCAATAGCGGAGTCACGAATCGAACCTATCACATTGTTCGGGAGCTCCAGCGCGTGTTCGATGTCTCCCTCGTCGCGTTTTCGCGACTCAACCACCAGCGTGATCGCGCGGCGCGAGAGACTGCCTGGGCTGCGCTAGCGGGGCTGCTTACCACGGTGGCCGAACCGACACCTGTGTCCTCGGAGCGCTCCAGGGGCGCCAAGGCACTAGTCCACGTTAGGAGCCTTCTGACAGGTACCTGCTACGTGGACCATGAGTACACCTCCGCCGCATTTGGAGCCCGATTGGAGTCCGCGGTCCGGGCTGCCTCCCCCGACTTGGTGCATCTCGACAGCCTGGACCTGCATCGGTGGACGGACGACCTGGGCAACCTGCCCATAACCTGCACTCATCACAGCATCGAATCCGAACTCCTCCGCCTGAGGGCGGATCACCACGCGAACCGATTGCTGCGGCCGTACCTCCGAAGGCAGGCGGCAAGGTACGCGCAGCTTGAGCGGGAAAAGGTCCCTGGCTTTGCCCTGAACGTCATGATGTCCGATCTTGACGCTACCCGCCTTCGACGGCTCGCCCCTCGGGCGCGAACGATCTGTGCTCCCAACGGGGTCGATCCGGACGCGATCCGGCCGGCCGGGGAGTCCAGGATGGAGGAGGATCTGGTGGCATTCCTCGGTCCGGCCTACATGTATCCCAATCGGGACGGGATGGAGTACTTCTTCGACCAGGTGTGGCCGAGAATCGTCCGGCAGCGGCCATCCGCCCGATTCTTGTGGATTGGCCGAATGAGCGAGGAGGATCGCGGGCGCTTCGAGCGGAACGAGCGGGTCGAATGTGCCGGATTCGTCGAGGACCTGGAGGGCGCACTCGCCCGTCCGGCCTGTCTGGTGGTCCCGCTGAGGATTGGCGGGGGGACTCGCCTCAAGATCCTTGATGCTTGGGCGGCGGGGAAAGCGGTTGTCAGTACCACGGTGGGGTGCGAGGGACTGGCATCCCAGGACGGCCGCAACATCGTGATCCGGGACGATTCCCAAGGGTTCGCCGATGGCGTGCTGGAACTGCTGGCCGATACAGCGCGTCGAAGGGAGATCGGCACGGCAGCGCGGCGGACCGTCGAGACCACCTATGCCTGGTCAACCATCGGGGAACGGCTGAGCTCCGCGTACCTGGCGCTGCTCTGACGCGTCTGGATCGGCTGCCCGGTGCCGGCACCGCCGATCGGTGGTCCGCGGCAAGCCATGGCGCGGAGGGTCGGTTGGCTCAGGTGACGCCCGGGACCGGGGAGGATTCCCTCGTGGCGAGCCGGGCAGCCAGCTCGCCGCTCGAACGCGAGTCGTACTCCTGGGCCGAAAACACTTTCGCGACATTGATCGCCGGACGTCCCGGTCGCAGCGCCTTCTGTAGCGCGATCGCCAGCCAGGAGAGCGGGTACAACAGGAGGGTCGGCAGCCAGACAACCGTGAGATCGGGGTTGTCCGCCCGGAGCCGACGCAGCAGGTCCCGCTTTGCCGGCGGCTCCGGGTCGAGGAGGTTGATCCGGTCCGGCGCCTCCTCCCACTGGTCCGCCATCCACGCCAGGGCTTCCGCGCAGAAGCGCACGTCCGTCGTGCCCAGCCGGTGGCGCGGCGCGCCGACGGCGACGAAGATCGGGCCGAGCCGCTTCCCCAGCCGGCCAGGGGGGTCGAATTCCCGGTAGTCCACCAGCGCACCCGGTCGGACCACCTTTACCGAGACGCCGAGCTCGCGGCCGAGCTCGACAGCCTTTCGCTCCGACTCGAGCTTGCCCCAGACGTACGGCCCCTGACCCCGCGCGTCGGGCTCGAGCGGGGCGTCGTCGCCCACCGGGCCCCGGCCCCGTGCCAGGACCGCGACACTGCTCACCTGGACGCAATGTCCCACGCCGGCCTCGGCGGCGGCCCGCAACACGTGCTCCGTGGCCGCCACGGAATTGCGCTCGTGCTCCGGCCACCCACCCGCGGTCTCAGCCGCGGCGTGCAATACCGTGTCGGCCCCGGCGAAGAGCGCGGGATCCAGCGCGTCGCCCAGGTCCGCCGCCACGTACTCCGCCCCCCCCTCCCGCTCCCACGGTGCAGGAAGGCGTCGCGCCAGCACGCGTACCGCGCGCCCGCGCGCGAGCACCGCGCGTACCAGCTCCCGCCCGAGGAATCCGGTGCCCCCGGTGATCACGATGCCGTTGCCAGTGAGCGGGCGCGGTTCGCCGAGTTCCACCCGCAGCCGGGCCTCGAACGCGGCGAGGGCCTCCGCCGCCCGCCCGCAGATCCGGACGGTATCGAGGATGGACTCGGGCGAGACAGGGGACGGCCCACCGGTTCGCACGCCGGTGTAGAAGGCGCCGAAGAGCTCCGCCAGTCCCGGGTAGCTCCGCTGGCGCCGCAGGATGCGGCGCGCCAGGGCCCGGGTGGAGCCCCACCAGAGCTGCCAGGCGGTGCGGTAGGGAGCGGCCACCTTGTCCGGCCCGCTCGAGCCCGGCCCGATGAGGCGCTGCACCGTGCCCCGCACGTACTCGGCGTTGAGCGAGCCATTCCGGCCCACCACCCGGAGGTAGCTCTCCACCGGCCGACCCTCGAGGGTGACCGTCAGGACACCGGTCAGTCCCCCCCGGCGCACGAGCGCGTGAAGGGTGCCGGCCCCGGAGAGCTCGAGTGCCGCCAGCTCGGTCACACCCTCGGGCACGGCTCGCTCCAGCACATCGAGGAGCAGGTACACCGGGTGCGGGAGGATGTCGAGGAGCTGCAGGTCCGACCGGAGCGGGGCGCGGCCCCCGGGCGCGCGCCGCACCGGCCGGAAGGCGAAGTAGCTTTCGACGTGCACGGGGCGGCCGATCGAGGGCAACCGTTTGGCAAGCTCACGGGTCGGCGGCTCGAAGAGGAGCTGGTGTCCGGAGCAGACCAGGAGGCCGCGGGAGGCCGCCAGGTCGAGCAGCTCGCGGGCCTCCCGGGAAGTTTCGGTGAACGGTTTCTCCACGTAGAGGTGGGCCCCGCCCTCCAGTGCCTCGCAGGCCGCCGCCGCGTGAGTGGACGGCGGCGTGACGACGTGGACCACGTCCACGGGCCCCGCAGCGAAGAGCTCGGCCAGCGCACCAAACGGACGGGCGCCACAGGCCTGGGCCAGAGTACCCGCTGCATCCGCGGCCAGGTCCACGATCCCGACGATGGTCGCGCCGGGGCAGCGCCCGATGGCGGTTACGTGGTGCGCGGCGTGGCGGCCGGCACCCACGACGGCGATCCGGAGCGGCTGCGGGTCGGTTGACTTACTCATTACACCAATCGGTGAGGGTTCCGCGGGGGCCGGGGGCAAGTTCCGAGCCCCGCAGGCCGACGGGGCGGCGGCCAATTGCCTGTGGCCAAAGCATCTGCGGGCTCGTGGCGCCGGCGCCACGGTGACGTACCGCTCCCACAGTCCGCCGTTCCTTCCGTCCCAAAGGAGCCGGTTCGGCAGTCCTGACGCAAGTCCAGCGCGCACAACAGGGTACGTCCAGGCGGCCCGCCTCTTGCTATCCTTCGGGTGGATATGAACCCCCCGGTTCGGAACGTCGCCACCCTGCCCGGCAGGCGGTCCCTCGCCGCCCGCGGCGGCGCCCGCCTTCGCGCTGCGGCGTTGCGCGTCGAACTCGACCCGTTCCGGACTTTCCTGTTCATCCTGACGATCATCACGATCAGCCGGATCCACCAGCATTTCCCGGTGATCGCCTTGGCGCGGCCGGCCTTGGTGATGACGCTTGCCGCCGGGATCTACGCGTACCTCAATCCACGCCTGCTGGCCCCGGAGGGGCTTCTCAGGACCTGGCCGGCGAAGGTGATGCTGGGGTTCGGGGTCCTGGCCTGTCTCTCCGTGCCGTTTGGGATCTCGATCGGCAATGCCGGCCTCTTCATCCTCGAGTCCTACTCGAAGACGCTGTTGTTCGGGTTGCTCGTCGTCGTCGCGATCAGGGACGTTCGCGACCTCTACGCCTTCGTTTGGGCGATCGCGATCAGCACGGGCGTACTCGTGTGGATGTCGCTCTTCGTCTTCGGGCTGTCCGACGCCGGAAGCCATGCGGAGCGGCTGAACGATTTGTACACCTATGACGCCAATGACGTGGGCCTAGTCCTCCTGGTCGGCCTCGGCCTGACGCTGCTGGTACTCCGGCACGCTCGGCGATTGCCTCGCCTGGCCGCTACCGTGGTCCTGTTCGGCATCGGGGCTGCCCTCGCTCGCACGGGGTCGCGCGGGGCTTTCCTCGGGGCGCTCGTGGTCGGGGCGGCGTTGCTCGTGCTCCTCCGAGGGGTTTCCCTGCCGAAGCGACTGGGCATTGTCGCCCTTGCGGGGGTGGCCCTGCTCCTCTTCGCGCCGCGTGGCTACTGGGACCAGATGCGTACCCTGAACGACCCAAAGTCGGACTACAACTGGACCTCGGCGAGCGGGCGACGGATGGTGGCCAAGCGGGGTCTGGGGTACATGTGGTCCCACCCGGTCTTCGGGATCGGAATCGGGAACTTCGGCATGGCCGAATGCACCATTTCCGAGCTCGCGAGGAACTACCGCGACGGCGGACTCAAGTGCTCAGCCCCGCACAACTCCTACATCCAGGCCGGTGCAGAGACAGGTGTTCCGGGGCTCGTCCTCTGGGTCGTTGCAGTATTCGGCAGCATCGGCGCGATGCTCCGGCTCCGGCGACGCATCCCGCGGGGCTGGCGCCGCGGGGATGCTGAGCAGCGGTTCCTCGCTGACGCGCCAACTTGTCTTGCTGTCTCGATGGTCGGTTTTGCCGTGACGAGTGCCTTCGTCTCTTTCGCCTGGATGGACCCGATCTACTTGCTGCTGGCGCTGATGGCTGGCCTCTATACGTCGGTCGAGCGGAAGGCCCGGGAGCTCGCGACCTCGACGCGCGTCGGCTTCGCCACGTCGGCGGTACGCCCAACCTGACTGCCGGACTTCGCCGTACGCTCTCGTGTTGGGGATGGCGGGGACTACAGAGCTACCGCCTCACCGACAGCAGCATTGATCGCGTCGCCGCATGCCTCGAGTTCCCCGTGCGGAAGGCTTCGGATGTGATCGACCAGGAATGCGCCGGTCCGGTTGCCATCGCCGTGGCCGGGCTCAAGTCTCCCCACCTGAAAGCCGAGCTACTTGGGCCGCCGTGTCTACTCGGTCGCAGAGTTGCCGCGTGGGATACCCTCGTCAATTCTGGGGTGCCTGCGGCCGTGGTGGGCGGATGACACTGCTCGGCGCCCTCCACGTCCATTCGGACTTCTCGCACGACGGGAGGGACACCCTCGAGGGAGTTCGTGCGTGGGCGGAGCGGGCTGGGATTGGGTTCGTGGGGATGACCGAGCACGCGGAAGACCTCGACGCCGCCACCTGGCAGCGCTACCGCGAGCGATGCGGCGACCTCTCCGACGGCCGGGTGCGGATCATCCCTGGGCTTGAGTTCCGCTTTTCGGGGTTCCCCGGCGTGCACCTGCTGGCGTTCGATCTCGAGCGCTGGATGGAGCCCACCACGCCGGGTGAGTTCTTCAATCTGGCCGCCGGCAACGCCCGATTCACCTGTGCCGCCCATCCGGTGGCCTACGACTACGCCCTCCCGGACGAGGTGGCCGCCCGGGTGGATGCGATCGAGGTCTGGAACACCCAGTACAACACCCGCTACCTGCCCGATCCGCGGGCCATCGACCTGCTCCAGCGACTGCGGCGCGCCCGCCCCGAGGTGGTCGGGTTCGCCGGACTCGACCAGCACAACGCCGCGAATGACCGCGGCGCCCGAGTGGTCCTGACGGCTCCCGACCCTGATCCCCTGGGAACGATCCGCGCCGGCCGGTTCCGGAACCGGGGGCGGCTGCTCGGCTTCGGCCCCGATGTCGGGTGGGGACCGATCCGGCTGGGACTCCTGCGCGCGGCCCGGGCCGGCCTCGACTCGGTGAGCGCCTGGCAGGACCGGCGCGCGATGGAGCGCCGCCGTGCCGCCCATCACCCGAAGGGCGCCTGACCACCGCCGACAGATGCGACTCGGCGAAGGCATCCTCATCCGGTTGTCCCGCGATCCCGGCACGCCGGACAACAACCCCGAGCCGGTTCCCGCTGCTCCATCGGAGGCGCTCCGGCGGCTCCATTCGGCCATCCCGGACCTCGAGGCCCGCATCGGCGGCCGCCGGGTCCTCGATTTCGGCTGCGGCCGCGGGTTCCAGGCGGTGGCATTGGCGACCGCCGGCGCCGGTGCGGTGGTCGGGCTCGACACCAATGAAAGACTGCTCGCCACTGGCCGCGAGTGGGCCGTCACGCAGCGCGTGGAAGACCGGGTGCGCTTCACCGCCGCGCTTGGCTCGGCGGACGAGGGCTCGTTCGACGTGGTGATCTCCCAGAACAGCATGGAGCACTTTCCCGACCCCGGCGCCGTCCTCCAGGCGATCCGGCGTGCGCTCCGGCCCGGCGGGGTGCTCCTGATGACCTTCTCACCGCCCTGGTTCGCCCCCTACGGGGCGCACATGCACTACTTCACCCCCGTGCCCTGGGTGCACCTCATCTTCAGCGAGCGCACGGTGATGGCGGTGCGCGGCCGGTACCGGCAGGACGGCGCGACGCGCTACGAGGAGGTCGAGGGCGGGCTCAATCGGATGAGCGTCGCGAAGTTCGAGCGGCTGGTCCGGGACTCCGGCCTCGTGATGACCTGGCGGCGGTACGTGGCTGTGAAGAGGGTCCCCGTGGTCACCGCGGTGCCCGGCCTGCGCGAGCTCTTCGTGAACGAGGTGGATTGCGTCCTCCATCGGCCAGCCGGCGGCTCGATAGCTTGCGCTCCGCACTGAAGCGCCTGACCGAGCGCGCCCTCGGCCGTGGCCCCGCCGCGGCCGCCGGGAGGCGACGGCTCCGCGGCCGTACCATCGTACTCGCCTGGCACGATGTCGTGCCCGACGTGGCGCCCGCGGCCGGCGACCGCTCGCTCCACCTGCCGTTCTCGCGCTTCCGGGCGCAGCTCGACCGGCTGGCCGCAACCCACGACGTGGTGCCCCTCGCCGCGGCGCACGCCCCACCGACCGGCGGGCGCCCCCGCGCCGCGATCACCTTCGACGACGCGTACCTCGGCGCCGTCGAACTCGCCGTGCCGGAGCTCGCCCGACGCGGCCTGCCGGCGACGGTGTTCGTCACCGCCGGCCGACTCGGGTCCACCTTCTGGTGGGACCGCCTCGCCGGCGCCGACGGGCTCGACGATTCCCTGCGTGCCGAGTGCCTCGGCCGGCTCGGCGGCGACGAGGCCCGGATCGGCGAGCATGCCGCGCGGAATGCCTGGCCGGCTGCCGAGCTCCCCCCGCACCTCAGGAGCGCCACCGAGGCGGAGCTCCGGGTCGCCGCAGAGCTCCCGGGCGTGACCCTGGGCGCCCACACCTGGACCCACCCATCGCTCCCGGCGTGCGACGATGCGCGGCTGCTGGACGAACTCGCACGCCCGCTCGAGTGGCTCCGGCAGCGGTTCGAGAACACCATCCCCTGGCTGGCCTATCCCTACGGCCACGCCGACGCGAGGGTCGCAGCCGCCGCCGCCGCCGCGGGCTATGCCGGCGCCTTCCTCGTGAGCGGGGGCTACATCCATCCGGGCGCCGCGCCACACCTGCTCTCCCGATTCAACGTGCCGGCCGGACTTTCCCCCGACGGGTTCGCCGCGCGGCTTGCCGGATGGCTCCTGTGAGCGCCGCCCGCACCGTGCTGGTGACCGACGGCGACCAGCGCGCCGCCCTCGCCTCGGTGCGGTCGCTCGGGCGCGCCGGGTGGCGCGTGGTGGTGGCCTCGCCCGATGGACGGTCGCTCGCCGGGGCGTCCCGGCACGCGGCGTCGGATCACGCGACACCCGATCCGCTCATCGATCCTGCCGGCTATCGCGCGACGATTGCGACGCTTGCCCGCGGCACCGGCGCGTCCCTCGTCATACCGGTCACGGAAGCCGCCGCCCTCGCACTCCTCGAGGACCCCGCGGCGCTCGCTCCCGCGACGATCGCCTCCCCGGACCTGGAGCGGTTCCGCCGGGTCTCGGACAAGGCCGAAGTGCTCGAAGCAGCTCGCGAAGTCGGCATCGCGGTGCCGGAGCAGGTCACCCTCGAGTCCCCCCGCGCCGCCGTGGCCCTCGCCGGGATGGCCTTCCCGGTCGTGGTGAAGCCTTCCCGCTCGGTAGGCGGCGCCGGCTCGGATCGGCGCAAGCTCGGGGTCCGCCACGCGGCCAACGAGGCCGAGCTGCGGGCTGTCCTGGGCGCGCTCCCCGCGGCGGCGTGGCCGGTGCTGGTGCAGCGGCGGGTCGTCGGACCGGGCGTCGGCATCTTCCTGCTCGTCTGGCAGGGCAGGGTGGTGGCGCGGTTCGCCCATCGGCGGCTGCGAGAGAAGCCACCGAGCGGGGGCGTGAGCACCTACCGCGAGAGCATCGCGGCGGATCCCGGCCTGGCCGAACGGTCGCGCGCGCTCCTCGAGCGGTTCGGGTGGGAGGGGGTGGCGATGGTGGAGTACAAGGTGGACGCCGCCACCGGCACGCCGTACCTGATGGAAGTGAACGGTCGCCTCTGGGGCTCGGTGCAGCTCGCGGTGAGCGCGGGGGTGGACTTCCCGGCGCTCCTCGCCGCCGCGTACGCTGGAGACTCGCTGCCGGACGACCCCCCGCGTTACCGCCTCGGGATCCGGTTGCGCTGGGAGTGGGGTGACGTCGACCACCTCCTCGCCCGGCTTCGCCGCCGTGATGCGGCGAACTCCCTGCCGCCCGGGGAGCCGTCGCGCCTCCAGGCGCTCGGCGCCGTGCTCATCCCCTGGCGGCCCGGCGATCGCCTCGAAGTGTTCCGCTTCGGCGACCTCCGTCCCTTCCTGCGTGAATCCGCTCGCTGGTTCCGCGGCCGATGACCACCCCCCGCCCGCGCCTCCAGATCCTCACCGCTGACCTCGGCGGGGGCACCGGCAACCACCTGCTGGGCCTGCTCCGGGAGCCGGCGCTGGCCGGCTTCGAGGCGAGCATCCTGAGCGAACGACCGCTCACTGCCCGGGAGCTGCCCCCGGTGCCGCTCGACCGGCTGCCCGACACCCGGCTCCGCTATCCGCTGGCCCAGTTCGTCCGGTGGCACTGGCTCCGGCGCGAACTCGCCTCCCGCCGGCCCGACCTGGTGCACGCCTTCTTCTTCTGGCCGATCATCTATGCGCGCCTGCTCCGCCGGGCGGGGATCATCCCCGCGCTGGTTGAGAACCGCGAGGACCAGGGGTTCTCCTGGGGCCGGCAGGAGTACGCGCTGCTCCGCGCCACCCGGCGCCTTCCGGACCGGGTGATCTGCGTCTCGGAGGCCGTCCGGCAGGTGGTGATCGAGCGGGAGGGACTCGACCCGGCGCGGGTGGTGACGATCCGGAACGGCATCGATCCCGCCCTTCCTTCCGAGGAACCGCTGGACGGCCTGCGCGCCGAACTCGGGCTCCGTCCCGGCGACCTGGTGCTCGGCGTGGTGGCGAACTTCAACCGGGCGGTGAAGGGGATGGGCCACCTTATCGAGGCGGTGCCGCAGATCGTCCGCGAGGTCCCGAACGCGCGCGTGCTCCTGCTGGGCCGGGGCGAGGAGGAGGCGGCCCTCCGGGAGCGGTGCCGTGCGCTCGGCGTGGCTGACGCCGTCGTCTTCGGCGGCTTCCGGCGGGACATGCACCGCTGCTACCGCCTGATGCACCTCTCCGGCCTCACCTCGCTCAGCGAGGGGCTGTCCATCACCATCCTCGAGTCCATGAAGTTCGGCCTCCCGGTAGTGGCCACCTCGGTCGGCGGGAATCCCGAGGTGGTGGAGGACGGTGTCACGGGCGTGCTGGTGCCGCCGGCAGATCCCGGAGCGTTTGCCGGCGCGGTGGTGGCCCTGCTCCGCGACCCCGCCCGCCGGGAGGCGATGGGGCACGCCGCGCGGCGCCGGGTCGAGTCCGGGTTCGCGATTGCCGGCGTGGCAGAGCGGTACGCGGCCCTCTACCGGGAGGTGCTGGCCGAGGGACGGGACCTCATTGGCGGGTGAGGTCGTCGATCGCGTCCAGCAACAGGCCCCCCTGGTGGCGGCGGGTGAGCCGGGGATCGGTGCCCAGCGGGCTCGGGCGCTCGCCGGCCTCGAAGGCGTCGAACCGGCGGCCGATGGCCGCGGCGATGGCGCCGACGTCGGCCGGCGGCACCACGTCGGCGCCGGTCCCGGCCAGCACCCTCGCGGTGGCACTCCCCGGTTCCGCCATCGCCAGCAGCCACGCCGGGAAGCGGAGGTACTCGAACACCTTGGAGGGAATCGCCATCGTGCTGTCCTGCGGGAGGCTCACCAGCATGGCACAGGAGGCGAGGAACTTCATCGCCTCGCCGTGGGGGCGGGGCGCGCCGATCCGGACGTACTCCGCCACGCCCTCGTCCTGCGCGATGTCCACGAGCGACTGCCCCTCGTATCGGGCGGCATAGCCGATGAATTCCACCCCGAACCGCCCGGGGTCGAGCGACCGTTCGCTCACGACCCGCGCCACGGCGCGGAAGAGCGGACGCGGGTCCCGGTCGAGGTAGATCGAGCCGGCGTAGCCGAGGACGAACCGGCTTCCGACTGTCGAAGGCGGCAGCTCACCCTCATCGATCCCGTTCATCACCGTGATCACCCGGGCAGCGGGATAGCGTCCCCGCATCGCGTCGGCAGCCGGCTCGGTGTTGCAGACGACCAGCGAGGACTGCGCTACCACCCTTCGCTCGTCGCGCTCGGCGATGCGGAACCAGAGCGGGCTCGCCACTCCGTACGTGAGCCGCTGCTGCAGGCTCCACGGGTCCCGCAGGTCCATCACCAGTGGCAGGCGGGTTCGCGCGGCAATGAGGCGCCCGGCCTCGTGGACGTGATGCGGCGGGCCGCACGACACCACCGCGCGGTGCACCCCCATCACGGCAATCGCGCCCCCCACGCGGGCGGCGGCGCGAGCCCAGCTCCGCTCGGCCTGGGCCGCCCGCCAGGCGTGCCAGGCCTGCTCGACCGAGGCGAGGTTCCCGTGCCAGTGAACCTCGGAGCGGGCGTACGAGCGAGGCTGGTTCGGCCTGGGGCCCGACTCCGTCGCGGCTCCGGCCGACGATGGCGTGCGCAGGGACCGAAGCCCCCGGACGATCGTGGCGAGCCATTCCTCGAAGCGGTCGAGCGGCAGCGGTTCCGCCGAGGCCGGGTAGGCCCGGAGCCCGGGGGGGAGGTCCTGAAGCCTCGCCTGGTCCGCGTCCGGGGCCTCACGAGGGTCGAGTGCCACCACGTCCACACCCCACCCCCGCTCTGCCGCCAGCCGGCTGAGCCGCTGCCACCGGAGGCCGCCGATCGCGCCGCCGGGGGGGAAGTGGTAGCTCACCACCAGGAGGCGGCGGTCGGCGCCGCCGCCGGGGACCTCGACGTACGGGACGGGATGGGGTGTGCGCTGGGGCATCGAATCCGGATTCGGGGAGCCGTGATCGGCGCGGCCTTTCACGGCAGGCCACGTGCCAACATATTGTGGTTGGCTGATTTAGTCACCTCTGCCGGGAGCGGGTCCTGACACGATTCTTGCAACGGGAGCACGCGCCCGTGCCCCTGACCCTGGCGAGGATCCCCCCCGCGTGACCGCACGTCCAAGCCCGGTCCGCAACGCGCTGACGCAGTGGGGCGCCTTCGGCCTCAACGCCGTGATCGGCTTCCTGCTCTCGCCGATCATCGTGCGGGAGCTGGGGGACTCCGCCTACGGCATCTGGATCCTCCTTGCGTCGCTCATCGGGTACCTCGGGCTGCTCGACCTCGGGGTGCGCGGGGCCGTGGTGCGCTACGTTGCCCGTTTCCATACCCAGGGCGATCACGCCTCTTCCAGCGCCATCGCTTCCACCGCCGTCGCGATCTTCTCCCTCGCCGGCATCCTCGCGGTGCTCGTCGCCGGGGTCATCGCGCTCGGCCTCCCGGTCTTCTTCCACAAGGTCCCGCCGGAGCTCGTTCCCGACGCGCGGCTCGCCCTCCTGCTCGGTGGGGCGGCAGTCGGCGTGTCGCTGGTCGGCGGTGTGTACGGCGGGCTGGTGGGCGGGTTGCAGCGGTTCGACGTCGCCAACACCGTGGGCATCGGGTTCGACCTCCTCCGCGCCGCGCTGGTGTTCCTGGCGGTCACCTCGGGGTACGGCATCGTGGCGCTCGCCGCCATCCAGCTCGTCAGCTCCTCGCTCAGGGCGTGGGCGAGCTGGCTGATGGCCCGGCGGCTCTACCCGGAGGTGACGGTCCGGCGAAGCCTGGCCGACCGGAAGTGGGTGACCACCATCTTCTCCTTCGGCTTCTTCTCCGTCCTGATCCAGGCATCGGGCGTGCTGATCAACCAGGCCGACGCCATCGTGATCGCGGCGTTCCTGCCCGTGGCGCAGGTGACGTATTTCACCATCGGCGCCACGCTGGTGCAGCAGGCGGCAAATATCCAGCGCGGGATCACATACATGATCCCGCCGATGATCGCGGCCCTCCAGGCGAAGGGCTCCACCGAGGGCCTCCAGCGCACGATCCTGCGGGCCTCCCGTGCCCTCTCGATGCTCCTGCTGCCGGTGGCCACGACATTCGCGATCCGCGGCTCGAGCTTCATCGGCCTCTGGATGGGCCCCCAGTACGCCGAGCTGTCGGGCCGGGTGCTGCTGATCCTCTCGCTCCGGATGTGGTTCGGCTCCGGGATGAGCGTGCTGGCGAACGCGCTCTATGGGCTCAACCGCCACCGCGCCCTCGTTCCGATGCTCATTGGGGAGGCGGTTGCGAACCTGGCGGTGAGCGTGGCGCTGGTGAAGCCGCTCGGCGTGGTGGGCGTGGCCCTCGGCACCGCGGTGCCCAGCGTGCTGCTGCTCTTCACCTACGCCCTCCCCCGGCTGTACAAGCGCGAGCTGGGGATCGGGATCGCGCTCTTCGCCCGTCACGTCTGGGCGCGGACCTTCCTGGCGGTGGTGCCGTTCGCCGTGGCGACCTGGTACGTGGAGCGCGCGTGGCCGGCCCGGAGCGTGTGGGAGTTCCTCCTCCAGGTGGCCGGCGTGCTGCCGCTCGCATTCATCGGCGCCTGGCTCTTCGCGATCGACGAGGAGGACCGGGCGAGGATCCGGGCCCGGTTCCGCCGCGAGCCGGGGCGAGCGGCATGAGCTCTCCGGCGCCCGTGCTCGTGCTCGGCGGTGGAGTGACCGGCCTCGGCGTGATCCGCGCGTTCGGCCGCCGGGGCATCCCGGCGCACCTCGTGGCCCCCGCTGGCGACCCGGCGTGGCGCTCGCGATTTGCGCGCGCGGCCCCGGGCGGTGAACGGGGAGCCGGCGAGTCGGGGCTCCGCGAGTTCCTGACCGGCCTCCGGATCGAGCGGGCGGTGCTCTTCCCCTGCTCCGATGGCTGGGCGAGGGCGGTGGCCGAGTTGCCGATCGAGGTGGCCGCCAGGTTCCGATCGTCGTCCCCCTCGGCCGAAGCGCTGGCGCAGATGGTGGACAAGACCCGATTCGCCGACCTCACGCGCCGCGCGGGGGTGGCGCATCCGGCCACCTGGCCGCTGGCCGGCGGCACCGGCCTCGACGCCGTCCCGGACGATGCCTTCGAGGCCGCGTTCCTGAAGCCGCGAGACTCCCAGGCCTTCTTCCGCCGCTACGGGGTGAAGGGATTCTGGGTGCGCTCGCGCGACGAGGCGGCTGGGCGCCTGTCGGAGGTGGAGGCCGCGGGGCTCCAGGTGCAGCTCCAGGCGTACGTGCCCGGTCCGCCGACGAATCACGTGTTCGTGGACGGGTTCGTGGACCGGGCCGGGACGGTGCGGTGCCGGTTCGTCCGCCGCCGGCTGCGGATGTACCCGCCGGACTTCGGCAACAGCACGCTGATGGAGAGCATCGTGCCGGCCGAGGCGCCCGAGGCGGTGGCGACCGCGGAGCGGCTCCTGACCGCGGTGGGATACCGCGGCGTCTTCAGCCTGGAGACGAAGCGCGACGCGCGCACCGGAGCGTGCCACGCCCTCGAGCTGAACCCCCGGGCCTGGTGGTATGTCGGATTCGCGGTGGAGTGTGGAGCCGATGTGTGCCGGCTGGCGTACGAAGACGCGTTGGGAGGCCCCGTGGAGACGCTCGCCACCTACCGGACCGGGCGCCGCTGTGCCTACCCCTACTACGACTGGCACGCGGCGAGGCCGTGGGAGCGGGGCGCGGGTGCGGTGCTATCCTGGATGGGCGAGATGATGCACGCGCGGCAGCCGGTCTGGGCGTGGGATGATCCCTGGCCGGCGGCCCGCGAGGTGTCGGGAATGCTGCGGCGCCGGTCGGCGCTGGGAAGGAACTGAGATGGCCTCGAACATCTCCGTCCGTCCGCTCGTGGAGTCCGAATACGATGCCTGGACGCGGCTCGTGGCCGAGTCGCCGGACGGGAGCCCGTACAGCCTGCCGGCGTACCTGGAGGCGTTGTGCGGCGCGGCGGGGGGGGGCTTCACGGTGCTCGGCGCCTTCCGGGGCGACGACCTGGGCGGAGGCGTGGCCCTCTACCTCCGCGAGGGGGCTGGTGGCCGGTGGGCCGGGCCGCGCCTGCTGCTCTACTACCACTCGCCGGTGCTCCGGCGCGCGGAGACGAAATACCCCTCGGTCCGGAGCTCCCGCGACCTCGAGACTCTTGGCGCATTGGCCGATGCGGTCGCCACGATGGGGCTGGATGCCGTCACGCTCAAGTGCCGGCATACCGTGACCGACGTGCGGCCGTTCCTGGCCCGCGGCTGGCGCGTGACACCGAGCTACAGCTATGTGGTCCCGATCGCCGACCTGGAGGCGCAGCGCGGCCTGGTGGAGCAGAATCTCCGCCGCCTGATCGACCGCTGCGCGCGGGACGGGATGGTCGTCACGGAGGACGACGACTTCGAGTCCTTCCATTCCCTCCACGTGCGGACCCTCGACCGGAAGGACACGCAGCCGTACTTGCCGGCGGAGCCGTTCCGCCGCTACTGGCACGGCATCCGCGCGGCCGGACTCGGCCGTCTCTTCCACGCGCGGCTCCCCGATGGCCGGGTGATCGCGAGCCAGCTGGTGCTCGCGGGGCCGCACCCCCTCACCCACACGGTATCCGCCGCCGCCGACCCCGAGTTCCTCCGGCTTGGCGCCAATGCCTTCCTCCGCTGGCGCGCCTTCGAGGCACTCCACGCGTCGGGGCACCTGGCGAACGACCTCACGGACGCCGCGCTCAACCCCGTCACCCACTTCAAGGCGCAGTTCGGCGGCGAACTGGTGCACTGCCACGTCCTCGAGGCGCCGACGAGCCGGCGCTGGCGTGCCGCACGGGCGCGCGGGGCGGCGATGTCGGCGGTCCGCGACGCCGCCCGCCGCCTCCTCCGCGGCGGCCGGGAGCGCTAGCTTCGGCCGAGGAGGGCGAGGATGTCCGCTGCCAGGCGGTCGGTCAGCACATCCCAGTCGTGGGCCCGTGCAACGGCCTGGCGGGCAGCGACGGCCGCCGGGGTGGAAGCGGGAGGAGCGAGCAGTTCGTCCAGGGCCGCGCTCCAGGACGCCGGATCGCCGGCCAGGCGGATGAGGTCCGAGAATTCCTCGAGCGCGGGAATGGGGGTGCCGATGGCGGGGCGCCCGCTGGCGAGGTACTCGTGGAGCTTGAGCGGATAGATGAAGCGGGTATAGCCGTCCACTACATAGGGCATCGCGCACACGTCGAAGTGTTGCGGGTAATCCGCCAGCTCCTCGCTGGACTTGCCGCCGAGGAAGTGCACGTTGGCGAGTGCGCGAAGCGGGGCGAGCCGTTCCTCCAGACCCGGCTGCGGGGAGACCCCGCCGACGAAGGCGAAGTGGAGGTCCGTCCGCTGGCGCGCCAGCGCCTCGATGAGGTCCCAGTCGAGCTGCTGCTTCAACCATCCGGTGTAGCCGACGCGAGGCCGGGGCACCCGGGCCAGGTCCGCCGGCTCGGGCTTCGGCGTGGCGAAGGCCGCATAGTCCACCCCGTTCGGGAGGAACTCGGCCCGGCGGGCCAGCGGCCCCTTGCGCTCGAGAAGGGCGCGCGAGCTGAAGTACGTGGCCGAGGCCCGGCCGAGGAGACGGCGTTCCTCCTCCGGGATCGGCCGCTCCACCGCGCTGAAAGTGTACTCGTCGTTCACGTGATAGAGCGCCGCGTCGTGGGCCACGTCGCCCAGCGCGCCGACGAACTGCGGCCGCCAGATCGAGAGCACGATCCGCCTGGCGCCCCCTGCCAGCAGCCTGTGCCGCGCCCGGGCCAGGCGCAGGCGGTCCAACCGGCGCGCCGCCCAGCCCGGGCGATGGAGCCGGGGGAGCCACGCCTCCGGGGTGTACACCGTCAGGCCCGGGGCGCCACGGGCATCATCCCAGACGGGATACTCGCTCAGGAGCCGGGCGGCGATTCCCGAACGATCGTGCGCCGGGTTCATCCAGATGGACGGGAAGTACCGGCTCAGGCGCCGGACGAACTGGTGCCGCGCCTGCCGGCGCGACGCCCATTCCTCCGGCGCGAGCGCGATGATGCCGATCCCGGGATGACGAAACCCTGCGTCGTTCACTCGCTCACCCGGCACCTGGTGCCGTTCGATGGAGGTCTTTCGTGAACCCAGGCGAAGCGGCGGGCCGGATCCTCTGCCGGACCCTCGAGGCGCACGGGTCGACCGTCGTCTTCGGCGTGCCCGGCACCCAGACGGTACCGCTCTTCGAGGCGCTGCGCACCGGCGGCCTGCGTACCGTGCTGACCACCAGCGAGCTTGGCGCCGGCTTCGCCGCACTCGGCTGGGCCCGGATGACCCGCCGGGCCGGGATCGTGTCGGCAATTCCCGGGCCCGGCCTGCTGGTGGGCCTGGCGGCGGTCGCGGAGGCCAGGCACGACTCGGTGCCGCTCGTCGTCCTCACCGGGATCCCAGCCGCCGGGCACCGGTTCCCGCTCCAGGCGCTCGACCAGGTGGCGCTCGCCGCCCCGGTGGCCAAGGCGGTGCTCCGGGCCGATCGGGCCCGGGACGTGCCCGGGGTGGTGGCGCGGGCCCTCCAGCTCGCGGAGGCCGGCGAACCCGGCCCCGTGCTCCTGGAACTCCCCCTCGAGGAACTCGACGACCCCGCGCCCGACGCCCCGCCCCTGCCGGGGCCAGCCGCACCCGATCCGGCCGACGTCGCCGCCATCGCCACCCGCCTGGCCGCCGCCCGGCGCCCCCTGATCCTGGCGGGCCTGGGGTGCGCCGGTGCGCCGGAGCTGCTGCTCCGGCTCGCCGAGCGGCACCTCGCCCCGGTGGCCACCACCGTCTCGGGCCGGGGCGTCGTCCCGGAAGACCACCCCCTGGCCCTCGCGATGGATCCCGGCACCGAGGCCCTGACGGCCCTCAACGGCGTCCTGGCCCAGGCCGACCTGATCCTGGCGCTCGGCTGCAAGTTGACCCACAACGGCACCGGAGGCTTCCGGCTGCGGCTGCCGGCGGAGCGCCTGGTGCACGTGGATGCCTCGCCGGCGTCGCTCGGTGGGGACTACCCCGCCTCACTCGCGATTGCCGCTGACGTGCCGGAACTCCTCTCGGCGCTCCTCGCGGCCGCGGAAGGGGCGAACGCCGGCGAATGGGATTCCACCGTGCTCGACGCCGCCCGCGCGGAGGCTCGCAGGCGGGTTCGGGACGGCCTCGACGCGGGAGCCGCGGCGGGGGGGCTCGACGTGCCGGCGCTCCTCGCGGTGCTCCGTGCCGCGCTCCCCCGCGATGCCTGCCTCGTCACCGATTCCGGGATGCACCAGATGCTGGTGCGCCGCCACTTCCCGGTGCTTGCGCCTGACGGCCTGCTCGTCCCGGCCGATTTCCAGTCGATGGGCTTCGGCGTGCCCGCCGCACTCGGCGCCGCGATCGCGCGTCCCGGCCGCACCGTGGTGGCCGTGGTCGGCGACGGCGGCTTCGCGATGACGGGTCTCGAGCTGCTGGCGGCCGCGCGCGAGGGCGTGCCACTCAAGGTGCTCGTCTTCAGCGACGGCCGCCTCGGCCTGATCCACCGGCAGCAGGTCGATTCCTACGGCAAGCCGCACGGCGTGGAGCTCGGCCCCTTCGAGCCCGGTGCCGTGGCACTCGCCGCCGGCGCGGCCTACCGCCGCCTGCGCGGCGACCCGCGGGCCGGGCTGGAGGAATGGCTCGCGATCCCGGGTCCGGCCGTGATGGAGGTCACGCTCCGGCCGACGGCGCCCGGCCGACTCGCGGAACTCGCCGGGGCCGCGAAGGCGGCCGCGCGCGGGGCGCTCAGTCCCCGCCTGCTCGCCGCGATCCGTCGCCTGCGGGGCTGACCGGCACCAACCCGCGGAATTCCCCCCGCCGGGCGTCCTCCCGCAGGCGGTCGAGCGCCGCGTCCAGCCGCGCGGTGGCGCGATCGAGATCGGTGGACCGGCTGAGCACCGGCTGGCGCCGGGCGGCCTCCTTGAGCTCCCGCTCCACCAGCAGCCGCTTGAGCGCCCGGCCGGCACGCCGCGCCGCGCTGGCCCGCACGCGGCCGGGGTAGAGCGGCCAGACCGCCACCGGCTCATAGGCCAGTCCCACCGAGGCGCACCAGTCCTCCCACTTGAAGGCCAGGATCTCGGCCGAGGTACGGATCGGGATCCACGGCACCCGGAAGGCGTCGGCCACGATGGCGCCGTGCAGCGCCTCGGAGAGGACCAGCTCCGCGCCGGCGATGTCCCGCATCACGTCCTCCGGCTTCCCGCGGGCATCCACGAAGGTCCAGCCCAGGTTGCGCGCCACCCCGTGCCAGGCAGGGTTCACCGATCGCCAGTGGAGCATCAGCGCCACCTTCGCACGCTTCGCGACGGCACCGTACGCGAAATGGCGTCCGACGAGGATGGCCGGGTCGCAGGCCGCCGCCTCGGCGGGCAGGTCGAGCCGGGCCGCGGTGAGCGGACCCCGGACGCCATAGACCCGCCAGTCGCCATCGAGCGTGGGAGGCCGGCCATAGCCTGCCCCGGCGCCCGCCACGAGCTTGAGCCCGCCCCCCGGGAAGGGGCGGACGTCGCCGAGCAGGCTGCCGATGCCCACCAGCCACGGACCGTCGTTACCCACGAGGTCCGGGCCGAGCTCACGGGGCCAGAGCCAGGGATTGAGCGCGTCGCCGAAGTTGTTCGGCCCTTCCGCCGTCTCCCAGTAGAACAGCCTCACGCCGCCGTCCCTCCCACGGACCCGAGGGCCCCGTCACGCACCCGATCCCCGGCCTCGCCGAGGGTCATCCCCTCGAAGGGCACGAGCCAGCCGAGGCCGTCGAGGAAGCGGTCGAGGTCGCCGAGGAAGCGGTGGAGCTCGGCCTCGGAGTTGACGTAAGGGGTATGGCCCGGGGTGAGCGCCCCGCTGTGCAGGAAGACGTTCAGCACCGGGACCCCGTGCGCCAGGGCCACCCTGGCGAGGGCGAGCATCTGCTCGGCGCCGTTGACCTCCGGCGAGAGGGCGAGCTTCTCGATGGCTTTCAGTCGGGCGAGAATTCCCACGAAGTGCAGCATCCGCGCGGGGGAGGACTGGAGCACGCGGTCGATTGAGGCCCAGGGGCGCCACGGCCAGCGGCTGAATCCGACCGTGGGCGGGATCTCCACCACACCGTCAGGCGCCGGGGACTCCACCGGCCGCCTCCCGTCCATTCGCCAGGGAAACGGTGGGGCGCGGTGGTAGTTCGGGCTGTCCTCGACGTCGTACCAGTACAGGTACGGCAGCACGCTCGAGTCGGTCCGGTAGCCGGCCCGAACGAGCACGGCGGCCCCGGCCGTTCCGAGCGACCAGCGCCCCGCGCGGAACGAGGAGGGCCGGGCTCCGGTGGCGGACTCGAGTGCCTCCGTGAGGCTCGTGAGCTTCCGGGCCTGGAGGTCGGCGGGCAGGCGCCGCAACCCGAAGGTCTCCGGCCCGAAGGCCTCATCCAGTGGGGGAGTGTTCCAGGGGTGGAGATGCGCGCCGATCTCCGCGCCACGCTCGTCACGCAGCCGGAGGACGACCTCCATCGCCCGCGGGTCGCGGGCCACCTGCCAGGTGGTGAGGAGGGTCGGCCGGAGCTTGTAGTTGTCCAGGACGGCCTGCAGCCGCATCAGCCCGGGGATGTTCGCGTTGGTGACGCCGTCGCGCGCCGGGAACCAGTTGTCCTCCTCGGTGTCCACGGTGACCAGCACCGGCACCGGCGGCACGCTCACGACCCGGCCCCCAGGACCAGCTTCGACGCGTGAAACGCCTCGGCATATCCCGACGGCGCGGCCGCCTCGAGGCCGCGCAACCGCAGCAGCCCCCGGAAGGTCTCCGCGTCGAACCAGTGCTTCCCCCGCTGCGAAGGGAAGCACTCCATCACGAGGGCCACCTTCCGCTCCGCCACTTCGCGGTCGAGGGGGACGTAGCAGTTGGGTGGCGCCAGGTCGCCCTCGTACTTCGGGATCTCGTACTCGAGGACCAGGTGGTCGCGCCAGGCATTCCAGGTGAGCTCGGCCACCGTCCGGTGGTCCTGGTGCCGGTCGGCGCGGCGGTGGGTGAAGATCAGGTCGGGCCTGCCCGACGCCCTGAGCGCCTCGAAGGCGTCCTTGAGGGCGTCGAAAGCTCCCGGGAACCGGGCATCGGGGAAGTCCAGCACCTCGACGCGGGCCGATCCCGCCGCGGCGAGGAAGCGGCTCGCGCTCTCCTCCGCCTCCCGCCGGCGCTCCGGCGTGCCGCTCAGGACCACCCAATGGACCTCGGTCCCAGGCCGGTCGGCCAGGAGCTGCAGCACGGCGCCGCCGCAGCCGATCTCGATGTCGTCGGCGTGGGCGCCGAGGCAGAGGATCCGGAGCGGCCGGCCGGGCGCGAGCGCGGGGGTGAGGGGGAGCATCAGGCGGTCACCTCGAGCGGCCAGCGCGCCGCCTGCTCGGCCCAGAGCGCGTCCACCCGCCGGCCCGCGGGGCGTTCGACGTCTGCGAGGCGCACCAGGCCGTCCTTCGGCACGTCGCGGAGCAGGCGTGCGCCCTCCGCGAGCCCCATCGGGAGCGCGTCCGCGGCGCGGGCCGCGGGCGCGTTGTCAATGAGTCCGTACGCGGTGAAACCGCCCACGCCGTCGAGGACCTCGCCGGCGCGGAGGTCGCGCTTGGCGATCGTCACCACCTCGCACACCGGGGCGCCGAGCGGGGCCACGGTGGCGTCGCCGCCCAGCGCGGCGCGCCCGATCGTGCTGGCAATCTGCAGATGGGGCAGGTGGTAGGGGGTGTAGAAGACGTAGAACGGGCCGTCGCCGAGCTTGTAGTAGCCGAGCTGGGCACGCTTGAGGGGGTGGTCCTCGTGCACCACCACGAAGGCGCCCGTGTGCGGGGCGGCGCCGAGCGCGTAGTCCACCAGCCCGCCGGCGAGCATCTCCTCGGCCGGCAGCAATCCGGCAATCTCGTTCACGTGGGCGCAGGCCGGACCGTGCATCCCCCGGCGGCCCACCCGGAAGCCGGTGGCGTTGGCCAGGATCGTGGCCTCCATCGAGAGCTTCGTGGCGTCGGCGAAGGACGTGACCTTGCGGGCGTCCTGGCCGAACTTCTCGGCGAAGGCCCGCTGCGTCTCCGGCGTGCGGTAATGATCCACCATCCCCTTCAGGTTGCCCGCCGCCACGGGACGGAGCCCCAGCCCGCGGAGGTACCGGAGCAGGGTCATCGCCACGCCGGGCTCGTCGCCGTCGGTGTTGGTGAGCACCACCCCCGCCGCGTCCGCCTTCGCCTTGAGGATCGGCCCGACGGCGCTGTCGAGCTCGGCGTTCACCAGGACGACGTGCTTGCCGTGGGCGATGGCGGATTCGGTGACCCGGGCCGCGTACTCGAGGGTGCCGGTCACCTCGAGCACCACGTCCACGTTCCCCGCGGCGCACACCGCCTCGGCGTCGTCGGTGACGGTGAATTCGCCGCGGGCGATGGCGTCCTCGACATCCGACGGAGCGACGGAGCGACGGGGCGACGGGGCGCCCGCCTCGGCATATGCCCGCTCCGCGTGGGCCAGGGTGCGGTTGGCGATGGCCGCCAGGCGGATGCCGGGCGCGGGGGTGAGGAGCGTGAGCGCCACGGCGCGGCCGGTGACGCCCGCGCCGACCATCGCCACCTGCACCGGGCGGCCCGCGGCCTGCCGCGCGGCCAGCTCCAGGTCCACCGGGATCACGCCGTCACCTCCGCGTCGAGCAGGGGCCAGGTGCGGTCGCGCTCCGAGATCACGCGCACCTCCCCGGGCCAGGCGATGCCCAGCGCCGGGTCGTCCCACCGCGCCCCGCGGGCGGCGGAGGCCGTGTAGGGTGCCGTGGCGGCGTACTGCAGCTCGGTGTCGTCCGCCAGGGTCAGGTAGCCGTGGGCGCAGAGCGGGGGCACCCAGACCGCGTGCCGGTTCTCGGCGGTGAGCTCCACCCCCTGCCATCGGCGCCAGGTCGGGGAGCCAGGCCGGAGGTCCACGATGACGTCGAACACGGCGCCGCGCACCACGCGCACCAGTTTCGCCTCCGGTGCCTCCGCCGCCTGCCAGTGGAGCCCGCGCAGCGTGCCCCGCCGGGGACTCCACCCGGCATTGAGCTGGACCGGCGCCGGGCCGAGGCCGCGGGCCTCGAACTCCGCGCCGTCCCAGAGGCGGGCGAAGAGCCCGCGCTCGTCGTGCGCCGGCTCCGGCGTGATGAGCCAGGCCCCGCGGATCGGCAGCTCTTCGTAGCGCATCACCCTTCCCCCAGGCCGATGCCGTCGTAGCGGGGCACGCTGTCCTTCTCGAGCATCCGGCGGCCGTCCACCACCAATGGCGGGTCAGCCATCGGCGCCAGGAGCCCGGGCAGCGCCGCGAACTCCGGCCAGCGGGTCACCAGCACCACCGCCTTCGCGCCCTTCGCGGCGGCTCCAAGGTCCGGCGCCACGGTCACCCGCCCGGCGCCGAAGAGGGCCTCCGCGGAGCCGCCAGCCACCGGGTCGAACACGGTGACCCGCGCCCCCTCGGCGAGCAGCGCCTCGACCACCGGCCGGGCGGGAGTCTCCCGCACGTCGTCGGTGCCGGGCTTGAACGCGAGACCGAGCACGGTCACCGGCACGCCCGCGAGGACGGCGAAGTGCTTGCGGACCAGATCCACCAGCCGGGCCGGCTGGTCCCGGTTGACGGCGTCCACCGCCTCCAGGACCCGCATCGGCACTCCCGCGGCACGCCCGTGGGCCGCGAGGGCCTTCACGTCCTTCGGCAGGCAGCTCCCACCGTACCCACAGCCCGCTTCGTAGAAGCTCGCCACCGGGGCGCTCCAGCCGGCCGGGACGTCGTCCTGCGCCGTCAGGTAGCGGGAAAGCCGGACGCCGCGCATCACCTCCCGCGTGTCGATGCCGCCCAGCGCCGTGCCGAGGTTGGCCAGTTCGTTGGTGAAGCTGATGGCGGTGGCCAGGAGCGCGTTCGAGGCGTACTTGATCATCTCCGCGGTGCGGGTGTTGGTCCGCACCCGGGGGACGCCCTCGAAACCGGCGTAGAGCCGTTCGATCTCGTCCCGGCTCCGCTCGTCCATCCCGCCGATCACGATGCGATCCTGGCGGACGAAGTCCGTCACGGCCGTGCCCTCGGTCAGGAACTCGGGATTCATTCCCACGCCGAGGGACTCGCCAGCGCGCCGGCCCGAGTGGAACTCGAGCAGCGGGAGCACCACGCTGTCAGTGGTGCCGGGGACCACCGTGCTCCGGACGACCACGGTATGCCACGCCGTCCCGCCGCGAAGCGCCTCCCCGATCTCGCGGGCAGCGGCCTCGACAAACGAGAGGTCGATGGCATCACCCCGGAAAGGGGTGCCCACCGCGATCAGGGTGATTTCGCTCCCGCGAACGGCCGCCGCAAGGTCGGTGGTGGCCCGGAGCCCGCGGCCGGCGTGCCGTTCGAGGAGCGCGGGCAGCCCGGCCTCGTGGAACGGGGCGCGGCCGGCCGTGATGGCGGCCACCTTGGCCGGGTCCACGTCCACGCAGGTCACCGCGTGGCCGCGCTCGGCCAGGCACGCGCCCGTCACCAGCCCGACGTACCCGGTGCCCACGATGGCGACGCGCATCAGCCCTCCGCCGCGGTGCGGTTGCCGGCGTACCAGATCAGCGAGCGCCGGAGGCCCTCGTCGAGGCCGATCCCGGGCGCGTAGCCCAGTTCGCTGCGGGCCTTGGTGATCACGGGACAACGCCGGTTCGGGTTGTCCACCAGGTAGTCGGCCTCGGCACTCGGCGCCGTGACCACCTGGCCGCCGTAGCCGACGAGCTCGCGGCCCAGGTCGCGGAGCCGCTCGGCGAGTTCCCGCATCGACACCTCGGGCTCCTCGACGCCGATGTTGTACGCCTCCCCCGGCCGGCCGCGCACCAGCACCTTGTAGTAGCCCGCCACCGCGTCGGCGGCGTAGCAGAACGTCCGGGTGGGCGAGCCGTCGGAGTGCATCACGATGTCCCGGCCCTCGAGGACGCAGCGCGCGAAGTCGGGAATCACCCGGCCGTCGGTGATCTTGAGGCCGGGACCGTAGTTGTTGAAGGGCCGGGCGATGGTCAGCGGAAGGCCGTGGTGGCGCGCGTAGATGGTGCCGAGCGTCTCGCCGAACCGCTTGGACTCGTCATAGCAGGCGCGCGGGCCGGTGCAGGAGACGTTGCCGCGGTAGGTCTCCGGCGTCGGGATCGCGTCCGCCGCCGGGTCGCCGTAGATCTCGCTGCTCGAGTAGAAGAGGAAGCCGCGGAGCGGGCGGCCCGCGTCCGCCTGGCGGCGGCCCCACTCGAGGAGGTTCCGGAGGCCGTTGATGTTCGCGTCGATCGTCTCCAGCGGGTACCGGCGGTAGACCATCGGCGAGGCGATGCCCGCGGCGTGGATCACCCAGTCGAAGGGCTCGACTCCCGCCGGCAGCGGGTCGATCAGGTTCACCCGCTCGACGCGGAGCCCCGGAGTTCCTTCCAGTCCTGAAAGCCAGTCCGGCACCCCGCGGAAGAAGTTGTCCCACACGGTGAGGTCCACGCGGCGGCCCACCGGGGCCGTGGCGTTCCAGTGCGTGATCGTCCGGACCAGGTAATGGCCCAGGAACCCGGCCCCGCCGGTGATCAGGAGCCGCCGGCCGGCGAGCTCGGGCAGCTCGTCCCGCAACTGGGCGTGGAGGTGGGCCAGGTCGGCGCGCAGGACGTCGGCGGCGGTCGCGTTCGGCGTTGAGGTCAGGATATCCACTGGGGGTGGGTTGGAGTGAAGGAAATCTAGGCACCTCCGCCGGAAGCAAGAATGGTGCTACATTCGGCGGTGTGGAGTCGAGCCCTCCGAGCCCCCAACCCCTTCGCATCCTGCACCTTACCGCCCCCGGCGTCGCCGGCGGGCTGGAGTCCGTCGTCCTGGGCCTGACCACGGGCCTCCGCCAGCGCGGGCACGAAGTGTGGCTTGCCTGCACCGTCCTGCCGGGGGCGGCCGAGCCGCCCCTGGCTGTCCGGGCGCGGGCGGGGGGCGTGGACGTCGTCACCCTCCGGCTGCCGGGGCGGTCCTACCTCGCCGAGGCCAGGGCGGTGACGGGATTGCTGGATTCGGGGGGCGTGCAGGTGATCCATACGCACGGGTACCGGTCGGATGTGGTCGGCGGCCTGGCGGCCCGGCGGCTTGGCGTGCCCCAGGTCACCACCGCGCACGGGTTCATCGGGGGCACCCGCCGGGGCCGCTTCTACGAATGGCTGCAGTTGCGGACGGCCCGCCGCGCGGCGGGGGCGGTGGCGGTATCGGGGCCGATCGTGGAACGGTATGCCGCCGCCGGCGTTTCGCGGGAGCGCATCCACCTGATCCCGAACGCCTGGGCCGGCGCTCGGCCGCTGGGGAGGGACGACGCCCGTGCGGCGCTCGGGATGCGGCCCGCGGGACCGCTCCTCGGGTGGGTCGGACGGCTGAGCCGGGAGAAGGGGGTGGACGTCCTCGTGGAGGCGCTCGGCCTTCTCGGAGACCTGCCGTGGGAGGCGGCGATCATCGGGGAGGGTGCCCAGCGCGACGCACTCGGGGCCCGGGTCCGCGAGCTCGGTCTCGAGGGCCGGGTTCACTGGCTCGGGCTGGTGCCGGAGGCCGGGAGGGTGATGGCGGCGTTCGACGCCTTCGTGCTCAGTTCCCGGACGGAGGGAACTCCGGTGGCCCTCCTCGAGGCGATGGCGGCGGCCGTCCCGACGGTCGCGACGGCGGTAGGGGGAGTCCCGGACGTCGTCTCGGGCCGGGAAGCGTGGCTGGTGCCGCCCGAGGCCCCGAGTCGGCTGGCAGGGGCCCTGCGGGAGCTCCTGGCCTCTCCGGCCGCGGCGGAGAAGCGGGGGCGGGCCGCCCGGGAACGACTCCTGCAGGAGCGTGGCGCCGGCCCGTGGCTCGACCGGCACGAGGCGCTCTATCGCTCCCTCCTCGACCCGGGTCGCCGTGCATGACGGTTCGTGAACTCGCCCTGCTCCTCGCGCTGCTCCCGGTGACGATCGGGCTCTGGGCCTATGTCGGTTATCCGCTCGTCCTCTGGCTGCTGACCAGGCTTCGCGCCCGTCCGGTGATCCGGACCGACCCGCCGGAGTGGCCCACGGTCTCCTTCTCCCTGCCGGCGCACAACGAGGAGCGGAACATCCGCGCCACGCTCGACGCGCTGATCGCCCTCGACTATCCGAGGGACCGGGTCCAGATCGTGGTCGGTTCCGACGCCTCGACCGACCGGACCGACGAGATCGTCCGCGAGTACGCCGACCGCGGCGTGGAGCTCGTCCGGCTCGACTCCCGCGCCGGCAAGACGGCGGTGGAGAACGGCCTGGTGCCCTACCTGAAGGGCGACCTCGTGGTGAACACCGACGCCACGATCCGGGTCCTTCCCGGTTCGCTCAAGCCGCTGGTGCGCGCCTTCCAGGACCCGTCGGTGGGGGTGGCGTCCGGGCGCGACCTGAGCGTGGGCGATGAGTCGCGCGAGGCCAACCGGGCGGAGTCGGGCTACGTCGGCTTCGAGATGTGGCTGCGATCGCTGGAGACGCTGAAGGGGGGCATCGTGGGGGCGAGCGGCTGCTACTACGCGATCCGCCGGGACCTGCACGCGTCGATGTTCCCGACCCACCTGAGCCGGGACTTCGCCTCCGCGATGATCTCCCACGAGCACGGTTACCGCTCGGTCTCGGTGGACGAGGCGGTGTGCCTGGTGCCGCGCGCCACCTCGCTCCGGGCCGAGTACCGCCGGAAGATCCGCACGATGGCCCGGGGCCTCGAGACGCTGTGGTTCAAGCGCCACCTGCTCAACCCGTTCCGGCACGGCGACTTCGCGCTGATGCTCTTCAGCCACAAGCTCTGCCGCTGGCTGGTGCACCTGCTGCTGCCCGCCGGGATCGTGGCCGTCGGGATCCTGAGCGCCCGGTACGGGGAGGCGCTGCTCTTCACCGTGCTGGTGGCACTGGGGGTCGGGGTCGGCATCGCGGCGCTCCGCTGGCCGCCGGATCGTCCGATGCCGCGTGTGGTGCAGGTGGTGGGGTACCTCTTCGCGGCCAACCTGGCCGGGTTCCAGGCGTGGATCCAGGCGCTCACCGGGGACCAGAACCCGATCTGGGAGCCCACGCGGAGGCCGGGGTAGGGGGAGTCGCGTCTTGCGACTAGTACTCCGGCAGCACCGCGTACACCGCCGGGATGAGCTCCGCCGCCGCAGCCGAGGCCAGCGAATCGGCCCGCTCGAGCGGCATGCGTGCATTGAGCGGCACCACGATCCGCACCAGCGCCTCCTCGCTCCGCCCGCGGAGGGCGGAGTCCCGCAGCAGGTCCCATTTCACCCGGTACTCGTTCGCCGCCACCCGCCCCCGGCCCTGGTACCAGTAGTAGACCAGCGCCCGCTCGCCGGCATTGGAGAGCAGGTAGCGATTGACGACCACCGGGCCGCCGGGCGCGTCCACCGCGCGCTCTCCCGCCTCGAGGGCTTCCCACCCCGCGCCCGGGAGGCAGTTCTTCGGGCTGTGGATGGTCTCGCCCTGCGACTGCCGCTCGTAATAGCCGACGTAGGTGGTGAAGTCGGCGAGGGAGTCTCCCGGGACCGCGTGATAGCGGAGCAGGTATTCATCCATGCCCGCCACCCGCTGCTCCTTCTCGCTGATGACCCGGTCGATGCCGGTGCGCCCGGCCATCGTGCGCGGGATCTCCCCGAGCGGCCGGGCCAGTGCCATCGTGTGCTGGCGGTTCACCGAGAGGAGGAGGAGGCAGCCCACGGCCAGCATCCCGCCGGGAGCCCACCGGTGCCAGTCACGCATCGGCCCTCCTCGCCCTCGGCCGGCCGACCCAGCCCTCGCCCGTCGCGAAAAGCCAGGCGATGCCGCCCAGGATGGCGAAGGCCACCACGAACATCAGCCAGCCTTCGCTCAGGTGCATGAATCCCTCGCCCATCTCCGGGCTGATGTAGTAGACCAGGAACCCGGTCAGGAACACCCGGACCGCGTTGATGGCCACCGCCACGGGAATGGCGGCCGCCACCAGCAGGACGCGACTCACGGGATGGCGGAGCCAGAGGCCGCCGGCCAGCACGCCAAGACTGAGCAGCGCCGTGAGCGAGCGGAGCCCGCTGCAGGCCTCGGTCACGAAGAGCTGGCGACCGGGGATGTTGATGATGTTCCCCGAGAGGCGCACCGGCACGTGCCGGGCCTCGAGCAGCGCGGCGCCCCATTCCGAGGCCTGGAACTGCAGGGGGAGGGCCGCGGCGCTCTTCACCAGCTCGGGGATGGGGATCGAGAGCGTGAACAGGGTGAACGGCAGCCACCAGTGGAGGAGCTGGCGCCACCCGAACCAGCAGACTACCAGGCCGGCGGCCACCAGCACCACCGAGAAGCGGAGGGTGAAGAGTTCCGACGCCAGCCCGGCCGCGTAGCGGAGCAGGACGCCGGCGGCGAGGATCGTGAGGCCGAGCCGGAGGTTCGGCGCCCGGTCGCCGCGGAGGCCGGCCCGCCACCCGAGCCACAGGGCCAGCGGCGCCAGCAGGAGGCCGTGTCCCGCCTCGGGGTCATTCCACCAGTCCAGGGCGAGGAGGGTGAGCGGCTGGGCGGTGAGCACCACGAAGGCGCCCAGCGCGAGCAGGACGGGTGCCGCACGCCCCCAGAAACCGGGGGCGCGGATACCCTCGAGGTCGAGCCGGATGGCGGTCACGGGCGGCCCTACCAGCCGCCGCGGCGGAAGAGCATCACGGGCACCGTCTTGACCATGATCTTCAGGTCTTCCCACAGGCTCTGCCGGCGGATGTACTCCAGGTCGTAGGTGACCTTGGTCCGGACGTCGTCCAGGCAACGGTCGTAGTGGTGGTTGATCTGCGCCAGGCCGGTGATGCCGGGCAGCGCCCGGTGGCGGGCCCGGTAGTCCTCGATCTCCTCCCGGAGATCGCGCACGATGGCCGGCCGCTCGGGCCGCGGCCCGACGATGTTCATCTCGCCCCGCAGCACGTTCACCAGCTGGGGAATCTCGTCCAGCCGGTACTGGCGCAGGAACTTCCCGACCAGGGTCACGCGCGGGTCGTCCTTGGCCGCCCAGACCGCCCCCACCCGGTGCTCGGCGTCCACGGTCATCGTCCGGAACTTGTAGATCCGGAAGGGGCGGCCGCCGAGGTCGTCCCGGCGGCGGTGATCGTCGCCGAAGCCTCGCCGCAACCGCCGGTCGAGCCCGACCCGCTCCTGCACATAGAGCACCGGTCCCCGGGAGGTCAGCTTGATCGCGATGGCGATCAGCGCCAGGAGCGGGAGGGCCAGCAGCAGGCCGATGCCGGCCACCAGGACGTTGAGGAGCCGCTGCGGGTTCGACGGCGCCAGGGCCGGGTGCTCCCCGGCGGCGGCGCGGGCCGCGGCTGGCGTGAACGGCACCGCACGGCGCCGCCCGCTGGCCTCCACATTCCGCGTCCCCTCTCCGACGGAAGTCATCAAGACGGCCATTCCGGTCCTGGTGTTCAGAAGAGCGACACGACCGCCGCGATTGTCAGCGGGATCGCCAGCAGGTATCCGAAGGTCCGGAGCGAACTCTCGGTCCGCCCCAGCTTGTCCTGTCCGATGTCCACCACGTCGCCCCCCACCAGGCTCATCCGGTCGAGCGTGACGCCCTGGTTGAGCGCATACTCCACGGCGTCGGCGTCGTAGATCTCGGTGCCGAGCCGCTGGATCTTCGACTTGTCGAGGCGCACGTCCCCGCCCGGGCCGCCCGCGAGCATCAGCGCGTCGCTGAGCAGGATGTCGGCCGGGACGTTGTAGTACCCCGGACGCCCCACGCCGCCGAGGATCGCCACCCGGAGGAGCGGGGTGGCCTCGACCGTCGGGTTGCGCACGTACTGCCCGATCTTCTCGGCCAGGTAGGGCTGCAGTTCCGAGCGGAGCACGCCCTGCAGCGGGATCTCCGGCATCAGCGGCAGCTGCAGCATCTTGCCGGCGCGGACCGGGAAGGTGTCGGTGAGCGTGGTGTCCTCGAGCACCCGGAGGAAGATCCGGTCGCCCACCTGGAAGTCGCCCTCACGGAGGCGCACCTCGATCAGGCGTGCCTCGGGGGAGTCGCCCGGGAGCGTGGCCTGCTTCGCCTCGAGCTCGGCCCGGGTGATCGCCCCGCGCGGGCCGTCCACCGCCGGTTCCGGGAAGGTGACGGGCCGGGGCGCGCTCGCGGCGCACGCGGCGCTCAGGAGCACCGGCAGGACCAGCAGGAGCGGGGCAGTGGGTCGCACGCGATTCTCGGTCAACGATCCTCGGGCTGGTTCGGGCCGCGCTCTTGGTCATCAGTGGCCGGGGGGGGGGCCAGAATCGGACTGGGCGGCGTCCCCAAGCCGAACGCCGCGAGTCGCTCACGGAATCCCTTCAGGGCCCTTGCGATCCCGGTGTCGGACACCGGTCGGTCGCCCATCGGGCCCACGTCGAGCACCGACTCGTCGGTCACGTGTCCATCCCTGGTCGGGAGACGCCAGCGGCTCAGCATCGGAAATCCATCACGACGACAGGTCTGGACTTCAAGGATGCTGCCGCGTTGCCTCCCGCCGCGGATCGGACACGCAAGGCTATGTGCATCAGGTACTTGCGTTCAGTGATCAGGCTCACTTGACGAGCCGGGCCGGCCCCCTGCTGTTCGGTCAGCCCACCACCGTGTGGGGTCACCGCCACAAGAACGGGGTGTCGTGGCTTCCCTGATGCACCGACGAGCGCAATGTGTTGCGCCGGCGCCCCGTCATTGGGTACCGCGTGGTTGCGGGCCGCGGGTCCATATTATTGTGCCGCAGGGACTTGACCCTGGTGCCCCGGATCGCACGACTCCTGCGTCATCGACCGCATCGAGCCAACCGGGGCGCCGGCTCCCCCCCGCACGGGCCCCCTTGCATCGAGGATCTGCCGCAATGTCCGAGGCCGAAGCCCGGCGCGTCCCCGTGGTCCTCATCGCGAACGACCAGGAATGGTCGGTCCGTTCGCTCGAGAGCATCCTGGGCCCCAACGGGTACGAGGTGTTGCGCGCCTATACCGGCCGCCAGGCCATCGAGCGGGCCCGGCATTCCCGGCCGGACATCCTGATCCTCGACGCCGAAATGCCCGACATCCACGGCTTCGAGGTCTGCCGCACCCTGCGGGACGACCCGCGGTTCGGCGCGGCCACGCCGGTGATCATCACGACCGCCGGACCGTCCGGCCGGACCCAGCGCCTCGACGCCTACCGGGCCGGCGCCTGGGAGTTCCTCGGCCAGCCGCTCGACGCCGAGGCCCTGCTGCTCAAGCTGCACAGCTACGTCGCGGCCAAGCGCGAAACCGACCGGGTGCGGGACGAGGCCCTGCTCGATGCGCTGACCGGACTCTACAACCGCCGTGGCCTGACCCGCCGCGCGCGCGAGATCGCAACTGAAGCGTTCCGCCGCCGGCACGCCGTTGCCTGCCTGGTGCTCGCGACCGAGTCCGAGGACGCGGCGGACACCGTGAGCGGCGACCGGCTGCTCGCCGAGGTGGGGGAGACGCTGCGCCGCGCGGGCCGGGTGTCCGACGCCATCGGGCGGCTCGGGCCCAGCGAGTTCGGCGTGATCGCCCCCGCCACCGACGCCGCGGGGGCCGTGCGGATGGCGGAGCGCATCGGCACCGCCCTCCGGGAGACCCGGGTGCCGCTCAATGACGCCTTCTCCCCGTTGCGCGTGCGGGCCGGCTACACCGCGGTCCCCGATTACCACGAGTCCGACGTGGACCCGCTCGAGATGCTGCTCCGCGCCACCACCGCGCTGCGCGCCGCGCCGCCGGAGGGTGCCCACGCCTGGATCCAGCCCTTCGAGGCGGCCGGCACCAACTGACCGCCACCCGCGGTGCGAGAGGGGCCCGCCGGCAGCCCTCGGCGGGCCCCTCTCGCGTCCGCGCCGCTCCCTTCGGTCAGGCGCTCCCGGCGCCGGCCGGGAGCCGCGCCGACGCCCCCTCGTCCTCCGTGGTGTACCCGTACACGTAGTGGTAGTACCGGTACGCGCCGGTCACCGAGGTGCTGTTGATGACCGCGCCGAGCACCCGCACCGGCAGGCGGTCCATCAGCTTGAGCTTCTCCTCGGCCAGGGTCCGGTCGGTCTCGCCCGAGCGCAGCACGATCATCATGTTGCCGGTGGACGCGCTGAGGACGAACGGGTCGATGCCGGCCGAGAGCGGCGGGCTGTCCACCAGGACCACCTGGAACCGGCCCTTGAGCTGTGCCATCACGGCCTGCATCGCCGCGGAGCCCAGCAGTTCCGGGCCCTGGTGCCGGCGGCTGCCGCACGGCACCACGGTGAGGCCCTGGTGCGTGGTCGCCTGCAGCACGTCCTCCAGCGTCGCATCGCCGGTCAGGCAGTCCATCAGCCCGGGGCGGCGGCCCAGGTTGAACATCCGGTGCAGCTCGCCACGCCGGATGTCGCCGTCCACCAGCACCGTCGCGTACCCCGCCTCGGCGAAGGAGAGCGCCAGGTTCGAGGCGATGAGCGACTTGCCGTCGCCCGGGCTCGGGCTGGAGATCGTGAGCAGCACCGGCCCCGCCGCCCCGTAGGAGTGGGCCAGGTTGAGCCGGATGGTGCGGAAGGCCTCGATGATCTGCGCGGCCTCCTCCGGGTCCCGCTCGTTCACCTTGGTCTTGTTGATCGTCGGCACCGCGCCGAGAATCGCGAGGCCGAGCTCGTTGGTGACCTGCTCCGGGTACCGGAAGCGCTTGTCGAGCTGGTCGAGCAGGATCGCGAGGGCCACGGCGGCGCCCAGGCTCGCGAGGAAGCCCATCAGGATCAGCCGGATGGCCTCGTTCTTGGCGGGCTGGGTGGGCGGCACCGCCTCGCTCAGCACCTGGACGTCCGGCTGGGCGCTCGCGGCGGCCAGCTTGGCCTCCTCGTACCGCGACTGGAGCTCGAGGAAAAGCCGCTCGGCGCTCATCGCGTCGCGGGTCAGCTTCTGCTCGGTGATCGTCCGCGTCGGGATCGCCTGCAGCTCCCGGGTGCGGGTGGAGATGCTCTGGTTGAGCTCCCGCTCCTGCGCCCGGAGCTGGGAGATCAGCGCCGTGGCGTACTGCGGGACGATCTCGGACTTGAGCTGGTTCACCCGGGCGGTGAGGTCCTGCACCGGCTTGTGCTGGTCGGTGTAGCGGAACCGGAGCGCCCGGAGCTCCGCCTCGGCGCTCGAGACCTCGGCCAGCGCGAGCTTGAGGTCGGGGGCCGCCTGGACCGACGCGACGGTCTGGAAGGCGTCCACCGAGAAGTCCCCGGCCTGCGCCCGGCGCAGCACCGCCTCCAGCGCCTCCCGGTCCTCGCGCATCGCCTCCGACTGGAGCTTCCGCTCGAAGTAATTCGCCATCACCGGGTTCTGGGTGGCGGCCAGGCCGGAGACGATCGGCGCCTCCGACGGCTGGGTGATGGTGCGCGTCCGGTAGTTCTCGAGCGCCGACTCGGTCTTCGCGACGTTGTCCGCGGCGTATTCCACCTGCTTCGCGAGCACCCCCATCAGGTCCACGACCTTCCGGGTCTTGAGCTCGGCGGCGAGCGCCACGAACTGGTCGGTGACGGCGTTCAGGGTGTTGGAGATCCGGTGCGGGTCCGGGCCGGTGAGGGCGACCCGGAGGAAGTTCCCGTCGTCGGCCGTCTGGGTGACCAGCTCGTTGCCGAGCTCCATCGACGCGTCGCGGGGATGGCGCACGGTGAACTCGATGTCGCGGCCCTTGCCCAGCCGCTCGCGCGGCGGGAGCCATGCGAAGCCGAACCGGCGGCCCACCGAATCACCCACGGCCCCGCGCTCGGGGGCGAGACCGCCGGTCCGCATCTGCAGTTCCCAGGAGCGCCCGTCCTCGGACATCGCCAGGACGTACTTCCCGGGATAGAAGCGATTGAGCAGGCTGAAATCGCGGAAGAGGGTCGAGTCCCTCCCGTCCTTCGGCTCGAGGAAGAGCTTCATCCTGAGCACGGCGGAGTCGAGCACCACCGGGGTGCGAAGGAGCTCCACCCACGCGAAGGTCTGCTGCAGCAGCTGCTCGGCCCGGATCGGGGCCGCGCCCTCACTGCGCTGCGGCTCGATCCAGATGGTCGCGGTGGCGGTGTACTGCGGCTTGATGAACCGGGTGGCGAACACGGCGAGGCCCGTCCCCAGGATCGTGACGCCGAGGATGAGCCACCGGTAGCGCCGCAGCGCCGCCAGGTAGCGGCCCCACTGGATCCCCTGCTCCTCGTCGACCGGCGGGGCCTGCGGGAAACCGCTCGGGGCGCCCGTCACGCCGGGCACCGGGAGGCTCCGGGCGTCCGCCTGCCCGGTTGCGGGTACGAGTTCTCCGGCCATCAGCACGCTCGACGGGATGAGACAGGGGCGGGCCATCCGGCCCGACCGGACAACAGAACGACCCACGCAAGGGCGGTACCGTCACGCGGATCACGGCACGGCACCGATCTTCCTCTCCACCGTGGGGGCGGGAGGACGGCGATCGGGGCTAAAGTGTTGCGCTTCCGATGCTCCTGAGGCAATAGTGTTGCGGGAGTGTTGCCGTCCTGCAACGCAACCGAGGGGGGTTCGTGTCGCATAATGCAATGTATTGCCGAACTGCAATGATGCGCCCGCGTCACGGGTGTGGAGTTGTGACCACGAGTGCGGCGGCGAGGTCAAACTGATGATCCAGTCCAGAACCGGAAGGCACGGATGACGAGTTCCGCGGTGGCTGCGACGGCGGGTACTCCCGGGGGCGACGCGACGCGTCGGGACCCCCTGGCGATCCCGCCCGAAGTGAAGGCGAGCATCCGGGTCCTGGTGGTGGACGACGAGCGCACATTGCGGGAGAGCTGCGCCAGCGTGCTCCAGATGGACGGGTACAACGTCACGGTGATCGGCCGCGGCGAGGAGGCGCTGGAGGCGGTGCGGCGGCGCCGGTTCGACATCGTCCTCGTGGACCTGTACATGAGCCAGGTCTCGGGGATGGACATCCTGCAGGCGGCGCTGCAGGCCGCCAGGGACACGATCGTCGTCGTCATGACCGGGAACCCGAGCGTGGCCACGAGCATCGAGGCCCTGCGCGCCGGTGCCTGGGACTACCTGCCCAAGCCCTTCTCGGCCACCCACCTGCAGGTGCTCGTGGGTCGCGCCTCGCACGCCGTGATGGTGGCGCGGGAGACCAACGACCTCCGCCTCCAGGTGATGCGCCAGAGCGGCCCGGGCGAGAAGTTCGCCCTGATCGGCATCGCGGCGCCGTTCCGCGAGGCCGTCGAGCTGGCCCGCAAGGTGGCCGGCACCGACGCGTCGGTGATGATCACGGGGGAGAGCGGCACCGGGAAGGAGCAGATCGCGCAGTTCATCCATCACCACAGCCGGCGGTCCAGCCGGCGGCTGGTGGCCGTCAACTGCGCGGCGCTTCCCGAGCCGCTCCTCGAGTCGGAGATGTTCGGCCACCGGAAGGGGGCCTTCACCGGCGCCGACCGGGACAAGCCCGGGCTGCTCGAGACCGCCAACGGCGGCACCCTCCTGCTCGACGAGCTCACCGAGATGACCCTGCCGATCCAGGCGAAGCTGCTGCGGGTGATCCAGGACGGCGTGGTGCGCCGGGTCGGCAGCGAGCAGCCCGACGCGGTGGTGGACGTCCGCTTCATCTCCGCCACGAATCGCGATCCCCAGGAGGCCGTCGCGCAGGGCGTGCTGCGGGAGGACCTGTTCTACCGCCTGCGGGTGGTGCCGATCAAGCTCCCGCCGCTCCGCAAGCGGCCGGAGGACATCCCGATCCTCGCCAACCACTTCCTGGCGATGTTCTGGCTCCGCCACCGCCAGATGGGCGACCGGATGCCGCATTTCAGCGACGAGGCGATCGGCTTCCTCCGTTCCCGGCCGTGGCGCGGCAACGTGCGCGAGCTCCAGAACGTGATCGAGCACGTGGCGGTGATGTGCGAACCGGAACAGGTGGTCGAGCCGCGGGACATCCCGCTCTACGACGAGCCGTCGTCCGAGGTGCACGCCGGCGCGGGGTTGCCGGACGGCCTCTACGAGGAGGCCTACCATCTGGCCAAGGACCGGGTGGTGGCGCAGTTCGAGAAGGAGTACCTGAGCCGGGTGATCGGGCGGGCCAGCGGCAACATGTCCCGGGCGGCGCGCCTGGCCAGCATCGATCGCACCACGCTCTACCGCCTGCTCGACAAGCACGGTCTCCAGCGCGACGAGCTGTCGGGGCCGGCGGAGTGACCGACTCCGGCCCGGTCCCCGCCTCTCCGGCCTCACGGGGCGGCCCGAGCCGGTTCACGCCGCCCCGGGTGCTGCCGGAGGTGCGTACCGGCGGGGAGGTCGTGCCCCCGGTGTCGGAACCGGTCTGGGCGGCGGTGGGCCAGGCGGTCGAGCGCGTGGTGACGGGATGGCGGGACCTCGCCGAGGACAGCGCGTCCGAGGAGGAGGTGCGGGAGCTCGGCACCCGGATCGTGGAAGCGCTGCGCGAGGCCGCCGACGACCACGAGCACCCCGGCGGTCGCCTGCCCTGCACGCCGCTGGCCCGGCGGATCCTCACCCTGCTGCGCGGCAACCTCCTCCAGCGTGCCGCCACGCTGTCGCCCCTCCCGGACAGCTGCGAGCTCCTCCGGCTGCTCACCGCCTTCGAGCTGGTGCAGCACCGGCTGGAGCCCGACTGGGCCCAGCACTTCGCCGACCGGCTCTCCGGCCCGGATGGCCTGGAGCTGGTGGTCGAGGTGGCGCACGACATGCGCTCCCCCCTCACCTCGGTGCTCTTCCTCGCCGAGACGCTCCAGCGGGGCCGGAGCGGCGCCGTGTCCCCGGTGCAGGAGCGGCAGCTCGGCCTCATCTACAGCGCCGCCTTCGGGCTGAGCGCGATGGCCAGCGACGTGATCGAGCTGGCCCGGGGCGGCGACCGGCTGGTGGACCTCGATCCGATTCCCTTCTCGGTGCGCGACATCCTCGACTCCGTGGGCGACATCGTCCGGCCCATCGCGGAGGAGAAGGGCATCGCGGTCTCCCTGGCCGGCCCGGAGCGCGACTTCCGGCAGGGCCATCCGGTGGCGATCTCCCGGGTGCTGCTCAACCTCACGACCAACGCGCTCAAGTTCACCGACGAGGGCCGGGTGGAGGTCAGCGCCGAGGCCGGGCGGGGCCGGCAGGTCGAGTTCGCCGTGCGCGACACCGGGCGCGGCATTCCCGCCGAGGCGATGCTGACGCTGTACGAGCCCTTCCGGCGCCGCCACAAGCCCGGCGAATACACCTTCTCCGGCTCCGGTCTCGGCCTCTCCATCTGCCGCAAGCTGGTCGAGGCGATGGGGTCGAGCCTCCAGGTCGAGACCGAGGCGGGGAAGGGGACCAGGTTCTTCTTCGTCCTCGACCTCCCGCTCGCCGGAGGGCCGGGCTAGGCCGCCGCGCCTCTGCGCCGGAAGTGGCCCCATCCTCCCCTCCCGGGTATACTTCAAGGCTGTCGGGAACCCGGGGAGCATCGCCATCGTGTCGTCGTCCCACCTCGCGGAAGCCTTCGAGGAACAGTTCCGCAGCCGTCCCGACGCCCTGTTCGTCGTGGATCGTGGCGGGCGGTGGACCTGGCGGGAGGTGGCGGCACAGGTGGACGCGCTGGCGGCCTCCCTCGCCGAGCGCGGTCTCGGCCCCGGCAGCCGCCTCGGGCTCGACCTCCCCAACCGTCTCGAGTGGATCGTCGCCGCACTCGCCGGGGCCCGCCTCGGGCTGACCCTGGTTCCGCTCGACCCCGCCCTGTCCTACCTCGAGCTGAAGTACCAGCTCCGGCAGGCGGAGGTGGCGGCGGTGGTGGTGCCGGCCTCGTGGGGAGGGGTGGACTTCCTCGAGGTCTTCGACGACCTGCTGCAGGAGCTGCCCGACCTCCGGCTCGTCGTGATGGTGGACGCGGATGATGCCTGGCTGGACGAGCGGATCGTCCGCTGGGAGGACCTCCTCGCCCGCGATCCGGGCCGCTTCCAGTCCCCGGCCCCGGCGGATCCCGCCACGGCGCCGCTCGCGCTCCTCTTCACCTCGGGGACGATGGGCAAGCCGAAGGGCGTGCTCCTCTCCCACCGGAACGTGGTGGAGACGGCGCGCCTCACCTGGGAGGCGATGGGGGGCGGCGACGACGAACGGGCCCTGCTCGCGGTGCCGCTGGCGCACGTCTTCGGCGTGTCCATCCTCGCGGGCGTGGTGGTCTCGGGGGGGACGGCGGTGCTGCAGGCGCGGTTCGAGCCGGGGGAGGCGCTCCGGCTGGTGGCGGCGGAAGGGGTGACGCGGCTGCACGGCGTGCCGACGATGTTCCAGCTCCTGATGCGCGACCCGGGCTTCCGCCCGGAGGCACTCGGCACGCTGCGGGGCGGGGTGATCGGGGGGAGCCAGGTGACGCCCGACCTGGTGCGGCGCATCCGCGCCTGGTGCGCGGTGGAGATCGCGTACGGCCTCACGGAGACGGGGCCCACGGTGTCGCTGACGCGCCGGTCCGACCCGGCCGGCAAGCGGGCGACCACCGTGGGCCGCCCCCTGCCGGGAGTGGACGTGAAGGTGGTGGACGTGGCGACGGGGGCGCTTCACGGGCTCGAGGCGGTGGGGGAGCTGGCGGTGCGGGGGCCGAACGTGATGCTGGGCTACCACCGCGCCCCGGGCGAGACCGCGCGGGTCACCACCGCGGAGGGGTACTTCCTCACCGGGGACCTGGCCGTGCTGGACGAGGAGGGCTTCGTCCAGCTCATCGGCCGCCGGAAGGACCTGATCATCCGCGCCGGGCAGAACGTGACCCCGCGCGAGGTGGAGGACGCGCTCCGCACCCACCCGGCCGTCGAGGACGTGTGCGTGGTCGGCATCCCGCACGAGCTCCTGGGGGAGCTCGTCTGCGCCTGCGTGGTGCCGGTGGAAGGGGCGATCGTGACCGGCGACGAGCTCAAGGAGTTCTGTCGCGAACAGCTGGTGGACTACAAGGTGCCCGACCTCGTGCGCTTCTTCGACGCCTTCCCGCTGACCGGGTCCGGCAAGGTGAAGCGGCGTGAGCTTGCGCAGGTCGTCGGGCTGGAAATGAGCGCCACGTGACTCCCGCTTCACTGAAGGCCGGGCGCGCCGCCGAGCGGCCCGTCCACGCGCCCAATGCGGCGCTGCTGATCGACTTCGACAACGTCACCCTGGGCATCCGCTCCGACCTCACCAAGGAGCTCCGTACCCTCCTCAACAGCGACATGATCAAGGGGAAGGTGGCGGTCCAGCGGGCCTACGCCGACTGGCGCCGCTACCCGCAGTACATCGTGCCGCTGTCCGAGTCGTCCATCGACCTGATCTTCGCGCCCGCCTTCGGCACGGCCAAGAAGAACGCCACCGACATCCGCCTGGCCATCGACGCGATCGAGCTGGTGTTCACCCGGCCGGAGATCGGCACCGTCATCCTCCTCAGCGGCGACAGCGACTTCTCCTCGCTCGTCATCAAGCTGAAGGAGTACGGCAAGTACGTGATCGGCGTCGGCATCCGCGAGTCGGCGAGCGACCTGCTGATCCAGAACTGCGACGAGTACTACTCCTACAGCGACCTTGCCGGGCTCACCCGTGAGGTGGACACGCCGTCCATCCAGCGGGACCCGTGGGAGCTGGTGGTCGAGGCGGTGCAGCGCATGGCGCAGCACGACGACGTGATGCGCTCGGACCGGCTGAAGCAGGTGATGCAGCAGATCGACCAGAACTTCGACGAGAAGAACGCCGGCTTCAACCGGTTCTCGAAGTTCGTGCAGGAGGCGGCCAATCGCGGGCTGGTGGCGGTCAGCCAGCTGGAGAACGGCCAGTTCGAGGTGGCGCCGGTGGCCGCGCGCGCCGGGGGGCGGGCCGCAGCGGCCCCCGCCCGCGAGGGCGAGCGCCCCCGCGGCCGCGGCCGGGGCCGACCGCCGCGCGAGGCGCCCGCCGCCACGCCGGCGCCGGCGCCGCCCGCCGTGGCGGCGGCGGCCGAGCCCGCGGGTGAGGACGGCGACCGGCGGGGCCGGCGCCGCCGGGGCCGGGGGCGGGGCCGCGAGGAGACCGCAGCGCCCGCGGTGGCGGGAGCCCCGGAGGCGGTGGTGGGGCTCACCCTCGCGCGCGCCTTCGAGCTGATGGGCGACGCCCTGGCGGAACTGCCCACGCCCGCGGCGCACGAGACGCTCCGCCTCCGGATGGTGGCCCTCCACGGCCGCGACGACGAGCTGCTGCAGCCGCATCGCTTCCCCCGGCTCCTCCGCCAGGCCCACGACGCCGAAGTGGCCGACGTGCACAAGATCGGTGACGACGAGTACGAGGTTGCGCCTCACGCCTTCCAGGGCGGGTTCCGGGTGGAGCCCGGCGCGCGCGCCGAACCGGTTGCCGCCGCCGCAGGCGACGGCGCCACGCCGGCCCCTGCGCCCGTGGCGCCCGCCGAGCCGGTGGGGACGAGGGCGATGCTCCGCTTCCGCCGCGGCTCGGCGGGGCCCGGTGCGAAGTCGCCGGCCGCCATCCAGATGGTCGGGGTGGTCAAGGCGGCATCGCCGGAACCGGCGCCGGTGCAGCCCGGGGCGCCCGCGGAGGAGGCCCCGGCGCGGAAGGCGCGCGGCGGCCGCGGAAGCGGCAAGCCCGCCGCCCCGAAGCGCGAGGCGGCCGAGCCGAAGAAGCCGCGGGCCGCGAGGAAGTCGTCCAAGCCCGCCGGCGCGAAGCGCGCCACGAAGGCCGCGAGCACGGCGAAGGAGTGACCGCCATCGAACGGGCGGCGCCGCTGCCCGTTTCGTTCTTCCAGCGCCCGGTTGCGGAGGTCGCCCAGGACCTTCTCGGCCGGGTTCTCCTTTCCCGCCTCGGCGGCACCCTGGCCGCCGGCCGCATCGTGGAGACCGAGGCCTACCTCGGCGCCAAGGACCCGGCCTCCCACGCCTGGAAGGGACGCCGCACGGCGCGGAACGAGGCGCTCTTCGGGCCGCCCGGCACCTGGTACGTCTACCGGTCCTACGGCATGCACTGGTGCGTGAACCTGGTGACGGCGCCCGCGGACGTCGGTGGCGCCGTCCTGCTGCGCGCCGTCGAGCCGGTGTCGGGCCTCGGGGAGATGCGCCGCCGGCGGGGCGGGGTGGCCGACCGTGCGCTCTGCGCGGGACCGGGGAGGCTGGCGCAGGCGCTCGCGATCACCCGCGCCGTCGACGGCATGCCGCAGGCGCGTGCGACCGGGCTCTGGGTGGGGGAAGGAAAGCCGCTCGGGGCCGGCGGGGTGGAGCGGACACCGCGGATCGGGATCACCCGCGCGGTGGACTGGCCCCTGCGATTCGCGGAGGCCGGGACGCGCTGGGCATCCCGGCCCCCACGGGTTCAGCGGATGTCGTAGCCCTCGCGCGCGGACCCGAGGCTGACGCGGGCGCCACCCATCAGCGAGTGCGTGGCACCGGAGAGCAGCGCGCCGGACTCGCTCGTCGTCACCATCCACTGCCCGAACACCACGAAGGCCCCGGCCCGGATCTGCGCGCCAGCCATGACGTGCCCGAAGCCCTGGCTGCCGCGGGAACTCGCCTCGTCGTCCGCGGCCTGCTGCTCTTCGGGCGACGCGAAGGGCCCGGCCACCTCCATCCCGCTCAGCCACGAGATGCCGTAGCCCACGCCGAGGTACGGCTCGAGATTCCAGCGCACCGGGTACGCGACGATCGTCCCGTAGATCCGGTTGGTCCGGTCGAAGGTGACGCTCCGCGCGCCGCCGAGAACGAGGGCGTCGGGATAGGCGGTGGACTCGTTGTCCCCCCAGCCCGTCTCGTACCCCACCTGGAGTCCCACCCGGCGCGACATCACGAGCGCGTGCGCGCCGAACATCGGGAGGCCGCCGCTGGTCTGCGTCGGGGTCTCGAACACCAGCACGCCCGCGTCGGCGCCGAAATACCAATTGAAGGCATCCGCGGACGACTGGGCGGCGGAGCCCGCGGGAAGGGCCGACGCGAGAAGCAGGACCAGGCCGAGGGCTCGGGCCGGGTAGCGCATTGAATAGCCTCCGGTGTGGTGACAGTGTCCCCGCAGCGATGGGGGCAATCGCCCCCATAATAGGAATTCCCGTGCCATCTGGCGAGTCCGGGCCGGTCCGGACCGCAGCCGCACTTCGGGCCGGAACCTCAAACCAGGCCCAGCTTTCGGCCAACCGACCGGAACGCGGCGAGGGCCTGGTCCAGGTCCTCGCGTGTGTGGGCCGCGGAGATCTGGCACCGTACCCGGGCTTCCCCCTGGGGGACGACGGGGAACCCGAACCCCGTCACGAAGACCCCCTCCTCGAGCAGCATCTCGGACATCCTGATCGCCGCCGCCGTCTCGCCGAGGATCACCGGAATGATCGGCGTTTCGCCCGGAAGCGGGCGGAACCCCGCCTCCCGCAAGCGGTTCCGGAAATAGTCCGCGTTTTCGCGCAGTGTCGCGACACGGTCGGGGTGCTGCCGGAGGACCCGGATGCTCGCGAGCGCGCTCCCCGCCACGGTCGGCGGGAGGGCGTTGGAGAAGAGCTGGGGACGGGCGCGCTGGGTCAGGTAGTCGCACACCGCTCCGGAACCGGCCACGAAGCCGCCCGCGGCGCCACCGAGGGCCTTGCCCAAGGTGGACGTGATGATGTCCACCTCCCCCACCATCCCGAAGTGCTCCGCTGTGCCCCGCCCCGTGGCCCCGAGGACACCGGTCGCGTGCGAGTCGTCCACCACCAGCACCGCCCCTTCCTCGCGGCAGAGCTGGGCCAGCTCGGGGACCTTCGCGATGGCGCCCTCCATCGAGAAGACGCCGTCGGTGATCACCATCTTCACCTTCCGGTCGGCGGCGGCGCGGAGCTTCGCGCGGAGGTCGTCGAGGTCGCCGTGGCGGAAGACGCCGGTCTGGCACTTCGTGATCGCCTTGGCGAGCCGGATCCCGTCGATGATCGACGCGTGGTTGAGCTGGTCGCTGAGGACCAGGTCGTCCTCGGTGAGCACGGTGCCGGGGAGGGCCTCGTTCGCGTTCCAGCAGCTCACGAAACTGAGGGACGCCTCGGTGCCGACCAGGTCGGCGCAGGCCCGCTCGAGCTCGCGGTGGATCGTGAAGGTGCCGCAGATGAACCGGACGGACCCGGTGCCCGCGCCGTAGCGGTCGAGGGCGTCCTTGCCGGCCTGCACCACCTCGGGGTGGTCGCAGAGGCCGAGGTAGTTGTTGG
>CAVQWA010000069.1:0-29179 GCA_963717315.1 uncultured Gemmatimonadales bacterium
CCGCTCACGGAGAGGAGTTCGCCCGGCCCGGGGAAGAGCTCCCAGCGGACGTCGGCGTTCGTGACCAGCGTGCGTTCCAGGTCGGGATTGCCCACCGTCCCGCACTCCCCCGTGACCGGCACATACAGCGCCGGGACCAGCTCGAGCGGTTCGGGCCGCGCCACCGAACGCCACGAGGCGGCCCGGAGGTTCATCCGCTCGGACAGCGACCACGTCGCATTCGCGGACCACAGCAGGTCCGTCTCCCGGCGCAGGATCGGTGCGCCCTGGGGGTCGTCCTGCGAGTTGGGAAAGAGATCGAGCCGCCACTGCTCCATGCGGAGGCCGCCGACCAGCCGGACCGCCGGCACCACCGGGAGATCGAGCATCCCGTACGCGGATACCACGTCGTCGTCCGACTCGTACGCCGGATTCACCACCTGCGGGTTGGCGGGGAACGGGTCCCCGGGCTCGACCCGCTCGATCAGGTCGTTGAGGCCGAGGACGTCTCCCAGGATCTCGGGCTGGAACAGTTCCTCCGGAGGGAGGTAGACCAGGCTGGGATCCCCGGTGGCGACCGGGTTCACCTCCAGCCGGTAGCTGTAGGCGTCGAAGTCCCGGGCCCGCCACCGCCCCCCGCCCCCGACCTTGATCTCCGCATCCCGGGTCGTGCGCAGGGAGACCGGCAGGGACCAGTCGGCCTGCGCCGTCCAGATCCGGTCCTCGAGGAACCGGAAGTAGAAGAAGTTGTTGGCCTGGTCGGCCGCAAACTCCTCCTGACCGTCGGTCGGGGCAATGTCCCGGTAGATGAGGGACCGGTTCTCCGGCTCATCCCGGGTCGCCCGCGCCCAGGACCCCTTCCACTCCAACCGGGACCCGAGGAGCGGGCGGATCAGGTGCTCGCCGGCCAGCTGCGACTGCAGGAGCGTGCGTTCCAGGTACCGCGCCTGGTAGGCGTGGATGTTGTCCTCCTGGATGTTCTCCTGGTTGAATCCCCGGTACTCCAGGAAGGCTTGCTCGGCATCGCGCGACAGGAAGTTCTTCAGGCTGATCGTCGAGGCGTCGCCGAGGCGGACCGACAGGTTGAGCAGTCCTCCCCATTCGACGGTCCGTGCGGTCTCCCGATAGGTCTGCCCCTTCGTCGGCTCGGGCACGTCGGCTGCGTTGGCCACCTGGTAGACCCGGGTGGGGTGGTGCAAGGTCTCCGCGTCATAGGTGAGGGAGGCGATCACCCCGATCGGCGTGCGATCCGGCGAGAGGAGCTGGCCGAACGTCAGGCCAATCCCGATTTCGGGCGAGGCCATGCCAGAAGGGGTCCAGACGTTCCGGACCTGCTCGAGGAAGCGCTCCCCTTCGATGCCCTGCCCCTCGGCGCCGAGGGGGAAGGGCGCAGCCGGCAGGCGCGCCTCCTGCCCCGATGCGACGCGATCGCCGGGTTCGGCAGCGCCGAGCTGCACATCCTCGAAGGTCGCCAGCGAGTTGTAGCCGAAGTCGACCTTGACCTCGCGCACCGGATTGTCCGGGAACTGCTTCGTCTCGACCTGGACGGACGCGCCGGTGAAGTCCCCGGGGATGTCGGGGCGGCCGGCCTTCACGGTCACGATCGACTCGAGCAGCGAGGAGGGAAAGAGGTCGAGCGGGACGATGCGCTTCGTCGGTTCCGGGCTCGGCAGCTCGACCCCATTGAGCAGGGTGTTGCCGTAGCGCTCCCCGAGGCCCCGGACCACGACGAACTTCTCGTCGACCACCGACACCCCCGTGACCCGCGAGATGGCCTGTCCGGCATCGGAATCGGGGCTCCGCGCCATCGCCTCGGCGCTGACGCCGTCCATGACCGTCGGGGCCGCCTGCTGGATCGCGAGCAGTCCCGCGTCGGTTCGCGCGGCTGGGGGGGCCGCCGCGACCACGGTCAGTTCCTCGAGTTCGAGCGGGGCGGGTTCGAGGGCGAAGTCGGCCGTGGTGGCGCGGCCTCCCTCGACTCGGACCGAATCCCGGCGGAGCGGGCGGTACCCGAGGGAGGCCGCCCGAACCGTGAACCACCCACCTGGAAGCTCGGGGCTGCGATACCGGCCATCCATGTCGGTGGTGAGCCCCCCGGCCCGGCCGTCGATCGTGACGCGGGCCTGGGGAATGGGCCGCCCCGTGGAGCGGTCCACCAGTTGTCCGACGATGCGGCCCCCGGGTTGTTGCGCATGCATCGCGGGCGGAAGGAGACCGACGAGGAGGAGCACGCACGAGAGGATCGCCCGCTGTCGGCGTGTCACGTAACCAGCTCCGGGCCGGAGGAGATCAGGAAGACCGGCCCGCAGGCTCGCGATCCCACGTCAAGATCCGATGATCTTCTCCGGAGGCAGCCGGTAACGGTGCCGTTCAGCGGGCGGTCCGGGCCGAGAGCGGGGTCGGTGTGGGGGGAACAGCTGGGCGGGTGGCACTGGCCGGCCAGCGACCGGCGAGGAAGTCCTCCAGGGCACTCGTGACCGGACCGGTCCCGGCAGCCCAGGGGAACAGGACCTCCCCCGGGACCAGCAGCAGCCGACCCTCGGGCGCCGTGCCCGCCCAGGTCTCGGCCGAATGCAGCAGGATGGCGGCCCTCGGATCCGGACCACTCGCCCGTCCCACCCCGCCACGCCCCTGCACCACGAGCAGGCGAACCCGGAGCTCGGCCAGATCCGGCCGCCAGTCGTAGCTCGACCCCCAGCTCGCCACCACGCCGTTGCGCATCGATTCGGCGGCGCGAAACGGCAGACCGAGGCTCGTGCAGACTGGCCCCGACAGGCGCCGGAGCGTGCGGGCGTCCGTCACCGGGGCTGGAGAGAAGGCCATCCCCCAGAACGCACGACAGAAGCCGTGGGGATCCCTGGAGTCCCTTCCCGCCGCGAGCCCCTCCCAGAACCGCTCCACCAGCTCCGTGGGAAGATCCAGCCGGCTGAGGTCGTAGGTGTACTGATGCCGTGGCGGGATCGGTGCAAGGAGGGCCAGCCGGGTCACCCGGGAGGGGAAGCGCAGGGCGTAGGCGAGCCCCGGCGCGGCTCCGGCGTGATGGGCGACGATGGCCATCCGCGAGAGGCGGAAGTGGACCCGGACGGCGTGCAGGTCTGCCAAATCGGTCGCGGCGGAAGGGAGCGACGTATCCCCGGGAGCCCGCGAGCCGCCTCGGTGGCGGAGGTCCACGAGGAGGAAGGTGTGCCTTCGGCCGAGCGCTTCGACCACCTCGCGCAGGTAGCTGGCGCCGAGGAAGGGGCCACCGGGAAGCACGACCACGGTGTCCGGGCCGCTCCCGACGACGTGGACCGCCAGCACCGACTCGCCCACGGGGACTCGCCGCGCCTCGCGGCGTGGGGAACCGGTGTCCCGCCCGCACGCGGTGCCGGTGAGCGCCGTGACCGAGATGGCCAGGAGGACAGCAAGGCGAGTCATGCGGAAGTCCGGATGGGGGATCGGTGGCTCGCGAGCGAGCCAACGAGGCTAGCACCGGACGGCCGTCGTGGGAGGGGTTGGGGGGGGGCGTGACGTTCCCGTTGCTGGATCCGTCGTTGCCCGAGACGAAGCCGTGAACTGCGGTGGGGTGATCAGAAGCCGGTGTGCAGCGCGGCCGCCGCGGCAGCCACCTGCGCCGCCGCCCGGACGGCCCGCGCAGCGAGGTCGGCGGCCTCCGCCGCCGCCCGGGGCGCGTCGCCGTCCTCCACCGCCTCCGCCACGCCCGGCAGCACAATCGTGGCGTAACCGCGGTCCCGATCGGACGCCACGAGCAGGTTCCGCGCCCACGGGCGGCCGGGCAGCCCGGCCTCCCGCACGAATTCGCGATCCGCCGCCCGGAGAAGGCGGTTGACCCGGTCGAGCCCCGGCCCGGCGCCGCCGGCGCCTGGCCCGGCAGTGTCCCGCGCCGCGAGGCGCCGGCCCGCCGCCGCGAGCGAGTCGAATCCCGCCACCAGCGCGTCGCCCCCCTCCAGAACCAGGCCCCGCTCCGCGGCCCGCACCATCAGCGCCCGCGCCGCCTCCGCGTAACGCGTCCCGAAGGCTGCATAGTCGAGCGGGAGAAGCGCCGCATTGCCGAGCCGCGCCAGCAGCAGCGCCGCGACCTGCGCCGCGGCCACGTGGGCGAGGAACCCCGGGTCGCCGAACCGGCTCAGCCAGATGAAGGTGTCGTAGGCGCTGTGGTAGGTGCCGGCCGGCCCGCCGAACCCGAACCCGGCGCCCGGCACGCCGAGGTGGCTGGTGAAGGGGAGGTGGTCGCTGCCGCCACCGAGGTCCCCTACCGGCGGGGGCCCCGGGTGGGAGCCGCGCGAGGTGGCCGCCGTCCAGGCCGCGAGGATCGACACGGTGTCACCGGGCTGCCGGACGAGGGCCGTCGCCCGGCGGAGAAGCGGCGCGAGCGCGGGCGAGGCCTGGGCCCCGAACCGGCGCCCGACCGCTGGCATGTCGAGGTTGAGGTAGGCCACGACCCGGGCGCCGAGCGAGTCGCGCCCGGCCTCCACGAACTCGGTGGAGCCGATCAGCCCCCACTCCTCCGCATCCCACGTGGCGAACACCAGGGTCCGCTCGGGCCGACGGCCCGCCGCCGCCGCCGAGGCCCACGCCCGCGCGGTCTCGAGGACGACGCTCACGCCCGAGGCGTTGTCCGCGGCGCCGGGTCCCCAGCTGTCCCGGTGCCCGCCCACGATCACCAGCTCCTCCGGCCGCGCGGCGCCACGCAGCACGCCCAGGGTGTTGCTGATCGTCTTCCAGGCTCGCGCGCCCCGCTCCGGCCAGACCCCGACCCGGACCCGGACCGCGCCGGTGCCGCCGATCCGGTAGCGGAAGGGCAGCGCCCCCTGCCACGCCTGGGGCACCTCCGGTCCCTCGAGGCCGTCCAGGACCCGCTGCGCGTTCCGGGCCGAGAGGGGAAGCACGACCAGGCCGGGCAGATCGAGCGAATCCTCCGGCAGGCGCGGTGCTGCCTCCACCGAGCCCCACCCGGGCGTGGAGGGGTCGCCCTGGTCATTGCGGATGCTGCCCCGCTCGAGAGCATCGAGTGGCCGGGTGGGGCCGTCCGGATAGGGCACCCCGCGGAAGAATCCGTCCTCCCACGGATCCGAGTAGAGCAGGAGGGCTGCCGCCCCGCGGCGCGCCGCCTCGCGCGCCTTGATGCCGCGGAAGCTCCGGCCGTACCGCGCGACGACCACATTGCCCCGCACCGTGACGCCGAGCGAATCGAGTACCGCGTAGTCCTCCGCCAGGCCGTGGTTCGCGAAGACGACGGGCGCGGTCACGTCCCCCGCCGCGCTGTACCCGTTCATCGCCGGCCAGGGGGTGCCGTGGGTGGAGGGGTCGGTGCGGAGCGGTGGTTCCTCGAGTCGGAGCCGGGTGCGGACCGGGCCCACCAGCTCCACCACCGCCGAGTCCTGGTGCGGGAGCCAGACCCGGTAGGGGACGCGCAGCGTGTCGAGGCCCCACGCCGCCATTCGCTGGAGGACATAGTCGGCGGTCGCCCGCTGCGCCGCCGTGCCGGCGACGTGCGGCCGTGCGCTCAGCGCCCGGGAGTGCGCCCGGGCGCTGTCGGCGTGCGGGGTGGCCAGCAGGATCGAGTCGAGGCGGGGTACCGGCGCGGACTGGGCACGCGCCGGCGCAGCCTGGGCGGCGGCCAGCGCGGCCGCCAGCGCCCAGAGCGCGCGACGGGAACGCCGCATCACGGTGGGGGGGGCGTGAGCTGCCAGAGGCCGGTCACCATGTCCGAAAGATAGAGCGATCCCCGGTGGAGCATGACCCCCCAGGCGTAGGTGTTGCCGCCCGCCGGCCTCGCCTGCCCCATGATGCGCCCGGTCAGGTCGCCGGCAAGGGTGCCCGAGACGTCCAGGGCCACCACCCCGCCATTGTAGAACGCGGCGTAGAGGATCTGGCGCGGCTCGTCCATCCAGAAGTTGTGCACGCCCGCGCCGGGGATCCGGAGCGAGGCCACCTCGATCGGGTTCGAGAGGTTCGAGACGTCCACCACGTGGAGGTCGCCGCTGGAGCTGCTGCCGACGGTGCCGGGCCCCTCCTGCCCGATGAAGACGTAGCGCTTCTGGTCCGTGACCGGGTTGTGGAACCACCAGGCGTTGTGGACCGCGGCGCCGCCGGGGACGCCGTTGGCGCTGGTGACGATGCGCGAGACCTCCTTCGGGGCGGCCGGCGTGCCGCCGGCGCGGCCATCGCCCACGTCATAGATGATGAGGCCGGTGTTCCAGGCGCTCACGAAGGCGAGGCCGTCGCGGACGAAGGTGTCGTGGATGCTGTAGTCGGCAGGGATGGCCACCGATCCGACCGGGGCGATCGGATCCACGGCCTGCGGGTCGATCCGCCACACCATCAGCGCCGGGGAGGCCGGATTCCTCGCCGCGAAGACGTAGAGCTCCCCGCCGATCCCGGCAAAGGTGCCGGTATGGAGCCCGGAGGCAACCGGCTCGACGTCCACCAGCGCCGGGGCGGACGGATCGGCCAGCGAGAAGAGATAGAGCCCGTCCGAGGCCTGGCCCTCGGTGGTGGCGAGGAGCAGCGTGCCGTCGGCGCTCACCTCCACGTCGCTCACGGTATTGATGTCGGAGAACGGGACCTCCCGGACGAGGGTCGGGGCGCCGAGGGGGTCGAGGTGCCAGACCTCGAGGCGGTCCCCGTAGTTGCCGTTCCGCGGGAAGCCTCCCCACGTGCCGGTGTAGGCGTAGTCGCCGTGCAGCCAGAGGTCCGAGGTGTAGCGGTCGGGGACGTTGTCGCCCCCTCCGGCCGTCGGGAGGAGGAAATAGGCGTGCGCGTCGAAGAGGATCGGCGTGCCGCCGGGCGCCAGGCGGGCCTGCACCTGGCGCGGCCCGTAGTCCGGGCCGAAGGTCAGGTCGACGGACGCGCGCCCGTCGGCCCCCGTGGTCACGGTCGTCGCACTCAGCGTCCCGGTGCCGTCGAGGATCTCCCACTGGACCTCGGCGCCTTCCTTCGACTCGCCGTCGAGTCGGGCCTCGACGATGAAGGGGGCCGGGAGCGGCTCGCCCGGGACGCCGACCTGCCCCCGGCCGGTCACGTAGGCCAGGGTCGTCACGCCGGGAGGCGGCGGGGGCGGCGCGGTGCCTCCGCCGTCGCCGCCACACGCTCCGCCCGCGAGGGCGATCACCGCGAACATTGCCAGCCGTGCCGTCACCGTCGTGCGTTCCCCGCAAGCCATTGGTCCGTTCGCGCGCGAGTCCGCCAGTCCGGAGACGACCCGCCGGGCGCCGGCCCCACAGGCCGGATCCCGGGGACCTAATGGCGCACGGTCCCGAGCGTCGTCACCGCGCCGTGCCGGCCCATCCGATGGCCGGGGCCGGGCGTGGCCCAGTGGAGCGCCACCGCCACCGTCACGCTCCAGATCCGGTCGTCCCCGTACCAGTCGTCCGGCTGGAAGAACCCGCCACCCACCGTCTTGACGGCGGACCACGCAGCCTCCACCAGCGGCTCGGCGGCGAATCCGCCCCGCTGGAATGCCGTCAGCCCCAGCCCGGCGGTCACCACCGTCCAGCGCGTGGTCCCGAGGATGGAATTGTCCAGGTGGGGACGAGCGGAGCGGAACGGCGGGTCGGTGCGCTCCTCCTCGGGCCGTTCGGTGCGCTCGATCCGGGCATAGGGGCGCCAGGGCCCCCGCCGCCACTCGCCCTCGACCAGGGCCGATTCGAAGGTGAAGACGCCCTCCACCTCGTCGGTGCGGGCCCACTCGGCCAGCGCATAGCCTTCCCCGCCGGACACGACGCCGGTCCAGCGGAGCGATGCGCTCCACTTCTCCTGCGCCGGCCCGACCCCACCACGATGCTCCGGCGAGGCGACGTCGGCGTAGGATGCCTGTGCCTCGAGCCCGGCACCCGGCGCCACCGTCAGGCGGGCGGCCCACGAATCGCCGAACCGGCCCCAGTTCGGCCAGGAGGACGGCCGCTCGGGCTCGTCGCCGTTGAAGAGCGACACCTCGAGGGCCGCGGGCCCGTAGCGGGCCCCCGCGGCCCCCACCGCCCGCTCGAGGATCTGGGCCAGGTGGTGATTCACCGGATAGCGGAGGGCGGGGCGGTTCATCGGGTCGTCGGTGCCGAAGGGCACGAAACCCTTCCCCACCGCGAGCGACACCGCCCACGGGCGCGGTGCGAGGCCGTTCCCCGTCGAGGCCACGGCCAGCAGCTCGTGCACCCACGTGTGCGGGTGCCGGCGGTCCACGAAGCCCTCGCCCCAGTTGCCCGGTGCGAGCTCGCCCCCGTCCATCGTGGCGCCCTCGAGGTTCAGCGTCGCGACGAGGGCGACGCGCCCATCCGCGGTGGTGGCGGTGGTGGAGAGGACCGGCTGGAGGACGCGGATCTCGGAGTACGCCCGGTCGCGGGGCAGCGGCTCGGCGCGGACCCAGGCCGGTACCGCCTGGGCGTGTCCGGACAGATGCTGCGCCGCGACTGCCGAGGGCAGCGCGAGCAGGAGCGGCCCGAGGACCGCGGCAGGGCGGGTCAGATCGCGCCCGCCGCGGCCCCCGCCGGCGCGGGCCGGGCTGACGCGCGGAGGTAGTCCCGGTTCATCCGGGTGATGAAGTCGATGCTGATGCCCTTGGGGCACGCCTCCTGGCACTCCCCGAACCAGGTGCACCCGCCGAAGGACTCGAGGTCCATCCGCTCCACCATGCCGAGCGCCCGGCGCTCCCGCTCGGGCTGTCCCTGCGGCAGCAGGCCAAGATGGCCGATCTTGGCCGCCGTGAAGAGCGAGGCCGAGGCGTTGGGGCACGCCGCCACGCAGGCGCCGCAGCCGATGCAGGCCGCCGCGTCCATCGCCAGCTCGGCGTCGTCCTTCGCCACCAGGATCGCGTTGGCGTCGGGCGCGCTGCCGGTGCGTGCCGAGATGAACCCGCCCGCCTGGACGATCCGATCGAGCGCGCCGCGGTCCACGACGAGGTCGCGGACCACCGGGAAGGCCCGGGCCCGCCACGGCTCGACGGTGATCACGTCCCCGTCCCGGAAGCTCCGCATGTGCAGCTGGCAGGTGGTGGTGGCCCGGTTGGGGCCGTGCGCCATGCCGTTGATCATCACCCCGCAGGTGCCGCAGATCCCCTCACGGCAGTCGTGGTCGAAGGCCACGGGCTCCTCCCCGACGGCGGTGAGGCGCTCGTTCAGCAGGTCGAGCATCTCGAGGAACGAGGCGTCCGGGCTGACTTCCGGCACCTCGTAGTCCACCAGCCGTCCCGCGGCCTGCGGGCCGGCCTGGCGCCAGGCGCGCACGGTGATCTTCACTTGTAGGACCTCGTGGCCAGTTGCACGCTCTCGAAGGCGAGGGGCTCCTTGTGCAGCCGGGACTCGCCCCCCTCCCCGGTCCATTCCCAGGCGGCGACGTAGCAGAACCGGTCGTCGTCCCGCTTCGCCTCTCCCTCCTCGGTCTGGTGATCCACTCGGAAGTGCCCGCCGCACGACTCCTCGCGGTGGAGGGCGTCCCGGCACATCAGCTCGGCCAGCTCCAGGAAATCGCCCACCCTTCCCGCCCGCTCCAGCGACTGGTTCAGGCCCTCGCCGGTGCCGGGCACCCGCACCTCGGCCCAGAACCGCTCCCGGATCCGGGGGATCTCGTCCAGCGCCTGGCGCAGTCCGTCGGGAGACCGGGCCATCCCGCACTTCTCCCACATCAGGTGACCGAGTTCCTTGTGGAAGCTGTCCACCGAGCGGGTGCCCCGGTTCCCGAGGAGCCGCGCGGTGCGGTTGCGGACCTCCTCCTCGACCCGCCGGAATTCGGCGTGGTCGGTGCCGACCGGCGACAGTCTCGACGCGGCGAGGTAGTCACCGATGGTGACCGGGATGACGAAGTAGCCGTCGGCGAGGCCCTGCATCAGGGCGCTCGCCCCGAGCCGATTGGCACCGTGGTCGGAGAAGTTGGCCTCGCCCAGGACGTGAAGCCCCGGGATGGTGCTCATCAGGTTGTAGTCCACCCAGAGCCCCCCCATCGTGTAGTGGGGAGCGGGGTAGATGCGCATCGGAACCCGGTACGGGTTCTCGTCGGTGATGCGCTGGTACATCTCGAACAGGTTGCCGTAGCGCTCGGCGATCGCGGGTTCCCCCAGCCGCTGGATCGCGTCGCGGAAGTCGAGATAGACGCCCCGCCCGCCCGGCCCGACGCCCCGGCCCTCGTCGCAGACCTCCTTCGCGGCCCGGCTCGCGATGTCGCGGGGGGAGAGGTTGCCGAAGCTGGGGTACTTGCGCTCCAGGTAGTAGTCCCGCTCCGCCTCCGGGATGCTGTCCGGTGCCCGCGTGTCGCCCGCGCGCCTGGGCACCCACACCCTGCCGTCGTTCCGCAGCGACTCCGACATCAGCGTGAGCTTCGACTGGTGGTCACCGCTCACCGGGATGCAGGTCGGGTGGATCTGCGTGTAGCAGGGATTGCCGAAGAGCGCGCCGCGCCGGTGGGCCCGCCAGCTGGCGGTGACGTTGCAACCCTTCGCGTTGGTCGAGAGGTGGAAGACGTTGGCGTACCCGCCGGTGGCGAGGACGACGGCGTCGCCGGCGTGCGAGCTGACGGCCCCGGTCACCAGGTCGCGCACCACGATGCCGCGCGCGCGCCCGTCCAGCACCACGACGTCGAGCATCTCGGTGCGGGGGAACATCTCCACCCCGCCCCGGGCCACTTCCTTCTCCAGCGCCTGGTACGCGCCGAGCAGGAGCTGCTGGCCGGTCTGGCCCCGGGCATAGAAGGTGCGCGAGACCTGGGCCCCGCCGAAGGAGCGGTTGGCCAGGAGGCCGCCGTACTCGCGGGCGAACGGGACGCCCTGCGCCACGCACTGGTCGATGATCTCGACCGAGATCTGGGCCAGGCGATAGACGTTGGCCTCGCGGGCGCGGAAGTCGCCGCCCTTGATCGTGTCGTAGAAGAGCCGCCAGGCCGAGTCGCCGTCATTCTGGTAGTTCTTGGCGGCGTTGATGCCGCCCTGGGCCGCGATCGAGTGCGCCCGGCGCGGGGAGTCCTGGAAGCAGAAGCACTTCACCCGATAGCCCAGCTCCGCGAGGCTGGCGGCGGCCGAGGCCCCCGCCAGGCCGGAACCGACCACGAGGATGGTGTGCTTCCGCTTGTTGGCGGGGCTCACCAGCTTGACGGCCGCGCGGTGGCGGTCCCACTTCTCCGCGAGCGGTCCCGCCGGGACCTTCGCGTCCAGTTCGATGGTCACGCCCGCCCCCTCACTTCACGAGCCCGAAGTAGACGCCCAGGGGCACTGCGGCGAAGCCGAGGGCCACCGCGAGCGCGAGCACCAGCGCCAGCCGGCGGCGGCGCGGTTCCGGCGAGGGCCGCGCCGCGCCCATCGTCCGGAAGCTGCTCCACACGCCGTGGTAGAGATGCAGCCCGAGCGCCGCCATCGCGAGCACGTAGAAGGCTGTCTTGAACGGGCTCCGGAAGACGACGAGCACGTTGTGGTAGACGTCCTCCCGGATGAAGTCCGGGTGGAGGTTCCCCACCGTGAACGTCATCAGGTGGATGATGATGTAGGCGAGGAGGAAGACCCCGCCCACCCGGAGCGTTCGCGCGGCGAGGGTGCTCACCTGGGGATCGCGCCGGGCATAGGCCCGCGGGCGCGCGGCCCGGTTCCGCAGGGTGAGCTGGGTGGCGGCCACCACGTGGAGCGTCACCGCGGCCAGGAGGCCGATCCGCATCGCCCACAGCGGTCCCTTCATCCCCTGGAGCAGGGCGGCGTAGTGATTGATGGCATCGGGCCCCTGGAAGACCTGCAGGTTCCCGACCATGTGCAGGGTGACCCAGGCCGCCAGCACCACGCCGGTCACGGCCATCACCTGCTTCTTCCCGACGCTGGACTGCCAGTAGGCGCGAAGCCCGTTCATCGCGTGTCCCCGGGGGTCAAGGCCCGGCCCCGGCTCAGAGGCCGATCACCTGCATCGTGCTGCGGACGGCCTCCGCCGACTTCTCGAGGTCGGCGCGCTCCTGCGCGGTGAGCTCCACCTCGATGATCCGCTCGAGCCCGCCCCCACCCAGGACGCACGGCACCCCGCAGAAGACGTCCCGGAGGCCGTATTCCCCCTGGAGCCAGGCGGCGCAGGGCAGGACCCGCTTGCGGTCGAGCACGATCGCCTCGGCCATCTCGACGGCCGCGGCGCTCGGGGCGTAATAGGCGGAGCCGGTCTTCAGGTAGGCCACGATCTCGGCGCCGCCGTTCCGGGTCCGCTGGACGATGGCGTCGAGGGTGGCCTGGTCGAGCAGCTGGCGAACCGGGATGCCGCTCACGGTGGTATAGCTCACCAGCGGAACCATCGTGTCCCCGTGGCCGCCGAGCACCATCGCCTGGATGTCGAGCAAGGAGACGCCGAGCGCCTGGGCCAGGAAGGTCCGGTAACGAGCCGTGTCGAGCACGCCCGCCATCCCGATCACCCGCTCGCGCGGGAAGCCGGTCTCGTGGAGGGCCACCCCGCACATCACGTCGAGCGGGTTGGAGACGACGATGACGAAGCTTGCGGGGGCGACCCGCCGGATCTCCCGGGCCACGGACTGCACGATCCCGGCGTTGGTCTTCACCAGGTCGTCGCGGCTCATCCCCGGCTTCCGGGCGATGCCGGCGGTGACGATGAACAGTTCCGCCCCGGCGGCCTCGTCGTAGCCGTTGGTGCCGATGATGCGGGCGTCGAATCCCTCGACCGGACCCGATTGCCACTGGTCCAGCGCCTTCCCCTGGGGCACGCCTTCGACGACGTCGATCATCACGACGGCGCGGGCGAGGTTCTTCTCGGCGACGCGCTGCGCCGCCGTGGCCCCGACGTTGCCCGCCCCGACGACAGCGATCTTCTGGAACATGGGTCAGTGGACTCGATGGTCTGCGTGGATGGGGCCGGCGCGACGCCGGCGGCGGGCCGCCCGGGCCCGAGCCGTTGCAAACTAGAGGGGGCCGGGCCCGCGAGGCAAACCTCCCCCCGTCGCTGCGCGTCAGCGACGCCGGCGTCGCCCCGGGCGTGCCGCCGCGCCCACCGCACCCCCTCCGCCCGCGTCCCGCCCCGCCTCGAGGACGGCGCGCACGCCGGCCGCCCAGCCGTCGCGACCCCGCCCCACCGGCATCCGGAAGCACCAGCGCGCGTGCTTCTCGACGATCCGCGGCGGCAGGCCGGCCTCCTCGTCACCGAAGATCAGCACGCTGTTCGGCGCGAAGGGCGCCTCGGCCAGCTCGCGCTCGGCGTCCGGCGTGAAGTACAGCGACCGGGGCCGGCTGATCGCGTCGCGGAAGGCGAACCAGTCGGCGTGGTGCCACAGGTCCACCTCCGGGGTGCCGGGCGCGCCGGCAACACCCCCTTCCGGCAAGTCGCCGATCAGGTGCAGGGGCGTGTCCGTCTCGGCGCAGAGGCGGGCCACGGCAGCCAGGCCGCCCGGGCTGCGCGGCTCGATCAGGGCGATGTGCAGCGTCATCCGGGCTCAGCCTCCACGGGTGTGCATTTCCTTCAGGGGATCCCGCCGGAGTACCTCCAGCGGGTAGAGCGGGGCGCGATCGCGCTCGGCGAGCCGCGCCTCCGCGCCACGATCGGTGCGCGCCGCCCATCGGGCCGCGACAAGCGTGCGGAGCCCGGCGTCGTCCACCCCGGCGCGGAGCGGGGCGCGCAGGTCCTCGCCCCCCGCCGCGTAGAGACAGGTGAACCAGGTGCCGTCGGCGGTCAGCCGGCTCCGGTCGCACGCTCCGCAGAACGGCGCGGTCACCGACGCGATCACCCCGAACGCGGTCCCGTCCGGCAGCACGAACCGCTCCGCCGGCGCGCTCGAGTCGGCCGGATCGGGCCGCGGCGCCGCGGTGCCGAAGGCCGCGCCCAGCCGGGCGAGGATTTCGGCCCGCGGCACGACGGCGTCCGACGACCAGCCGGTCGCCCCGCCGACGTCCATGTACTCGATGAAGCGCACCTCCGCGCCCACTTCCTGACCGAAACGGACCAGGTCCGCCAGCTCGTCGTCGTTGAAGCCGCGCACCACCACCGCGTTCAGCTTGAGCGGCCGCAGGCCGGCTTCCGCCGCGGCCCGGATGCCCTCGAGGACCTGCGGGTGAAGCCGGGTGCGGGCGAACGCCTCCGCCCGCTCCGGGCGCAGGGTGTCGAGACTCACCGTGACGCGGCGGAGGCCCGCCGCCGCCAGGGCTCGGGCGGAGCCCGCGAGCAGCGTCCCGTTGGTGGTGAGGGCCAGGTCGGCGAGCCCGGGGATGGGCGCGAGCCGACGCACGAGCTCGGGGAGGTTCCGCCGGAGGAGCGGCTCGCCGCCGGTGAGCCGGATGCCGGTCACTCCCTCGGCCACGAAGACGCGTGCCAGGCGCTCCAGCTCCTCGAATGTCAGGAGCGAGGACCGCGGCAGCCAGACGTAGTCCTCCTCCGGCATGCAGTAACGACAGCGGAAGTTGCAGCGGTCGGTGACCGACACCCGGAGCGACCGCAGCGGGCGGCCATGACGGTCCCGGGTCATCGCGCCACCTGTTCCGCCGTCGGGTCCACCCACGCCTCGGTGCCGTCGGCGTACCGTTCCCGCTTCCAGATCGGCACGCGGGTCTTGAGTTCCTCGATCACGTGGCGGCAGGCGGCGAAGGCCTCGTCCCGGTGAGCGCCCGCCGTGGCCACCGCCACCGCCGCGTCGCCCACCGCCAGCCGGCCGAGCCGGTGGGCCGCCGCCACGCGGACCGGCCAGCGCCGTTCGGTCTCGGCGATGATTTCCGCGATCGTCGCCTCCGCCATCGGTCCGTACGCGCTGTACTCGAGCTCGACGACCGCGCGACCGGCGTGGTGGTCGCGCACCGTGCCGAGGAAGGTGCACGTCCCCCCCCGATCGGCACCGGCCACGGCGGCCGCCAACGAACCGAGGTCGAGCGGCTGATCGCTCAGGAAGCCCACGTCACCCCCCCGCCAGTGGCGGCAGGAAGGCGACCACGTCCCCGGGACGGACCGGATCGCCCATCCTGGCCTGCCGGTGGTTGACGGCGCAGAGCGGCGCGTCGGGCAGCGCCGCCGCCCCGGGCAGCCCGGCCCGAAGGCCCACGAGCACCCCCCGGACGTCCGCACCCGGGGCGACCGGGACCTCCACCCGCTCCGCCCCGGCCAGTTCGGCATAGCGGGCGAACAGGAGCACGGTGGCCGAGTGAGGGCGAGTCATGGCTGAAGGGATTTCTCCGTGAGAAGGGCCAAGCACATCCCCGGCAGTGGGTTCAGTCGCCGACGATGAAGTATAGCCTCAGGGCCTCCAGCGCCGGGAACGAAACGGGGTCGCGTCGCCGCGACCCCGCACACCAGACCCATCGAGCTGGATCACATCGGTTCCGCCGGCGACGGATAATCCTCCTCATCCGCCACCAGGTTGCGCAACTCCTTGCTTGGCTTGAAGACGGGCACGGGACGGGCGGCGACTTCGACCGGATCCCCGGTGCGCGGATTTCGCGCCATCCGGGTCTTCCGCTTCCGGATCTTGAACGTCCCGAAACCGCGGATCTCGATGTTCTGCTGTTCCTTGAGGGCTTCCTTGATGGCCTCGAGGAAGGCGTCCACCACCCGGGCGCAGTCCTTCTTCGAGATCATCGGCCCGGCCGTCCGGGCGATCGACGCGGTCACGTGCTCGACGAGATCGGCCTTGGTCATGCGCCCCCCAGTCGGGTTCTCTCCCCCGGGTAGTCCACCCGAACCGGGGTCTGAGGGGCGAGTCTATGGCCTTAAGCGTTGTCTGTCAAGAGCTTGGGGTACTTGACCCCGTCCGAGTCCCCAGTAAATGGACGAATTCGGCGAAATGGGGGAACGCGTCGTGGGGCCCGGGGGCGGCCTCGGGGTGGTATTGCACCGCGAAAACGGGCAAGTGCTTGTGGCGCAAGCCTTCAACCGTCCGGTCGTTGAGGTTCACGTGAGTGACCTCGAGATCCGGCGCCCCGGGAATGCCCTCCTCCCCGCCCTTGACCGCGAATCCGTGGTTCTGGGTGGTGATCAGGACCCGCCCCGTGGCCCGGTCCCGGACCGGGTGGTTCCCGCCGCGATGGCCGTAGGCCAGCTTCGCGGTCTGGCCGCCGAAGGCCAGGCCCAGGAGCTGGTGTCCGAGGCAGATGCCGAAGATGGGGATGCCCCGCGCCGCGAGCTCCCGGATGACCGGGAAGGCGTAGGTAAGCGTGGCGGGGTCGCCGGGCCCGTTGGAGAGGAACACCCCGTCCGGCTCGAGGGCGAGGATCTCGTCCGCCGTGCTCCGGGCCGGCACGACGGTGACCCGGCACCCCGCCTGCGCCAGCATCTCCACGATGTTGCGCTTCATCCCGAAATCCACGGCGACCACGTGCGGCCCCTCGGCCCCGCGGGTCCACCGTTCGCCGGTGCCGGCCCGGCTCGCGAGGTCGAGGCCCTCCATCTTCGGGCTGGCGGCGAGCCGCGCCTTGAGTTCGGCTCCCGGCTCCCGGCCCTCGGCGATCACGCCCCGCATCGCGCCGCGCTCCCGCAGGTGGCGGGTGAGGCGGCGGGTGTCGACACCCTCGATGACCGGGACGCCGTGGCGGGTCATCCACGCCTCGAGCGACTCGGCCGCGCGCCAGTTGGAGGTCTGGCGCGACAGCTCCCGCACCACCACCCCCGCCACCTGCGGCTTGCCCGACTCGTCGTCCTCGGGGTTCACCCCGTAGTTGCCGATCATCGGCGCCGTCATCACGACGATCTGGCCGAGATAGCTCGGGTCGGTGAAGGTCTCCTGGTACCCGGTCAGGTTCGTGGTGAAGACCACCTCGCCGAAGGCCGGTTCCAGGGGCATCGGGGTGGTCCCGGCGAACCAGGAGCCGTCCTCCAGCAACACGAACGCGGGGCGGCCCGTCATCGGGCCGCCCCGCGTCGTCCGGCTGCGCCGCGCGTCACTGCGGCGGCGCCGGCGTGCCCGTCGGGGCCGGGGAGCCGGGGGGTTCCGCCTGGTCGCCCAGCGGGAGGGCACCAGGCGCGGACGGCGTCGGCTGCTCCTGCTGCAGGAGCTGCTGGACGTCGGAGCCGGTGCCACTCGGGTTGGATGACACCACCGAGAGGACCAGGGCGATGGCGAGGAAGATCCCCCCGGTCCACCACGTGGCCTTGGTCAGGATCGTGACGGCCTGGCGGCCGCCGACGTAGGCGTCGGAGCCGCCGCCTCCGAGCGAGGCGAGTCCGCCGCCCTGGCCGGCCTGGAGGAGCACCACCGCCGAGAGGAGGAGGGCGTCGCTGACGAGAAGGATGACGAGCAGCGTGTACATGGGCCTGTCCGGGTAACCCTAGCCTTCAAAGCTACTTGCCTTCCCGGCTCCGGGTCAACCGCCGCCCACGATCGCGGCCCACCCTTCGGGGTCGAGGCTGGCCCCGCCCACCAGCACGCCGTCCACTCCGGGCGCCGCGAGCAACGCCCCCACGTTGTCGGCCCGCACGCTGCCCCCGTACAGGATGCGGAGGTGCGCGGGGGCACCGCGCGCCGCCATCCAGTCGCGGATCACTCCGTGGACCTCGGCGGCGTCCGCCGGACGGGCGTTCCGGCCGGTGCCGATCGCCCAAACGGGCTCGTAGGCCACCACCAGGCGCGCCAGGCCCTCCAGCCCCACCCCCTGGAGCGCGGCCTCCAGTTGGCGGACCACCACGTCCGCGGTGCGCCCGGCGTCCCGCTCCTCCAGCTTCTCGCCGACGCAGAGCAGCGGGACGAGATCGTGACCCAGCGCGGCGCGGACCTTCCGCCCGGTCTCGGCGTCGGTCTCGCCGAAGACATGCCGACGCTCCGAATGCCCCACGAGGACGGCGCGCCCGCCGGCATCCCGCACCATGGCCATCGAGATGGCCCCGGTGAACGCGCCCCTGGGTTCCCAGTGCGCGTCCTGGGCGCCAACCACGACGTCGTCGCGGCCGCGGAAGCCCTGCACGACCGGCTGCAGGGACACGGCCGGCGGGAAGAACCAGAGGTCCCTGTCGGCGGAGGGCGGCACCTTCGCGACGAAGCGCCGGACATAGTCGGCGGCCTCGGTCGGCCCGAGGTGCATCTTCCAGTTTGCGGCGTAGAGGATGCCGGGCATCGCGCTCACCAGCCCTCGCGCTCGCGGAGCCGGGTCACGTGCGCCACGTGGTGGCGGCCGTGCCAGGCATGGAGCGCGAGCTTGAACCGGGCGTAGGCTCCCATGTGGCTGTCGGGCACGTGATGCGCCACCTGGCGGACGGTCCAGCCGCCGGGCCGGTAGGGCCTGTCCAGCTGTGCGTCGTCCAGCCCGGTGACGGCGGCCCGCAGGCGGGCCGGGGCCTCGGCGATCGCCCCGAGCATCGCGCCGCGCTCGGCCGCGGTCACCCCGTCGGGCACGACGAATGGCCCGATCGGGTAGCGAAGGTCTCCGCTCACTTGTCGACCCGCCGCAGGTCGAGGTCCTGGAAGTCGAAGCTGAAGTCCACCTCGTCGGAGGCGGGCTTCATCAGCGCGTGCGCGGGGCGGCCCGACTCGTCCAGCGCGAACGAGATGTAGGCGTCCGCGCGAAGCGTCCGGTCGCGCCAGCGCACGAGGAAGGTGTCGTACTGCCAGTGCACCAGGTCCCCCGCGAGATCCGGCGAGCGGGCGAAGCGGATCGCGAGGCCCCCGCCCTCCATCGCGAGGGCGACGTCGCCGTACCAGGCGTCGCGGTACGTGCCGGCGTAGCGCTCGAGCGGGAGGGAGGGCCGGGAAGTCGAGTCACGCGCGGCCGCGGCGGCGGCGCGCCGGACGGCGGCCACCGAGTCGGCCCGGTGCCGGAGCGCGGCGTAGGCCCCGAGCCAGTCGTGCTTCGCCCCGAGGTAGTGGTCGAGCACCGTCCAGGCGAGGATGTCGTGCCCCGGCGCTTCGGCGTTCTGCAGCACGGCCACGCCGAGCTTGAGCTCGGGAATCATCGCCACCCGCGAGATGTAGCCCGGCAGGCCTCCGGTGTGGGTGACGAGCTTCTTTCCGCGCCAGTCGCGGACGAAGAAGCCGAGGGCGTAGCCGTTGAAGTTCGCGCGCGCGGGCTCGAGCCCCGGCGGCGGCGACCCCGGGCGGATCGGAACGACCATGTCCCAGAGTTCGCGGGTGGTGCGCTGGCTCCAGAGCCGCTGTTCCCCGACGCGGCCGGAGTCGAGCAGGGCCACGAGCCAGCGCGCCATGTCGGCGGCACCGGCGTTGATCCCCCCGGCCGGGTTGGTGTTGTCGCTGAGGAACGGCTTGACGGGCACCATCCGTCCTTCCACCCGGGCGTGCGTGCCGGCCACGTTGCCGAGGGTGTCGCCGGCGGCGGAATGGAGCACGGTGGCGCCAGCCATGCCCACCGGGCCGAGGATCCGCGCGGTGACGAACTCCTCCCAGGGGGTGCCGGCCACCCGCTCGATCAGCTGCCCTGCCACCAGGTAGAGCACGTTGTCGTACGCGTACGCACTCCGGAAGCTCGTGGCCGGCTTTATGAACCGGAGCCGGCGCATGATCTCGGGCCGGTCGTAGGTGGTGGGCGGCCACCAGAGCAGGTCGCCGGCGCCGAGCCCGAAGCCCGAACGGTGCACGAGGAGGTCCCGCACCGTGAATTCGCGGGTCACCCACGGGTCCCAGAGCTGGAACTCGGGCAGGTAGCGGGTCACCGGTGCATCCCACTCGAGCTTCCCCTCCTCCACCAGGAGGCCGAGCGCGAGGGCGGTGAACGCCTTGGAGTTCGAGGCGATGCCGAACCGGGTGGCGGCGTCCACCGGCGCCGGGTCGCCCTGCCGCCGCACCCCGTACCCCCGGGCCAGCACCACCTGGCCGTCCTTCACGATCGCCACGGTCAGGCCGGGGATCTCGAAGGTGCGGCGCACCCGCTCCACCAGTGCATCAAAGCCGGGCGGGGGCTGGATGGGCCGGCCTTGCGCGGCGAGGGAGGCCGGGAGCGGCGCCAGGAGGAGGGCAAGGAAACGGGCGGACATCCGGGTCGGGAGCATCGGTCAGTCTGCCGGTCGGAGACGGCGGGAAGATGGCGGGAGCGGGTGCGCGGCGGGAGGGGCGGGAGCGGCGCCGGGCCCCTTGCGTAAAGCCCTCCCCCTCGCTAGTTTAACCAACTGCGGAGTACACGTCGCAAGACGTGGCCAGCCAGCTGGACGATCCGGGGGCTCGCGAACGCGTCGAGCCCCCTCTTCGTTTGAGGCGCCAAGGTGGCGCCGGTCGGCACGCTCCGCCGCGAGTCCCACAGGGGCCGCGCGCACAGGAGTAGTCGGCGAGGACGGCGCAACCGTACTCCGATTACCCAACATCCAAGGAGTACGGCAATGCGTACCACCGGCACCGTGAAGTGGTTCAACGACGCCAAGGGCTTCGGCTTCATCACCCCCGAGGGCGGCGCGAAGGACTGCTTCGTCCATCACTCTGCGATCAAGTCGCAGGGCTTCCGTTCGCTGGCCGAGGGCGATCGCGTCGAGTTCGACGTCGTCCAGGGCGCCAAGGGTCCGGCGGCCGAGAACGTCGTCAAGCTCTAACCCTCGGGGACGCGCCTCATGATCGAAGTCCAGGTTTCCGAGACGGACCGACTTGACTGGGCCCTCAAGGCCTTCAAGCGGAAGGTGCAGCGGGCCGGCATCCTCAAGGATCTCCGCCGCAAGCGCTACTACGTGAAGCCCAGCGAGGCGCGCCAGCTGAAGGAGGCCGCGGCCGAACGCCGCCGGCGCTCCAGCAAGAAGGGCCGCCGTCGGGACTGATCCCGGCGCCCTCCGAGAACCGGACGCCCCCGCACGGGAAGCCGTGCGGGGGCGTTTCGCATCCGGGTCCGCCGCAGGCGCGGCACCGCCCGGCCGGTGGCGGGGACCGGGCCGGGGGGGGTCCCCGGCCCGGACCCGCACTACTCGAAGAAGTACCGCACCCCGACCTGCGCGCGCCAGCGGGAGAGGATGTCGGGGTTGGGCTCGAACGTCCGGTCCGGCCCGGTGAAGACGAACTCCGGCTCGCTGTCGGTCCCGAGATCCGGCGCCGTGACCATGCGGAGCGGCGTGGTGGCCGCGGGGCTCGCGCCCTTGCGGACACCCCAGTCGGAGTTGAGCATGTTGCCGAGGTTCAGCAGGTCGAGGCTGAGCTGGAAGGCGTGCTTCCTGGCACCGGATCCGATGGCCACGTCCTGCAGGATCCGCAGGTCCAGGTTGCTGTACCACGGATTGAGCGCGCCGTTCCGCTCGGCGATCTCGCCCCGGTGCGACGAGAGGTAGTCGTCCTGCCGGATGAAGGCATCGAGCCGGGTCCACTGCTCGGCGGCCGTGCCGTGCACCGGGTCGTCCACCAGGGTGATCTCCGAGGCGTCACGCGGGATGTAGATGAGGTCGTTGCCGCCGACGCCGTCGCCATTCACGTCGCCGCCATACACGAACGAGTAGCGGTTGCCGCCGGCGCCCGCGAATCGGTTCCCCTCGGCGCGCTCGTAGAAGAGGCCGATCTGGGTGCGGAGCGAGGGTGACCACTGCTTCGCGTAGGCGGCCGAGGCGATGAACCGGTGCCGCTGGCCGAACTGGGAGGGGGCCAGGCCCGGCTGGTTCGGGTTCCCCGCCACCGGCTGGCTGGTCCAGAGCACGCTCGCGATCTCGGTGGACTGGAGGTTGTTCTCGGCGTCCGTGTAGCTGTACCCGAGCGCCGCGCTCAGTCCCGACGGCCAGGTCTTCCGGAGCTGGGCCGAGACGTTGATGCTCCGCCCCTCGTCCACGTTGTCGATCACGTAGATGCCGGCGCCGCCGTCCGGGTTGAGCTCGCTGGCCCCGGCCCCGCCGTAGTAGGGGCGCCCGTCGACGCCCGGTACGGCGCCGACCGAAGCCACCAGGTCGGCGTTCCGCATGAAGATCGCGTGCAGGTCCTTCGAGTAGATCAGCTCCAGCGTGCCAAGCATGTCCCACGGCAACTGCTGGTCCACCGCCAGGTCCGTGGTCCAGATCTGGGGCCACTTGAAGTCCGGATCCATCGCGTTCAGGTCGAACGACTGCTGCAGGATGGACCCCTTCTCGGTCGGAATCGGGTCGGCCGCCGGGTACAGGTTCGGGTTGGCCCCCGGGTTCGAGATGACGTTGCCGAACCAGACGAACGGGATCCGCCCGGTGAAGACGCCGGTCCCGCCCCGCACCTGGGTGCGCCGGTCACCGACCGCATTCCAGTTGAACCCTACCCGCGGCGACAGGAGGGCCTTGGTGCCGGGGAGGCTGCTCTGGTCCACGGTCTCCGGGTTGCCGTTCTCGTCCAGCGCCGTGAGGCCGCGGGAGAAGGGGTTGTCCACCGGGTCGGTGAAGTACATCGGGAGGTCCACCCGGAGCCCGTAGGTCAGGTTGACCCGGGGCGACAGGGCGAATTCGTCCTGGGCGTAGAACGACAGCTGGCCGACGTCGATGTTCTCGCCCTTGAACGGGCCCGATCCGACGTAGGCGTTCAGGTCGACGTCGTCGATGCCGTCGTTGTCGGTGGCCTCGAAGAATTCGTCGAGCGAGGAGAAGGAGCTGCCGATGCTGATCGGCGGGGCCGGCAGGAAGAAGACCCCGTTCCGGAAGATGTTGAAGGCATTGAAGAACCCGAACCGCTCGAAGTTCGCGCCGACCGTGATCGCGTGGTCGCCGCGGAAGAAGGTGAGGTTGTCGGTGACCTGGAAGACGTCCTGGTCCAGGATGTTGTGGATCGAGAACGGCTCGTGGCCGACCGTGGTGTAGGTCACCCCGCCTTCGGCGATCTCGATGGTCGGGAACGGCGCGCTGAAGGGGGACCGCGCGTCGCGGAACCGGTTGTAGCTCGCGAAGAACCGGTTGGCCCACCCGGTGGACCGGGAGTTCCACTCGAGGGCGTAGGACTGCAGGTCATTGTTGATCGCGTACCCGGCGTTCCGGAAGGGCAGGCTCGACTCGTTCGGCCCGCGCCCGGTGTTGTTCGCGCTGAGGACGAAGGGATGGGGCCCGAGATCCCGCTTCGCGTCGAGGTAGTTGAAGCGGAAGACGAGGGTGTTGTTCTCGTTCAGGTTGTAGTCGAGCTTGAACAGCAGCTTGTTGTTGTCGGTTTCGTGGGTGTAGCCCTCGTACGGCCCGGTGTCGTAGCCGTAGTTGTTGAGCAGTACCGTCCGGATCGAGTCCATGTTGGCCGCCGACACGCGGGACTCGCCGAAGGTGACGTTGCCGTCCCGGTCGGCCACGAAGTTGCTGCCCGGGTCGTCGGTCCGCTCGAGTTCGCCGTTCAGGAAGAAGAACAGCCGGTCGCGGATGATCGGGCCGCTGAGCGAGAAGCCCGCCTGCACGAAGCTCTGGTCGGGGTTCGCCACCACCTCGGAGCCCTCGACCTTGTTCCCCTGCAGCGCGTCGGAGCGGAAGAAGCTGTACGCCGAGCCGCGCCATTCGTTCGTGCCGCTCCGGGTGACGGTGTTCACGTTGGCGCCGGTGAACCCGCCCTCCCGCACGTCGAATGGAGCGATGGACACCTGCACCTGCTCGATCGCGTCGAACGGGAGGGGCTCGGCGTTCGCCTGGCCGCCCGGCGACGGGTCGTCGAGGCCGAAGGCGTTGTTGAAGTACGAGCCGTCCACCGACACGTTGTTGTAGAGCCAGTTCCGGCCCGCGAAGGCGAAGTTCCCGTCGCTCCGCGGGTCGAGCTTGGTCAGGTCCCGGATGCTGCGCTTGACCGAGGGGGTGAGCGCCACCTCGCGCGGGCTGATGTTCGTCTCCGCGCCGGTGCGGCCGGGATTGAGCACCGCGTTCTCCGCCGCCACCTGCAGCTCCTCGAGTTCGATCGCCCGGCGAACGAGCGCGAAGTCGGCCCGATGGGGCTGGCCCAGCTCGAGGACCACCTCCCGCCGCACCCCCTGCTCCATCCCGATGAACGTCACGGTGATGGTATACGGTCCTCCCACGCGGAGGTTCGGCAGGTCGTACGCGCCTCCGGATCGCGTGACCGCGCGGTAGCGCGTGCCCGTCGGCACGTGCACCGCCACCACGGTGGCTTCGGCCAGCGGGTTGCCCTCGGTGTCCGTGACCCGTCCATTGATCGAGGAGGTCGTGACCCCCTGCGCCGCGAGGGGGGCGGCGAGCGCGGGGAGGAGCGTGAGGGCGAGGAGCAGCGGAAGTGCACGACCGGCGATGCGCACGGCGGCCTCCTGGTGGTGGCCTGGCGGGGCCTTGGCTCGGAACCCGGGGTGGGGAGATGTCGTCAGGGGTTGGGCCACTACTCTACGGACGGACGGGAGGGCGTCAAGAGGGAGAGTCCACCGGGGGGGTCACGCGTCGTCGAGGGCCGCCACCCCGGGGAGCTCCCGGCCTTCGAGGAACTCGAGCGAGGCTCCACCCCCGGTGGAAACGTGGGAGACCGCGCCCTCCAGCCCGGCCGCCGCGAGCGCCGCGGCCGAGTCGCCCCCCCCGACCACCGTCACCGCACCCAGCCGGGTGGCCTCCGCCAGCGCGTGCGCCACGCCCAGGGTCCCCTGGTCGAAGGGCGGGACCTCGAAGACCCCCATCGGGCCGTTCCAGAGCACGGTGCCGGCGGCCAGGATCCGCTCGGCGAAGGCCCGGACGGTCCGGGGCCCGATGTCGTACATCGCCCACCCGGGCGGCAGCTTCCCGCAGGGCACCACCTGGGTGGTGATGTCGGGCTCGAGGGCGGTGGCCACGACGCCGTCCTCGGGCAGCACCAGCTTCGCCCCGGCGCGCTCGAGGATCTCCCCCGCCAGGCCGACCCGGTCCTCCTCCACCAGGGAGGTCCCGGTCTCCAGGCCCCGGGCCCGGAAGAAGGTGCAGGCCATCGCGCCACCGACCAGGATGGCGTCCACCTTGGGCAGGAGCGACTCGATCAGGTCGATCTTCCCCGAGATCTTGGCTCCCCCCATCACCGCGACGAAGGGACGCTTGGGCTGCTCCAGCGCATCACCGAGCCAGGTCAGCTCCTTCTCCATCAGCAAGCCCGAGACCGCCGGCTTGAGCAGGTGGGCGACGGCCGCGGTGCTGGCGTGCGCCCGGTGCGCGGAACCGAAGGCGTCATCGACGTAGAAGTCGCCGAGGAGCGCCAACCGCGCCGCCAGCGCCTCGTCGTTCGCCTCCTCCCCGGCGTGAAACCGGGTGTTCTCCCCGAGCGCCACCCCGCCCCTGGGCAACCGGCGCGTCTGGGCCACCGCCTCATCGGCGGTGGGGTCGGGCAGGAAGGTCACCGGGATGCCGAGGTGACCCTCCAGTGCCGCCGCCACCGGGCGGAGCGACTGCGCCGCGTCCGGCTTTCCCTTCGGCCGGCCGAGGTGGGAGAGGAGCACCACCCGCGCCCCCCGCTCCCGGAGCCACCGGATGGTGGGCAGGGCGGCGCGGATCCGGGTGTCGTCCGCCACCGCGCCGTTCGCCAGGGGGACGTTGAAGTCCACCCGCACCAGCGCCCGCTTCCCCTCGACCCACGTGGAGTCGAGGCTCGCGAGGGTCCGCTTCACAGCCGCTCCCCGATGTAGCGGATGAGGTCCACGCAGCGGGCCGAGTAGCCCATCTCGTTGTCGTACCAGCTCGACACGTGCACCAGGGTTCCGTCCACCACGGTGGTGGAGAGGAGGTCCACCGTGCTGGAGTTGAGGTTGCCCACGTAGTCGATCGAGACCAGCGGCTCGTCGCTGACCCCCAGCACGCCGGCCAGGGCACCCTGCGCCGCCTCGGCGAACGCCGCGTTGACCTCCGCGGGGGTGGTGGGCCGCTCGACGATGCAGGTCAGGTCCACCAGCGAGACGTCGGCGGTGGGCACCCGGAGCGAGACGCCGTCGAGCTTCCCCTTCAATTCGGGGAGCACGAGCGCCGTGGCCTTCGCGGCGCCGGTGGAGGTGGGGATGATGGACAGCGCCGCGGCGCGCGCCCGGCGGAGGTCCTTGTGGGGCAGGTCGAGGATCTGCTGGTCGTTGGTGTAGGCGTGCACCGTCGTCATGAACCCGCGGATGAACCCGAAGCGCTCGCGGATCACCTGCACCACCGGCACCAGGCAGTTGGTGGTGCAGGAGGCGTTGGAGATCACGTGGTGGACGGCGGGGTCGTACTTCGCGTGGTTCACGCCGTAGACGATGGTGATGTCCTCCTTCTTGGCCGGCGCGGAGATCACGACCTTCCTCGCCCCGGCGGCCAGGTGCTTGCCTGCCTGGTCCCGGTCGGTGAAGCGCCCGGTGGCCTCGAGCACCACGTCCACCCCGAGGTCCTTCCACGGCAGGTTGGCAGGCTCCCGCTCCGAGAGCACGCGCATCAGGTCGCCCGCGACGACGATCCCGTCGGGGGCGGCTTCCACCGTCCCGTCGAATCGGCCGTGCACCGAGTCGTACTTGAGCAGGTGGGCGAGGGTCCGGTTGTCGGTGATGTCGTTGACGGCCACGAAATCGAGGTCGGCGCCGGTCTTCTTGGCGGCCCGGACGACGTTGCGGCCGATGCGGCCGAATCCGTTGATGGCGACGCGAATGGGCATCTGGGTCGAGGGTCGAGGGTCGAGGGCTGGCCCGCGTCAACTGCGCGGGAGCGGTCCGGTGCCGCGGGCGAAGGTGACCGCCTCCACCCGCGTGGCACCCGAGGCGGCGAGCGCCTCCGCGGCCGCGGCCAGGGTCGCGCCGGTGGTGAAGACGTCGTCCACCAGCACCAGGCGGCCGGCCGGGAGCGGGTCCCGGGCACGAAAGGCGCCGTGGACGTTCGCCCGTCTGGCCTCCGGAGTCAACTTGGTCTGGGTGGGCGTCTCTCGCGCCCGCGCCAGGAGCCGCGGCCGCACCGGGAGTCCGGCGAGGCGTCCCAGCGCCGTGGCCAGGCGTTCCGCCTGGTTGTAGCCGCGCTCGCGCCCGCGGCGGGCGCCGAGCGGGACGGGGACGAGCACCGCACCGGGGCCGATCGGATCGAGCGGGCGCATCACGGCGGCAAGGTCGTCTGCCACCCGCCACCACCCCTCGTACTTGAGGAGATGCACCGCCCGCCGGGCGTCGCCGTCGAGCCAGACGGCCGAGCGGACGCGACCGAGCACCCCCGGCCACTGGGTGCCCGGGCAGGTGTGCCCGGTGCCCGGTGCCCCGGGCCCGATGCCCACGGCACCCTCGAGCGTCTCCCCGCATCGTTCGCAGAAGGGCGGCGCGACGGCGTGCCACCGCCGCCGGCATGACGCGCAGACGAGGGCCTGCCCCTCCCGGCCGGGCATCGGCCCGAGACAGAGCAGGCACTCCGTCGGGAGCCACCACTCCTCGACGGCCCGGAGTTCCGCCCCGAGCCGCTCAGCCCAGCGCGCGGCGAAGCGCGGCATGCATCACCTCGCGCGGCGCCGGGGTGCCGGGGAACCAGAGCTCGAGGGCGGCCGCTCCCTGGGCGAGCAGCATCAGCCGGCCGTCCTCGGCGCGGACCCCGGAGGCGCGGAGCGCGCGCACCCACGGGGTGCCACCGGGGGCGTAGACCAGGTCGAGGGCATGGGTGACTCGGGGCGGGACGTGCGGGGCGAATGGCATCGGGTCGGCGCCGCGCAGCCCGAGCGGCGTGGCATTGATGAGGACCTCCGGCTCCGCCTCGGGGGCGGTCGCGACGCCGTGCCGCTCCGCCCAGGCGAGGAATTCGCGCCCGCGGGCGGGATCGCGGGAGCATACCGCCAACCGGGCGCCGCAACGGCGGGCCGCCTCGCCCACCGCCCGGGCGGCCCCGCCCGTCCCCGCGACGAGCCAGGTGGTGGCCGGCACGCCCAGCGCCCGGAGCGCCTCCACCACGCCGGCCACGTCGGTGTTGTCGCCGACGAGAAGCCCGCCGTCTCCCCAGAACGTGTTGCAGGAGCCCGCGGCCGTGACGAGCGGCGACGCGCGATCGAGCGCGGCCAGCGCGGCGGCCTTGTGCGGCACCGTGACGTTGCCTCCCCCGCCGCCGCGGGCGAGCGTCCGCATCACGGCCGGCACCTCGGCCGGTCCACAGGGCAACGCGACATACACGGCATTGAGGCCGAGCAGGCGGAAGGCCGCGTTCTGCATCACCGGTGAGAGCGAATGGCGCACCGGGTCGCCGAGGACCGCGAAGACCCTCGTCCTAGCGGTCGCGCGCACGGCGGCCCTCCGCCAGCCGTTCTGCCGCGGCCTCGATCAGCGCGGCGATCTCGCGGAACGCCTCCCGGTACTGGGTGAGTTCCCCGCCGAAGGGATCGCGCACCTCCACCGCTGGGCCCTCCCGCCCCGCGAACTCGCCGAGGAGGAAGGCGCGACCTGCGCCACCGAGCATCTCGGCCCGCGCGACGTGGCTTCGGCCCATCGTCAGGATGAGGTCCGCGGCCTCCACGAGCTCGCGGGTGAGGAGCCGGGACCGGTGGGCCGAGAGGTCCAGTCCGTGCTCCAGCGCCACCAGGTAGGCGCCCTCCGAGGCCGCGACGCCCTCCCAGGCGCCGGTGCCGGCCGACTCCACGAGGACGTCCTCGACGCCGCGGGCCGCCAGCTCGCGCCGGAGCAGCGCCTCGGCCATCGGCGAGCGGCAGGTATTGCCGGTGCAGACGAGGAGGACCCGGGTCACGGCGCCAGGGTCCCCACGCGTCGCCGAAGCTCCCGGCGCGGAATGGCTCCCTCGCGCACCAGCCGGCTGACCGCGCCGGTGCAGTCCACGATCGTCGAGGGCGGGACATTCCCCAGCGGCCCGCCATCGAGGACCAGGAGCTCGCCTGAAGCGATGGCGCCAGCGAAGAGCCCCGCGATCGCCTCCGCCCCGGGCGCCGGCGGCTGTCCGGGCAGGTTCGCCGAGGTGGAGGTGAGGGGGTAGCCGAGTCCGGCGACCAACCGCGCGACGAGGGGATGCGAGGTGTGGCGCACGGCGATCCCTCCCTCCGGTCCGCGAAGCCGGTCGGGGAGCCTCCCTTCCCCGCCGGGGAGCACCAGCGTGATCGGCCCCGGCCAGAACTCGCTCGCGAGCGCCGCCGCGACCGGCGGGAAGACGAGCCCCCACGCCTCGGCCATCGGGCGGCCGGTGACCAGGACCAGGAACGGCTTCCGCTCCGGCCGCCCCTTGAAGCGGGCCAGGGCGCCCAGCGGCCCCTCCGCGGGGGCCGACCCGAGGCCATACACGGTTTCCGTCGGGTAGGCCAGGAGACCGCCCGCTGCCAGATGCGCCCGGACTGCCGGGATGGCCGCATCGGCGTCGGCCGGGGTCAGGAACGGGAGGATCATCGCCGGGCCAGTGCCTCGGCGAGGATGAAGTCGGCCTCGGTGGTCACCTTGAGGTTTGCGGCATCGTCCGGTACCAGCACGACCGGCTCGCCCATCGCCTCGACGAGCGCGGCGTCGTCCGTGGCGCCGGGCGCCCTTCCGGCGAGTGCCCGCTCCAGGAGCGCCCGGGGGAAT
>CAVQWA010000070.1:0-29189 GCA_963717315.1 uncultured Gemmatimonadales bacterium
CTTCGACCCGGACCGTGACCAGGTCCCACCGCCTCCGGATGTCGAGGGTCACGGTCCCGCGACCGATCGGCAGGTTCTCCACCCGCACTCCCGCCGTGTCGGTCATCCATTCCAGCGGGATCCCCGCCCCCAGGACCAGCGTGCTGTCCGCGTCCCGCACGTACGCGAACATCTCCAGCAGCGACCTCGCGAAATCGGAGCCGACCCAGGTGTGGGGGAGGTCGCCCAGGAACCGGGGCGCCGCACCGTCCCGCCAGACGACTTCGGGCCACTGGTTCCACGCTCGCGGCCGCTGACCGGCGAGCAGGGATCGCAGCAGCCGGTACGCCTTCTCCCGCCAGCCCAGCCGGACCAGGGTGCTCACGTTGCGAAGCTCGTACGGCGTGTAGGCGTCCCACCCGGTGGAGTCCTCCCGCGCCATGGCCTCCCGGAAATAGCGATCGAACGTCGACTCCACGATGTCGCGCGGGAGCGCGTCCAGCATTCCGCCCGGGCTGACGGCGATGCTGCTCGAGGTCGGATCATAGTCGGCGAGATCGGCCGAGCCGGGGAGATGGCCGATCCTGGCCTGGCTGATCGTGGTGCGGATCGAGGCCAGCAGGTCCCGGCGGAATTCATCGCGGCTCGCGCGATAGCGTGCGCTGTCGGGCTGCCCGAGCACGCGGGCCATCGCTGCCGCGTCGGTGAGGCCGCGCAGGGTGAAGATGCCGTCCCAATAGGAATGCACCGGCCTGGCCGCGTAGCCTTCGTGGCTGATCGAGGGCGGCATGAGCCCGAAGTAGCGCAGACTGTCGCCCTGGCGGTGCGCGTCGGTGCGCAGGGACCGGCGGAGCGAGTCGATGTATCCCACCGCGCGCGCGACGTGAGGCCAGAGTCTCGCCAGCTCGGCGCTGTCGCCGGTGAACCGGTAGTGCTCCGCGAGCAGGTACACCAGCTCGCCATGGCTGTCGTGCTCCGGCACCGGATCGGCGCCGCGGGCATCCACGCAGCAGGGCACCTTGCCCGATTCCTGCTGGTAGGGAGCGTACCACTCCATGAACTCGCGCACCGGCTCGGGATGACCCAGCCGCAGCAGCACGGCGCTGATCATGGCGCCGTCGCGAATCCAGGACCGGCGATAGGAGCGCGCTCCCGGCTGCAGGGCGGGTCCGTCCCGATTGATCAGCATGTGGGCGAGCGTGGTGCGGAGCGAGTTGGAAATCGCCCGGGCGGAGTCCGGCAGCGTCACACGCACCCGATCCAGCAATCCCCGCCACCCTTCCGCCGCCTGGGCCAGCGCCTGGCCCGCCGTCTCGGGCGTGAGGTCCGGCGCCCGCCCGCTCCAGGGAACCAGGAGGAAGACGTCGCGCGACTGCCCCCCGGCCAGGTCCAGTTCGTAGGTCAGGACGCCCGACGCGTGGCCGAAGCGGTCCACCACCCGGCGGGGCGACGGGATCCGACCGACCGAGAGGTATTCGGTGACGTCGCCGCCGTCGTAGTTCACCGCCCCGAAGCGCGTCGCGGGCTGGAGCGACCGGACGACCCGGTGATTGACCCGGACCTGCGTCGGGTCCCCCGTGATGCTGTCGATCCGCGCCACCCCACCGGGAACGCCAAGGAACTGCCAGGACGGGTTCACCTGGAAGGGACGGATCGCGAGAGCAAGGGTGACGGTCCGGGGTGTCGCGCCCCGGTTGCTCACCCGGTATCGCACCAGCCCGCTCGACCGGCCCGGACCCCCGATGGCAGCCGCCGTCACCCGGAGGACGACCTCGTGCCCTGCCCACTCCACGGAGGGCACCGGGAGAAAGCCGTCCTCGAGCGATTGAGCGGCCCGCACATCGCCCCAGGTCCACAGCTTCCCGCCGTCCATCAGGAATGGTTCGATGGAGAACTCTCCCGCGAAGGGCTCGAATCCGCCGTCCTGGCCGAGCAGGCCGCGGTGGCCGTCGCCGTTCACGCCCACCATCGTCCAGTAGGATTGCTCGTCGAGCAGGTAGCGCGGGTACCTCCCTCGGGGCGCGCCCTCGGCCACGTGGTGAAAGAAGGCATTGAGGCCGGGCGCCCAGGCCGCCGGGTGCACCGTCAGGGCACGCACCCCGTAGCCCTGGCCGTTGCCGGCGCTGCGCCCGAATCGCAGGCGCAGGTAGCGGGACTCCGACTCGGGCAGGTGGACGTGGTCGGCGCCGCCGGTGCCGTCCTGGACGGAGTACACCGGCGTCCAGCGGCGGCCGTCGTCCGACAGCTCGACCTGGTACCGGGTCGAATGCCGGCGCTCCTCCCACAGGATGGTGAGCCCGCTGAACTCGCGGGGTCTCCGGAAATCGAGGGCGAGCCATTCCTCGCCGGTGTCGGGTGCCCGCCACGCGGTGGTGGTGTCACCGTCCTGGGCGAGGTACGGTGGATGGGCGGCGAGACTCCCCGAGGCGCTGACCACTGGAGCCGGGTCCGGAACCGGGCCCCGCTCGCGCGGTTCCAGGCGCAGGTCGTCCAGCCATACGGTTCCCTTCCCCCCGGTCCCGGCGGTGATCGCGAACTCGATGGCGGCGGCCTGCCTGAGATCGCCTCCCCGGCGAGGGCCCCACGCGAACTCCAGGTGGCGTCGGCGGATCGTCACCTGGCGCCAGCCACCCTGGAACACGAAGTTTGGCTGGTTGCGCCACCAGACGTTCTCGAGGCTGGGATCGATCAGCTTGACTTCGAGGTTGTTGACCGGCGCGTCTCCCCTGATCCAGAAGGTGAGGACGAAGTCGTCCGGAAGGTCGATCGGGAGCGCCCGATGAACCACGGCATAGCCCCCGTGCCCCTGGAAATCGAAGTCGAGCCGGAGGGCCCGGCCGGTACGGCCGCGGCCAGCGCGAGCGGTCAGTGCGACCCCATCCGAGGGGATGACCGACCACCGGGCGGCATCCTCGAAATCATCCAGCATCCTTCCCCCGCCCGGCTCCTGGGCGGCCGAACGCGGCACCACGAGGACACCCAGCAGCCAGGCGCATGCCGCCGCCCTGCCGGCCTGCCGCCCCGCCGTCATCCCTTGACGCTCCCCAGCATGATCCCCTCCACGTAGTATCGCTGCAGGACGAGGAACACGCCCAGGACGGGCAGCACCGTCACCACGGATCCAGCCATCATCAGCTCGGTGTCCTGCACGTGCTCGCCCGAGAGATTCGCGATCGCCACCGGCAGGGTCCAGCGGGACTCGTCGCTCAGCACGATCAACGGCCAGAGGAAATCGTTCCAGGTGCTGAGGAAGGTCCAGATGGCGAGGGTGGCGAGGATCGGAGTGATCGAGGGCACGACGACGGACCGGTAGATCCGGAACTCATCGGCGCCGTCGATGCGTGCCGCGTCCAGCAGGTCGTCCGGAATGCCCAGGGCATACTGCCGCACCAGGAAGATCCCGAAGATGCTCGCCATCCCCGGCACGATGACGGCCCAGTACGTATTGATGAAGCCCAGCTCCCGGAGCAGGAGGAAGAGCGGCAGCATGGCGACCTGCACCGGCACCACCAACCCCGTGAGCAGGACGCGGAACGCCCGGTCACGCCCCCGGAACCTGAGCTTGGCGAAGGCATACCCCGCGAGCGAGTTGACCAGCAGCGAGACCGCGGTGACGGTGACGGCGACGAAGGCGCTGTTCAGCAGGTAGCGGCCCAGGTTCAGCCGGGAGAAGAGGGTGCGGTAATGCTCCAGCGTCGGCGCGGGCGGGAAGAAGCGGGGCGGCGAGGCGTTGGCCATCCCGGTCGGCATGAGCGAGGCCGACACCATCCAGACCATCGGCAGGAGGGCGGCGACCGCGCCGGCGATGAGCGTGGCGTGGAGCAGGGCGGCGGTGAGCCGGCGGCCCATCAGATCCTCACCCGCTGCACCCGGGCCCGGATCAGGCTGCCCCCGAGGATGATCAGGAAGAGCGCGAACGCATAGGAGGCAGCGACCCCCATGCGCCACCAGCGGAAGCCCTCCTCGTACATCAGCAGCACGATCGTCGTGGTGGCCTTGAGGGGCCCTCCCGCCGTCATGACGTAGGGCTCGGTGAAGACCTGGAAGTAGCCGATCATCGTGATGACCGCGACGAAGAGCATCGTGGGCCCCAGCAGGGGAAGGGTGACGTGGCGGAACCGGCGGATGGCGCCGGCGCCGTCCAGGCGGGCCGCCTCGTACAGCTCCTCGGGGACGCTCTGCAGCCCGGCGATCAGGATCAGCATGTTGTACCCGAAGTTCTTCCAGGTGGCGAGCAGGATGACCGAAGGCATGGCCCAGTCCGGATCCCCCAGCCAGTTGATGGGATCGATGCCGAACCAGCCCAGCGCGTGATTCAGCAGTCCATACTGTGGGTGATAGAGGTAGCGCCACACGATCGCGACGGCGACCAGCGTCGTGACGAAGGGCGTGAAATAGATGGTGCGGAAGAGGCCGCGCATCCGGGCCAGCGGGGCATTCACCAGCAGCGCGGCGCCGAGCGAGAGCGCGACGGTGAGCGGGCCGGCCACCAACGCGAAGTAGAAGGTATTCCGGAGCGCCAGCCAGAACACCGGGTTGTGGAGCAGCGCGCCGTAGTTGCCCAGCCCGACGAACCTGGCGTTGGCGAGGTCGCCGAGGGCGTAGAGGTCGAAGTCGGTGACGGAGAGCACAAGGGCGGCGAGCACCGGGAGGGCGAAGAACCCGCCGATCAGGACGAGCGCCGGGGCGACGAACAGCCATCCCGCGCGGTGCTGCCCGGCCCCGGGCCGGCTGGCCGCCGTCACCTGGCCCCGGCCGCGTCACGGGCCTGCAGCCAGCGCCGCTTCTCGAGCAGGGCGTTCACCCGCCGGTCCAGCCGGCCCAGCACCACGTCGTTCGGCACGCCGCCCCGGATCGCCTGCTCGGCGTGGTCCAGCACCAGCGTGGCGATCTGCTCCCATTCCGGCACCTGGGGAGTCGGGGCCACCCGCTGGAGCTGCCGCCAGAAGCTCCGCCGATTGGGGTCGGCGGCGAGGAGCGAATCGTCCCAGGCATCCATCCGCGCGGGGAGATCCCCGGTCAGTTCCCGGAACCGCCGCTGCTGCTCCGGCCGGGAGAGGAACTCGATCAGCTTCCAGGCCTCCGGCTTCTGCCGGCTGGAGCGGAACACGACGAGGCTCGAGCCGCCGGCGAGCGAGATCCCCGAGGATTCCCCGTCCGGTCCCGGGATGGGAGCGGTGCCCCAGGAACCCTGCAGGGAATCGGGCAGGCGGCGCGCGAACTCGCCCAGGTTCCAGGGGCCGGTGATCCACATGGCGAAGGCGCCCCGCTCGAATTCCTGGTACGCGTTGGCCACGTCGTTCAGTCCCATCACCGGCGCGAGCGAGTCGCGGTAGAGCGAGGTGTAGAAGTCGAAGGCACGGCGGAACGCCCGGTCGGAGAAGGCCCCGCGCCCGTCGTGGTCCTTGAGCAGCGGCGACCCGGACTGGAGCCCGAAGATCACCGGCTGGTTCCATTCGTTGGTGGGAAGGTAGATGGCGTAGCGGCCGGGCCCCACGATGCGCTTGATGGCCCGCATCGCCCGGACCCAGTCGGCCCAGGTCGTGGGGAAGGCATCGTACCCGGCCCGCTGCAGGATGTCCCGGCGATAGAACACCAGCCGCGTGTCCACGTACCAGGGGAGGCCGAGGACCTTTCCATCGATGATGTTGGTGCGCCAGATGCCGGGGAAGTACCGGCTGGAGTCCAGCGTGCTCGAGGCGGCGATCGAGGAGTCGAGCGGCGCCAGGGCGTTCAGCGCGGCGAATTCCGGGATCCAGGTATTGCCGATCTGCGCCACGTCGGGCGAGGCATTGCCGACGTGGGCGGTGAGCAGCTTCTCGTGCGCGGCGGTCCACGGGATCTGCTGCACCCGCACGCGGATGCCGGGATGCTCCCGCTCGAAGTCCTCGAGGAGCGTCCTGACCACCTCGCCCTCACGGCCCAGTCCCCAGAAGCGAAGGGTGACGGCGCCGTTCCCGTCAGGCCCCGCGCAACCGGGGAGCCCGGCGGCGAGGAGCGCGGCGAGCACGGTGGCGCGGCTCATCGGGTCAGGGCTCCCGGTCCAGCCACGCGCCGGTGAACCCCGCTCGGCGGAGCCCCTCGATGACATAGGGGGACCTTCGCATGTACCGCCACACCAGCCCGGTCCGGTAGTTCTCCAGCATGGCGATGATCGGTCCCTGGTCGATGCCGAGGTAGTCGTCGTCGAACCAGCCGAGGTCGGGGACGACATGGCCGTGCCGAACCGGCACGTCGGCGGTGAACGTGGGGTTGAACGCGTCGAGGAAGCCGTACTGGCCGAACAGGGGATCCCCGTACCGTTCCCGCATCGCCACCAGCGCGGGAATCACGATCTCCGGCGCGAACGCGATCGAGCCGGCCGCCGCGGTGGGGGACAGGGTGCCGTCATCCAGAATCTGGTTGAAAGTGGCGCCCCGGGGCCAGTACGTGTGAAAGCCCCGCATCCGCCCGGCCAGGAACAGTGAATCGTCCACCGGCCCGTCGCTGGCCGTGAGCCCCCAGGTGTCGGCGCCGTACCCGACCCACTCCCCGGGGTTGTCGATCGCGTACTCGCGCTGGGCCAGAGTGGCGCGCCGGGAGTTCTCGAAGTAGTCGATGCCGCTGCCCCGCATGTACCCATCCCGGATGCCCCGGAAATCCACCCAGATGTGGGAGTACTGGTGTCCGAACAGCGGAGCGAAGCCGACGTGCGATTCCCGGTAGAAGGTGCCCCATTGGTAGGAGGCGCTCCACGCACTCCAGGCCTCGGGCGCCACCGGATGCGTGGGTGAGCCCAGGGCCAGGATCAGGACGATCATCGCCTCATTGTACCCGCGCCAATCCCAGGCGTGGAAGCCCCCTTCCGGGGTCCACCCCATGGCGATGCCGGGCGGGCGAGGTTGTGCCCATTGCCAGTCGGTGGCGCGGTAGAGCGAATCGGCGATCTGCCGGATCTCGGCCTCGAGCGGATCGGCGCGGTCGAAGTATTCGCGGCAGAAGAGCGCCCCGGCGAGCAGCAATGCCGTATCCACGGTGGACAGCTCGACGGTCTGGAAGCGATGGCCGGTGTCCGGCTCGAGGAAATGGTAGAAGAACCCCCGGTATCCGCTGACGCCGCTCGCGGCGTCACCCTGGGGGGCGTCGCGGAAGTAGCGCAGCGTGGCGAGCACCCGGTCGCGGGCCTGGGTGCGGGTGACGTGGCCCTGCTCGACGCCAACCGGATAGGCGGTGAGCGCGAACCCGACGGCGGCGATGCTGGAGAACGACGCCGTGGGCCAGCGGTCCGGGGTGAGCCCGGTGGCCGGGTCGGTCCGCTCCCAGAAGAACGCGAAGGTCCGCTGGGCGAGGGTATCGAGGAAGGCCTGTTCCCGTGGCGAAATCGGGTCCGGGCCCGCCAGGGAGCCGGCATTGCCGGAGCAGGCGGCGAGGACCGCACAGAGGGAAAGCGCCGCAATGGCAGGCAGGCGCCGAGGCTCGAGACGCATGGGGAACCTCGGTCAGGGCGGAAGGACCGCGGCGACCGGTCCGAGGGGGCCGGCCGCCGCTGGAGGATGCGATGACGGGACTAGAAGTCGTACTCCGCGCCGAACTGGAGCCTCCGGGCATCGCTCACCACGCATCCCGGGTCGCCGAAATTGGCGTCGTCCCGGTTCCCCGTGTTGAAGCAGCCGAAGTTGTCGTGGTTGAGGACATTGAACGCATCCAGCGTCAGCCCGACCCTGGTCCCGCGGATCCCGGGGAAGTCCTTGCGGAGCCGGAGATCGACGGTCTGGTAGGGGAAGGTGCCGGGCGCCGTGAACCCTCCGCGCTCATACTGGTTTCCGGTGGTGCCGGACCCGCAGAACCGCGCCGGGCATCCGACGTCCTGCTGGAACTTTCCGCCCAGCGTGACCAGGCCGCTGAACTGGACACCGTAGAGATAGGGGACGTCCATCGTCCAGTTCGCGACGATCCGGAGCTTCTCGTCGTTCGCCGGGTGCTTCGGGATGTTGGCGGTGTTCGGGAACGCGAACAGGTCGCCCAGGCCATCGACGCCCTCCACCTGCCGCTTGGCGTAGGTGAAGGCCAGGCCCGCGCCCCAGCCGAAATTCTCGCTGGACCGGCGATAGGGCCGGTCGACCTGGATCAGGAGCGCGTCGTACCAGGTCTTCGCATCGTTGCTGGAGAAGATGAAGTTGCTGAAGCCGTGCGGCGCCAGATCGAAGCTGATGCAACACGAGCCGTCGGGATTCAGGCCGAAGTTCGCCCAATTGAGCGTCAGCTGATCCACGCCCCGGACCCCCGCGTAGGTGACCGAGGCCACCACGCTCCCCAGCAGGCGGCGCACCCCGAGATTCCATTGCCGTGACTTCGGCACTTTCACGTCGCTGGAGATGAGCCAGGCCTCGGGCGTCCCGAAGGTGCCGACCAGCTGGTCCAGGACGGCGCGGTCCGCCGTGAGATAGGTGTCATCCCAGGCGACCTCCCCCGGCCCCGGCACCTGGCCCGGGGCGGCGAACCGGATGGTGTAGCTGGGGTGGGTGAGCTTCAGGGTCTCGTCCACCGAGACGTCGAACAGCGAGCGGTCGTAGTAGATGCCGAACCCGCCGAAGATCGTGGTCTTGTTGTCCCGGTCCAGCGCGTAGGAGAACCCGACCCGGGGCTGGAAGGCGCCGTAGAACGGGTCCCGCGTGGAGCCGTCGCTGATGTACTCGTCGAGGTCGAGCGGGGTGGGGAGGTCGCCGTTGTAGCGCGTCAGCGTGTCCACCACCATCTGCGGGGTCACGTAGTCGTAGTTGAACATGTTCGACTCGAAGTCCCACCGGATCCCCGCGTTGATCGTCAGCCGGGCGGTGGGGCTCCAGTCGTCCTGGACGTACATTCCGAGCTGGGTGTTGTTCTTCGAGAGGTTGGGGTTGCCGGTGCCGTAGTTCAGCTCGAAGGGGTGCTCGTAGTTGTACGCGGCGTTGTACAGGAATCGAGGGGTCCCGTCGTTGTCCTTGAGGACATCGTAGTTGACGAAGTCGATGCTGGCGCCGGCCTTCAGGACGTGGGACCCCGACCAGCGCCAGCCCGTGTACGTCAGGTCGTCACGGAGGCCGATCCGGCGCTGGATGAAATCCTGGGTGGTGCGGTTGCTGCCGATGATGTAGTCGCCACCGGTGAGGCCCTGGAAGAGGCGCTGCGGGACGCCGGGCCGGTTGGGGCTGGGGTTCCGGCGGAACCGGGAATAGTCCACCTTGGCCTCGTTGAGCCAGGGCCCGGTGAAATAGTTGTAGCGCAGCTGGCCGATCGTCACGTTCTGGCGGTAGTTCACCGCCTCGCCGAAGCCGTTGATCCCGCAGCAGAACGGGCCGAAGTCGCGGACGTCGGTCTCACGGCGATGATTGACGCTCAGCTCCGCCGTGGATTTCGGGGTCACCGCAAGGGTGAGCTTCCCGAAGTAGAGCTGTTCACGGAAGGGCGAGGTGAAGTTCCCGTTGTACTGGGCGAGGTTCACCGAATCGAGGGCGGGGAACGTGCCCGGGGCGGGTGGCTGGAAATTCACCAGGCTGGCGCGGTTCTGCCGGTTGATCTCGAACGAGCCGAAGAAGTGCAACCGATCGAGAATGATGGGGCCGCCGACCGATGCGCCCCCGAGGAGCCGGGAATACTCCGGCTCCGAGAAGGCCGGGTCCGCGTCCTTGGCCGCGACCTGGAAGGTGTCGAGCGCGACGAGCCCCTCGTTCTGGTAGGTGACGAACACGTTCCCGGCCCAGCGATTCCCGCCGGAGCGTGTGGTCGCGGTGATCACCGAGCTCCCGGCCTTCTGGTACTCCGCCTTGAAGTTCTGGCTGATCACCCGGTACTCCTGAATCGCGTTGCGGGGGAACGGATTCCCCCGGCTGGCATCCTGGCCAGCGACCCCACCGCCAGTCAGGTCGTTCTTCAGGCTGGTGCCGTCCACGAAGATGTTGACGGCGTTGGGGCTCTGGCCGCCGCCCTGGAAGGTGCGGAAGCCGGTTGCACCGATGCGGTCCTCGGACACGGTGATGCCCGGCGCCAGCGCCGCCAGGTCCAGGAAGTTCCGGCCCGGCGTGGGCAGCCGCTCGATCTGCTGCTGGGTGATGTTGGTCCCCAGCTCCGAGGTCCGGGTTTCCACCAACGGCACGGCCGTGACGGTGATCTCCTCCAGCTCCACGGTGCGGGAGGTGAGCCGGAAGTCGAGGATCAGGGATTGGCCGATCCCGACCTGGATGCGCTGGGTCCGGGCCCCCATCCCGACCAGCCGGGCCGTGACATCGTAGGTCGTCGGCGGGAGACCCGGCAGGTTGTAGGCCCCGGTGACCCGGGTGACGGTGCGCCGCTCGGCGGAGGTCGCGATGTTCCTGGCGATCACCTCCGCCCCCTCGACGGGGCGGCCGGCGGTATCGGTGACCACGCCGCTGATGCTGCCCGTGGTGGTCTGGGCCGACAGTGGACTGGCCAGCACCGGGCCGAGCAGCATCGCAGCCAGCCCGGTGACGAGGCACTTCACAGACAACTGGGTCCTCATGGCGTTGGCCTCCTTCGTGAAGGGATGATCAGGCACCGCAGGATCGCCGAACCACCAGGACGGTCGGGAGGATCTCGCGCCGGGCCTCCCTGCCGGTGGGATTCTGCATGGCCTCCAGCAGGAGGGTGGCCGCACGGATGCCCAGCGCGCTGATGTCCACGCGGACCGAGGACAACGGCGGCTCGACGTACCGGGCCATCGGGATATCATCGAAGCCGGCGACCGCCACGTCCTCGGGGACCCGAAGCCGGGCCTCGCGGAGGGCGGAGAGCGCGCCCACGGCCATGGCGTCGTTGGAGGCGAAGATCGCGGTGGGTCGCGGGCTCAGCCGCCCCAGGTCCGCGGCGGCCCGGTAGCCGGACGCCTCGCTGAAGTCGCCGGCGACCTCCAGCCGGTCATCGGGCGGCAGCCTCGCATCCCGGAGCGCCGCGCGATACCCCCTGAGCCGTTCCGCCGCATCGTGATTCTCTTCGGTCCCCTTGATGAACGCGATCCGCCGGTGTCCCCGCCCGATCAGGTGGCGCGACATGGCGTAGGCGCCCTCGTAGTTCGCGATGCTGACGGAATCGTGGCCGTCCGAGTCGCCGGCGCAGTTCATCAGCACGACGGGAAAGCCGCCAGGCAACCGGGAGGCGACGGCCTTGACCCGGATATCGGGAATCATGAGGATCAACCCGTCCACCCGACCCCGCATGGATCGGAGGACGGACTCGATCGCGTGGTGATCGGCGTGCGAACTCGAGACGAGAACGTGATAGCCTGCCCGTCGGGCGGCCTCATCGATCCCGCGGATGACTTCGGAGAAGAACTCGCCGTAGAGGTCGGGGAGCAGCACCCCCAGGGTCGAGGTCCGTTTCGTGATGAGGCTGCGGGCGGCACCGTGCGGCGAATAGCCCAGGCGTGCGGCGACGTCGAGCACGGCCTGCCGGGTGCCCTCCGCGACCTGGGCGCTCCGGTTCATCACCCGGGACACCGTCGCGACAGAAACCCCGGCCTCCCGGGCGACGTGCTTGATGGTTGCGCTACCCGCCATGCGGATTCTCTCGCCGTGAGATCATGCCGGCGCAGGTCAACGACTATCGTTTCAAAGAGGAACTTTACGATGCTGCGGGAGACATGTAATCGTTTACATCCGGATCCGATCTGTCAAGACTCGCCGAGTTCCAGGTAACGGCGGACCTCGAAAGCTTCCACGTGGAGGGGCTCGTCGCGCCGCAGATGGTGAGCGCCCTCCTGCCCGGCACGTCCGCAGCGTGGTGCCGGGCGCTGCGGGCGGGGATCGAGGCGCAAACGGAGGCGCGGGCAGCGGGGGGAGGGGGAGGGGGAGAGGGCCCTCTCCCCTCTCCCCCCTCCCCTCTCCCCTCCCAAGGTTGCCCTCCCCCCCACGCGGGGATACCCTGCCCAATGCCCTGGCATCGCCAACTCCACTGGCAGATCCTGCTCGGCCTGCTCCTCGGCGGGATCTACGGCGTCCTGGCCGCCCGGCTCGGGTGGGGCGGGTTCACCGCCGACTGGGTGGCGCCGTTCGGCACCATCTTCCTGAACGCCCTCAAGCTGATCGCGGTGCCCCTGGTGCTCGCCTCGCTCATCACCGGCGTGGCGAGCCTGGGCGACCTGCGCACGCTCGGGCGCATCGGCGGGAAGACGGTCGGGATCTATCTCTTCACCACCGCGGTCGCGGTGACGATCGGCCTGGTGCTGGCCACCACGATCAGGCCCGGCCGGACGGTGCCTCCGGAGGTGCGGGCCGAGCTCGAGGCGGCCTACGCGCAGGATGCCTCGGCGCGCGAGGCGGGGGCCAGGGCAACGGTCGAGTCCCGCGGGCCGCTCCAGCTCCTGGTGGACATCGTGCCGGACAACGCCGTCGCGGCCACGGCCGACAACGCCCGGATGCTGCAGGTCGTGTTCCTGGCGCTCCTCCTCGGCGTGGGCCTGGTGCGGGTGCCGGCCGACACCGGCCGGCCGGTGAAGGAGTTCTTCGCCAGCCTCTCGGACGTGGTGATCCGGCTGGTGGAACTCATCATGCTCGCGGCCCCGGTGGGCGTCTTCGCGCTCATCGCGGGCACGATCACCAGCATCGCGGGGGACGACCCCTCGCGAATCTGGCGGCTGCTGGGCGCGCTTGGCGCGTACATCGGCGTGGTGGTGGCGGGGCTCGCCATCCATGCCGGCGTGATCTACCCCGCCCTGCTCAAGCTCTTCACGCCGATGCCGCTTCGCCGCTTCTTCCGCGGGATCGCGCCGGCGCAGCTCTTCGCCTTCAGCTCGAGCTCGAGCGGTGCGACGCTCCCGATCACGATGGAGCGGGTGCGCGACGAACTGGGGGTGTCGGAGGAGGTGACGAGCTTCGTCCTGCCGCTCGGCGCCACCATCAACATGGACGGGACGGCGCTCTACCAGGCGGTGGCGGCGACGTTCATCGCGCAGGCGCTGGGAATGGAACTGACCTTCGCGCAGCAGGGCACGATCGTGCTGACGGCGGTGCTCGCCTCGATCGGCACGGCGGCGGTGCCCGGGGTGGGCATCGTGATGCTGGTCATCATCCTCGAGGCGATCGGCGTGCCGGCGGCCGGCATCGCCCTCATCCTCGGCGTGGACCGCCCGCTCGACATGCTGCGGACCGTCGTGAACGTCACCGGGGACGCGACGGTGGCGACGGTGGTGGCCGCCAGCGAGGGGCAGCTGCGGTAGGGGAGAGGGGAGAGGGGAGAGGGGAGAGGGAGAGGGAGGGGCCCCTCTCCCCTCTCACTTCTCACCCCTCCAGGGCCGGGTCCAGCGTCTTCTTCGGGCCGTTCTCCACGGGGTTGAACGCCAGGCCCTCGCTCTTCGTGATGTAGATCGAGGTGAGCAGGTCGCCGGTGACGTTCGGCACCGTGCGTGACATGTCGAGGATCCGGTCCACCCCCAGGACCAGCGCGATTCCCTCCCCCGGCACCCCCACCATCCCCAGCACCATCACCAGGAGCGGGATCGAGCCGCTCGGCACCCCCGCCACGCCGACGGCGGTGATCACCGCCATGATCACGACGATCACCTGGGTACCGAGGCTCAGGTGCACGCCGAACACCTGCGCCAGGAAGAGCACCGTCATCCCCTCGAAGAGCGCGGTGCCGTTCATGTTCATCGTGGCGCCGAGCGGCAGCACGAACCCGGCGACCTCCTTCGGCACGCCGAACCGGTCGGTGGCGGTGCGGATGGTGGTGGGGAGGGTGGCGTTCGAGCTGGAGGTGCCGAACGCGGTGACCATCAGCGTCTCGATCCGCCGGAGGAACTCCACCGGCCGGACGCCGGCGATGACCCGCGCGAGGGCGGTGAGCACGCCGAACTGGTGGATGACCAGCCCGAGCAGGACGGTGACGACATAGAGCGCGAGGGAGCGGAGGACGTCGAAGCCGAACTTGGCCGTGACCCCGAAGATGAGGGCGAAGACGCCGTACGGCGCCAGCTTCATCGCGAAGCCGATCATCAGCATCACCGCGTCGCCGATCCCCTCCAGCCACCGCAGCACCGGGCTCGAGCGCTCCGACGGCATCAGCGTGAGCGCGATGCCGAAGACCAGCGCGAAGAAGATGAGGCCGAGCATGTCGCCCTTCGCGGCGGCCTCGACCGGGTTCCGCGGGACGATGTTGGTGAACGTCTCGATGCCGAACCGGGTCTCCTGGGCCTGGATCAGGCGCTCGCCGGCCTGGCTCGAGTACTCGGCCATCAGGCGATCCCGCACCTCGGGGCTGATCTGGTCCCCGGGGCGGATGACGTTGACCAGCGTGAGGCCGAGCGCCGCGGCGAGCGCGGTGGTGGCCAGGAAGAACGTGAGGGTCTTGGAACCGATCCGGCCGATCCGCCGGATGTCGCCGAGCGACGCCACGCCGAGGCAGATGGAGGTGAAGACCAGCGGCACCACCACCATGAACAGCATCCGGAGGAAGACCTGCCCCACCGGGCCCGCCACGTTGTTCGTGAACCAGTCGAGCCACGGTGCCCCGCGGTACTGGAGGTTCGCGAAGGTGCCGAGGGCGGCGCCCGTGAGCAGGCCGATGAAGATCCTGGTGTGGAGCGCCATCCGGCGCGGCGAGGCGGGAGTGGTCATCGGGACAAGTTCGGCTCCGGTTGGGCCCCGGCACAAGGGGCGGGCGGCTCAGCCGGCGAAGAGCGAGGGCAGGTCGACGGCCCGGAGCGGCCGCGGCCGGCCGAGCAGCCCGGAGAGCACCGCGGCCTCGCCCAGGAGCGACTCCGGCGCGTGCCCCGCGGCGCGGAGGTCGCGGAGCCCGGTGTCGCGGTTGGCCTTGCTCAGCTTGCTGCCGTCGGGACGAAGGATGAGGGGATGATGGAGGAAGCGCGGCGGGGCAGGCCGGCCGATGAGCCGCGCGAGCCGGAGCTGCCGGCCGGTCGAGCCGAGCAGGTCCTCGCCGCGGATCACGAGGTCCACGCCCTGGTCGCGGTCGTCCACGACGACGCAGAACTGATAGGTCCAGTTGCCCAGGCGATCGCGGGCCAGGACGTCGCCGCATTGCGAGGCCGGCTCCTGCACCCGTGGTCCGAGCCGCAGGTCCTCGAACGCCTCGGCGCCCGGATCCATCGGGATGCGGACGCCAAGCCCCGGATCCAGCGGAAGCCCGAGCCACCGGCAGGTGCCGGGGTACGGGATCCCGGGGTCGGGGGCGTCGCCCGCGGCCGCGGCGATGTCCCTTCGCGAACAGCGGCAGCCATAGGCGAGCCCGCGCCCGTGGAGCCGCCGGAGCTCGGCTTCGTAGGCGGGCCCGCGCTCCGACTGGCGGCACAGCGGATCCATTCCCGCGTCGGGCTCGAGGCCGAGCCACTCGAGATCCTCGATCAGCCCGGCCTCGTACTCCGGGCGGCAACGGGAGCGATCGTGGTCCTCGACGCGGAGCAGCACCCGCGCCCCGAGCGCGCGTGCGATGCCCCAGACCCAGACGGCGTTCACCAGGTGGCCGAGGTGGAGCCGGCCCGTGGGAGCGGGCGCGAAGCGGGTGAGCGCCCCGGGCGCGACGCGGGCGCGGACCCGGTCCAGGAGCTCCCGGCCTTGTGTGCGCGGGTCGGGGGTGGGCATCGTTTCAACCTAATGTCGCCCGCCCCGCTGCTCCTCTACGACGGCTTCTGCGGCCTCTGCTCCTGGTGGGTGCAGCAGGTCCTGCGGCAGGACCGTCGCCGCGCCTTCCGCTTCGCGGCGCTCCAGTCGGGCCTCGGCCGGGAAGTCCTCGCCGGGTCGGGCCTGCCGGAGGGGTACCAGGACTCCATCGTGCTGCGGCGGCGGGATGGCCGGGTGTTCACGAAGTCCGGCGCCGCGCTCCGCGTGGCGATCGAGCTCGGCTGGCCCTGGCGGGCCCTGGCGGTGTTCCTGGTGGTGCCGCCCCCGATTCGCGACGCGGTCTACGATGTCGTGGCGCGGCACCGGAGGCGGCGGCTCGTCGGGGAGGCGTGTGAGGTCTGGGAACGGGGAACGGGGAGCGGGGAACGGGGCGGCTAGCCCCGAGTCACGAGTCGCTCCCGCTTCCCTCCCGCAGCACCTCCACGAGCACGTCGCGGTCCACGTTGCCGCCGGTGTGGATCAGTCCCGCCTTCCGGCCCCGCATCCGCTCCCGTTCCTGCAGCAGCGCGGCCAGGCCGGCCGCCGACGCCCCTTCCGCCACGTTGTGGGTGTCGGTGAACCAGGCCCGCATCGCCGAGCGGATCTCCGCCTCCGACACGGTCACGAACCGGTCGGCGCCGTGGAAGATCACGGCGAGCGCCTCGGGGTCGGGCACGCGGCAGGCCAGCCCGTCGGCGATGGTGCTGGCCGTCGGCGTGGTGATCCGGCGCCGCTCGGCGAACGACAGCGCGTAGGCCGGTGCGTTCTCCGCCACCACGCCGACCACCTTCGTGGCGAGCCCGAGCGCGTTCCGCACCGCGATCACGCCGCAGATGCCGGAGCCCATCCCCACCGGCACGTAGACGGTGTCGAGGTCGGGCAGGGCGCGCAGGAACTCGAGCGCGTAGGTCGCCTGCCCGCGCACGAGCAGAGGGTGGAACGACTGCACGAAGTGGAGGCCCTGCACCTTCGCCTCCTCCTGGGCCCACTCGAGCGCCGACTGGAAGTCCTCGCCCTGCTCGACCACCTCGCCGCCGAAGGCGCGCATCGCCGCGTTCTTCTCCCTCGCGTTGCCCCGTGGCACCACCAGGATGGCGCGCACCCCGAGCTGCCGCGCGGCAAAGGCCACCGCCTGGCCGTGGTTGCCGCGGGTGGCGGCGATGACGCCGGGGAGCTGCGGCACCTGGCGCTGGAGCTCGGTCAGGTAGACCAGCCCGCCGCGGACCTTGAAGGCGCCGATCGGGGTGTGATTCTCGTGCTTGACCCACACCTCGGCGCCCGTGCGTTCCGCAAGCAGGGGCCAGGCGATGTGGGGAGTCGGTGGCATTGTCCGGCGGACGATCGCGGCAGCCGCCTCGAGCTCGGGGAGGGTGATCATCGGCACAAAGATAGGGGTGCCACCGGGTATCTTCCCCCGATGACCTTCCGGACCCGCCTGTTCCTGGCTCTCGGGCTCGCCACCGCGCTCCCGGTGCTGGTCCTCGGCCTCGGCGTGCGGGGGACCTTCGCCGCCCGCGCCGGGGCCGACGCCGCTCGTGCCGCCTCCGATGCCGAGGAAGCGCTCGCCGTGGCGCTGGGGGGCGAGCGGATCCGGGTGGCGACCGCGCTGGGCGGCCTGTCACGCCGGCTGGCAGACGACGGCCGGATGGAGCTTGCCGCGCTCGGCCGTCCCGACGCGTTGGCCTGGCTCGGCGCGGAGGTGGCGGACTGGGCCCGGACCAACCGGCTCGACCTCCTGCTGGTGGAGGGCCCCGACGGGGCGACGCTCGCGAGTTCGGGTGCGGTGGCCGATTCGGGGCTCGCGGCCGCGGTGGCGGCGACGACGACGACCACCCCGGCGCTCGTCGAGGTCGGCGGCGGGCCGGCAGTGGCGGCGGTGGAACCCCTGACCGTCGCGAGGCGCAGCTACCTCCTCCTGGGCGGCCGGCGGGTGGATCCCGAGGCGCCGGCAGGACAGTTGCCGGAGGGGGCGCACGCCCAGGTCACGGCGCCGGGCGAGGCGTCGCAGGTGCCTCCCGGTTGGCGAGTGGTGGCTGAGGTGCCGGTGGCGTATCTCACGGCCGCTCGGCGGGTCGGCGGCTCGGCGGCCGGGAGGATCGTGATCTCCCAGGATGCTGCGCCTTACGCGGCGCTGCGGCGGAGCTTCGACCTGCGGGTGGCGCTGGCGCTCGCGCTCGCGATCCCGCTCGCGCTCCTCGTGGCCGGGATGCTGGCCCGGTCACTGGCCCGGCCCCTCGGCGCCCTCGCGGAGCGCGCCGAGACGATGGACCTCGGCCGCGAGGGCACGGGGTTCGGGACTGACGCCGACGACGAGGTCGGTACGCTGGCGGCGGCGCTCGACCGGATGAACGCCCGGCTCACCGCCAGCGCCTCCAAGCTCCAGGAGGCGGAACGGGCCGCGGCCACCGGCGACCTGGCCCGCCAGGTGAACCACGACCTCAAGAACGGTCTCGTCCCGATCCGCCACGTGCTCCGGCACCTCAGGAACGTCGCGCAGGAGCAGCCCGAGCGGCTGCCGCAGGTGTTCCTCGAGCGCGAGCCGTCGCTGGAGGACAGCCTGGCCTACCTCGAGACCCTGGCCCGGAGCTACGGCGCCCGGCGGGCGCCAACGGGTCGCGCAGACCTCAACGCGGTCGCGCGCGCGGTGGCGGCGGAGCACGAGGGCCGCCCGGTGCGGCTCGAACTCGCGGAGCCGCCGCCGTTCGCCAGGGCCGACGAGGTGTCGCTCCGCCGCATCCTCGGCAACCTCGTGGCCAACGCGCTCGACGCGCTCGAGGGCGCTCCGCGGGAGCGGGAGGGCGTCACCGTCTCCACCGCGCCGCGAGGAACGGCGGTGCTCTGCGCCGTCGAGGACCGGGGCCGGGGCATGAACCACGACGAACTCGCCCGCGTGTTCGATGCACCATTCACGACGAAGCCGGGCGGATCGGGCACCGGGCTCGGCGTGGTGCGCCGGCTGGTGGAGGAGCTCGGCGGCTCCATCCGGATCGAGACCGCGCCGGGCCGCGGCACCCGGGTGGAGCTCTCGCTCCCCGTCGCGGAGGAGCCGGAGGAATCGGCATGACCCGGATCCTGCTGGTGGACGACCTGCCCCACGTGGCGGAGCAGTATGCCTACGACCTCCGCCGGCTCGGCTACGAGACCATCGTGGCCGCCGGCGGAGAAGCGGCGCTGGCGGCGCTGGAGCGTGAGGGACTCGACGCAGTGGTGCTCGACCTCGAGATGCCGGAGATGGACGGGTTCGCCGTGCTCGCGGAGCTCGCGCGGAAGGGGATCGAGACGCCGGTGATCGTCTACACCGGCACCGGGAGCTACGAACGCTGCGTCCAGGCGGTGCGGCTCGGGGCCTACGGCTTCGTGGACAAGGCGGAGCCGGTGGAGCGGGTGGCGCAGGAGATCGAGGGGGCGATCGAGCGCCGCCGGCTCCGGCGCGAGGTGGCGGCGCTCCAGGCGCGGCTGGGCGAGTCGTCGCTCGCCGGGCGGAGCCCCGCGCTCGAGACCCTCCGGGGGACGATCGCGAAGCTGGCCGCCATCCCGAGTCCCGTCCTCATCGTGGGCGAGAGCGGCTCGGGGAAGGAACTGGTGGCGCGCGACCTCCACCGGCTCGGCCCCCGCCCCACCGAGCCGTTCGTCCCGATCAACTGCGCCGCGCTCCCCGACCAGCTGGTGGAAAGCGAGCTCTTCGGGCACGAGAAGGGGGCATTCACCGGCGCGGTGTCGGCGCGCGCCGGCGCCTTCGAGGCGGCGGGACGCGGTACCATCTTCCTGGACGAGATCGGCGACCTCGCCGTGGCGGCGCAGGCCAAGCTGCTGCGCGCGCTGGAGGCGCGGGAGGTGACACGCGTCGGTGCCACGCAGCCGCGGAAGGTCGAGGCCCGCACCGTCACCGCCACCCACCGCGACCTCGATCACGACGTGAAGGAGGGCCGGTTCCGGGAGGACCTCCTCTTCCGGCTCAATGTCCACGTGGTCCGGGTGCCGCCGCTCCGGGACCGGCGCGAGGACGTGCCGCTCCTCGCGCGCCGGTTCCTGGAGGAGACCTGCGTCCGCTTCGGCTTCCTCCCGCGGCGGCTGAGCGAGGACGCGGCTGCGGCGCTCGCCGCGCACGACTGGCGCCGGAACAACGTCCGCGAGCTCCGGAACGCGGTGGAGCGCGCCGTGGTCGCGGCCGACGGCGAAGTGATCCGGGTGGAGCACCTTCCGCCCGAGGTGCGCGGCGGGCGCGCCGAGGGGGCGGCGCCGCGCGGCTACCGCGAGCTCAAGCTGGAAGCCGAGCGCCGGATCGTGCTGGAGGCGCTCGAGCGGCATGACTGGCAGGTGACACGCACCGCGGAGGCGCTCGGGCTCGCCGACCACGCCAGCCTGCTCAAGATCCTGCGGAGGCTGGGGATCAGGCGGGGCCAGGGCGGCTAGGACGTCCGGGGCGCCGTGCCGTGTCCGCGGAGACACGGTGCGGCACACCCGCAGGTGTCCGGGCGGACACGAGCGAGCCACGAGCCACGAGTCGCGAGTCGCGCGAACTCCGTGCAGCGAAACGACCTGGACGGACGAGGGGCCTCCGGATGACGGAGGCCCTTCGCTTGCCCCTTCTCCGGCCGCACGGCGCCGTCCTGGCGCCCACACCGGAGGAGGGAACCATGTCTCACCGCATCCATCCCGTCGCACTCGCCTTCGTGCTCCCGCTCGCCATCGCCTGCGGCAAGTCGGAGCCGGCCACGCCGGTCGAGCAACCCGCCGCCAGCGTCCGGCCGGCGTCCAGCACGATCACGACCCCGTCCGGCGGGGGAGTCACGGCCGTCGCCGTGGCCGAGCCGGTGCCCGCCAGCTACGAGGAATCGGAGGCGGCGCTGCGCGAGGGCCATCATGCCATCGCGGCGCGCGGCTTCGAGGCCTACACCGGCCGGAAGCCGGACAACGTCTGGGGCTGGTACATGCTGGGGTTCTCGAGCTGGAAGGCGGGCGACACCGAGGGCGCGCTGGTCGCCTTCGACAGCGCCCTGGCGCGGGACCCGCAGCACCTCAAGTCGCTCCACAACTCGGGCCGGGCACTGCTCGATGCCGGCCGGCCGCGCGAGGCGCTGGACCGCTTCCAGGCCGCGGTGGAGGCTGACTCGTTGTCTGCGGAAGGGTGGCGGCTGCTGGGCCGCGGCTTCCAGGGGGTCGGTGACGCGGAGGCCGCCGGGAGCGCCTATCGGCAGGCGCTGGCACTCGACGAGCACGACGGCTGGGCGCTCAACAACCTCGGCGTGCTCTACCTCGGCGAGGGGATGCCGCAGGACGCCATCGGGCCGCTGGCGCGCGCGGTGGAGGTCCGGCCCGCCTCGCCGGTGTTCCGGAACAACCTCGGCAGCGCGCTGGAACGGGCGGGATATCCGGCGGCGGCGAAGGCGGTCTACGCCACCGCGGTCGAGGCCGACTCCAGCTACGCGAAGGCGAAGGTGAACCTGGAGCGGGTGAGCGCACTGGTGCCGGAGGGAACCGCGCCCGAAATCGACCTCGCACACGCGGCGGAGGAGTTCCGGTTCCAGATCACGGTGTGGAGGGACGGGCAGTAGGGACGGGAGACGGGAGAGGGGAGAGGGGAGAGGGGGCAGGAGGACTACTCCCCTCTCCCCTCTCTCCTACTCCCCCTTCACCGCATAGCGGCAGGCCGCGCCCCCATCCGGGATGTAGGAGAGCCGCTCGAGATCCGCGCCCAGCATCTCCGCCACGAAGGCGAGCTCGAGCCGGCAGGGGATGCGGGTGGCGTCCACCAGGTCGCGCACCGGGCAGTGGCAGAGGCGGAGCACCGGGGCGCCGTCCTCCTTCCGCGGCTCCACCTCGGCGAGGAAGCCATCCTCGGAGAGGATCCGGGCCACCTCCCGGAGCCGCGCCCGGCCCGCCAGCCCCTCCAGCCGCCCGCCCACCTCCGACCGCCGTGCCGTGAGCCGTTCCCGGAGAAACCGCTCGACCCGCGGCTCGGCCCCCTCGGCCACGAGGGTGCGCACGAGGTCGGCCAGCACCGGCCCCTGGGACTCGGGAAAGAGCCGCTCCGCACCCGACGCGAGGGACCAGAGGACCTGCGGGCGGCCCCGTCCGGCGCGGCGGGTGCCGGCCCGGGCCACGAGGCCGAGCCCCTCGAGCCCTTCGAGGTGCTCGCGGACGGTGGCCACGGTGAGCCGGAGCGCGCGGGCCAGTTCGCCGGCCGGGGTCGGGCCCCGGCGCTTGAGCAGCCGTAGGAGCCGGCGACGCGAGGGCGCGCCGGCCAGGGCGAGGGGGGGCGTGCGGGTCACGCCTGGAAAGTGCCGGGGGCGGTGGCGCTTGTCAATTAAGATGGCATCTGCCATTTTTATTGGATGACCGCCAAGCCGGGGGCCCGGGCCCTGCCCCAGTCCGCTCCCGCCGGGAGCCCGCCGCCCTTCGGCGTGGTCGCCGAGCACTTCGGCGCCGCGCTCGCGTGGCTCGGCGTGGGCTCGGTGCTGCTGGTGCGGGCCGCACCGCACCTGGCCCGCGGCAACGTGCTGGACCCCGCCGTCCTCGCCGCCACCCACGCCTTCACCCTCGGCATCCTCACCAGCGCGATCTTCGGCGCCCTCAACCAGTTCTTTCCCGGACACCTGGGGATCGCGGCGCGGAGCGTCCCCGTGGCCCGCTGGAGCGGCCGCGCCTTGCAGGCCGGCACGGGGCTGCTGGTCTGCGGATTCCTGGCGTGGATCCCGGCACTCCTGGCCGCGGGATTCACCCTCCTCGTCGCCGCGGTGTACGGGAGTGCCTGGAACCTCCTCCCCCAGCGGCGCAAGGCGAAGCAGGGGAAGGTCGTGGGGCTCTATGTCGCCGCCGGCCACGTCGCGCTCGGCACCGCGATGGTGCTGGCGTTCGCGCGCATCGGCGAGACGGTCGGTCTGTGGCACGTGGACCGCCTCGCAATCATCGGCGGCCACCTCCACTTCGGCGCGCTTGGCTTCGGCACGCTCACCGCGGTGGGCGTCGGGAGCCGGATGATCCCGATGTTCCTGGTCTCGCCCGGGGGGCCGGAGTGGCCGCTCCGCTGGATCGGCCCGGTGGCGCTCGGGGGCATCACGGTCCACGCCCTGGGCCTGCTCCTCGGCCTCGACCCCGTGGCGCGGCTGGGCGGCCTGCTGATGGCGGCCTCGGTGGGCCTGTTGCTCTGGCTCGCCCGCGCCTGGTTCACGCAGCGCGCGCGGCGGAGTCTCGACCCCGGCCTCTCGCTGGTGCGCGTGGCGTTCGGGGCGCTCGGCGCGACGCTGCTCCTGGGTCTGGCGCTGCTCGCCGGCCGGGGCGGGTTCCGCGCGTGGGCCGCCTACGGCGTGCTCGCCATCGCCGGCTGGCTGGTCCCGCTGGTGCTGGGCGTGATGTCGAAGATCCTCCCCTTCCTCACCTGGCTCAACGTGGTCGGCCCGCGGCTCACCCGGCCGGGTGGGCCCACGGTGCAGGAGCTCACGAGCGTCCCCATCGGCCGTGCGGCCACCACGGCGTTCGGCGCAGGCGTCGCGCTGCTGGCAGGCGGCATCCTCGCCGGAAGCGAGCCGCTCGCCCTCACCGGCGCCGGCGGGTATGCGCTCGGCGCCCTCCTCACCCTGGTCCTCTACGGCCGGATGGCGCGCCTCGCGGTGCGCACCGGTCCGCTCCCACCCACTCCAGCACCCACGGCTGCCTGATGCCTTCCGATACCATCACCCGGCTCGACGTCCGCGCGATCCTCGCGAACGGCGGTGAGCCGTTCGACCTCATCATCGACACCGCAGAGCACATCCCCGTCGGGGGCGAGCTCGAGCTCGTCGCTCCCTTCGAGCCCGTGCCCCTCGTGCCGCACCTCCGGAGCCGCGGGTTCCGCCAGGGCGTGGTGGCGGAGGGTCACGACGGCGTCGTAACCCGGTGGCACCAGACCGGGGTCCATGCCCGGTCCACCCTCGCCGAGGTCTCCTCCGCGTGGCCCGAAACCGTTCCGGTGCTCGGCAAGCACGGGTTCGACCTGTGCTGCGGGAGCGGCAAGACGTTGGAGTTCGCGGCACGGGCGCATGGGGTGGACTTGCAGGAGCTGCTGGCGGAGTTGCATGCCGTGGTGGGCTGACGGGGCGAGCGGCGCGGGAGCCCACGCCTTCGTGAACCACGGCTTCAGCGGCACGTCGAGGGCGCGGTGGAGCTCGGCAAGGCGGGCGAGGTGACGGGGCACCTGGAGAGGCACCAGGACGGGGAGCGGGTTGCCGGCCACCCCGCTCCCCGCTAGTCGCGTACCGCTCACCCAGTGCCCGCCGTAGATTGTCCCCTCCCCTTCCGGAGATGCGCGATGCGCCGGTTCGTGACGCTGATCCTCCTCCTCGCCGCCAGTCCCGTCGCAGCGGCGGCGCAGGCGCCGGAGTGGGAGGGCGACCGACTGGAGTGGCTCGCCGGCTGCTGGCGCGCGTCCTCCCCGCGGCGGACGCTGCACGAGTGGTGGATGCCGCCGGTGGGCGGCATGCTGCTCGGGATGAGTCGCGCACTGCGGGGCGACTCGGTGATGAGTTGGGAGTTCGTCCGGATCGAGCCGGTGAACGGGCGGCTCAGCTACGTGGCGCGGCCGTCGGGCCAGCGGGAGGCGGCGTTCCCGGCCACGCTGATCAGCGACACGCTCGCCGTCTTCGCCGACCCGGCGCACGACTTCCCGCAGCGGATCATCTACCGCCGCCGGGCCGACTCGCTTTACGCCCGCATCGAGGGCACGGTGCAGGGCGAGGAGCGCTACGTCGAGTTCCCCTACGCGCGGGCGGCGTGCCCGATGTAGGGCGGCTGGGCGGCTGGTCGGCTGGTCAGTTGCCGGACGGGGCCGCGTGACGACGCTCACGGTGCCGTGCCGGGCCGCGGGGCCATGCTGGGGGCACACTAGCCGAGGCAGGAGGTCACGATGCTCCGCTACGCCCTCGCCTTCTTCGTCCTGGCCCTCGTCGCCGCGTTTTTCGGTTTCGGCGGCATCGCCAGCGCGTCGGCTGGGATCGCGAAGATCCTGTTCTTCGTCTTCCTCGTGGTATTCGCCGTGACGGCAGTGCTGGGGATGACCGCCGGCCGGAGGGTCCAGTGACCCGCCAGCCCGGGGGGGAGGTCCTGGTCCCGGCGCCGAAGCGCCGGCTGCGCCGGCACCCACCGGAGGTGCCCCCCGCGGACCTCGCCGCGGGGATCATCGAGGAACTCCGGCCCCTCGCCGACCACGTCCCGCCGCCGGTGCTCGGCGCCGCGGTGCGGAAGCACATGGGAGAGATGACGCGATTGATCTGGTGGCTGAGAGACTGAGAACCGGGTGGCTGGATGGGTCGATGGCTGGCAAGGGCCGACCTCGCCCCATTCACGGCGCGAGGAACCAGCCATCCAGCCACCCGATGCAACCACGGGCGGGGCGGGCGCGTAGATTGGGAGTGACTCACCGCATGGAGTCCCCCATGGCCCGTCCCCGTCCGTTTCTCCTCCCCGCCGCGCTGCTCCTCGTCGGCGCGGCGCCCCTCGCGGCGCAGCGCGCGCCCGACTCCATCGCCATTCGCGAGTGGGAAGTCCCGTGGGAGCGCACGCGCCCCCGCGATCCGTCGGTGGCGCCCGACGGCCGCATCTGGTTCGTCGGACAGGAGGGGAACTACGTCGGGATCTTCGACCCGCGCACCGAGGCCTTCGACCGGATCGAGCTCGACCCCGGCACCTACCCCCACACCGTGGTGATGGACGCGCGGGGAGACGCCTGGTATGCCGGCAACCGCAACGCCCTCATCGGCCGGATCGACGGGAGGACGCACGAGGTCACCCGCTTCCCGATGCCGGACGAGGCCTCGCGCGACCCGCACACCATCATCTTCGGGCCGGACGGGAGCGTCTGGTTCACGATGCAGCAGAGCAACCGCGTGGGCCGGCTCGACCCCGCCACCGGGAAGGTCCGCGTGGTGACGATGCCGGCGGCGCGCTCCCGGCCCTACGGGATCGTGATGGGTGCCGACGGGCGGCCGTGGTTCGTGCTCTTCGGCACGAACGTCGTCGGGACCATCGACCCGGGAACGATGGCGCTCAAGACCTACCCCCTCCCCGCCGCCGAGTCCCGACCGCGCCGGCTCTCGCTCACCTCCGACGGTGCCATCTGGTACGGCGACTACAGCCGCGGCTTCCTTGGCCGGCTCGACCCGAAGACCGGCGGTGTGGAGGAGTGGCCGATGCCGTCGGGTGCGCGCAGCCTGCCCTATGCGATGGAGGTGGACGACCGGGACCGGCTCTGGCTGGTGGAAACGGGCCCCCAGCCCAACCGCCTCGTCGGCTTCGATGCCGGTTCGAAGCGCTGGATCGGGGATGCGGCCGTGCCGAGCGGCGGGGGCGCGGTCCGGCACATGGAGTACGACCGCCGGACGGGGCGGATCTGGTTCGGCACCGACGCGAACACGATCGGGTACGCGCAGGTGGGGGCGGCGGGCGGGGGAAAGCCGACGTCGTGAGTCACGAGCCGCGAGGGGACCGGGTGGGGGCAGTGAATCTTGCTCGGAAGCTCGCGACGTTCCCCGGGCACTGGCAGCCACGGGTGGTCGCGCAGTTCAACGAGCACGACGTGCTGGTGGCGAAGGTGAAGGGCGAGTTCACCTGGCACAGGCACGATGACACCGACGACTTCTTCCTCGTGCTCGCGGGCCGGCTGGTGATCGAGCTGCGGGATGGCGGGATGGGAGGGTGGAGCTCGGACCGGGCGAGCTCTACGTCGTCCCGAAGGGAATCGAGCACCGGCCGGTGGCGCGGGAGGAAGTCCACCTGCTGCTGATCGAGTCGGCCGGAACCCCGAACACCGGGGATGCAGCCACCGCCGCGCCGAGGCGGGTGATCCAGGCCAGACCCAGGTACCGCTCCCGGATGAGCGCGAGGGGCGCCGCTCGCGCCCGGCAAGGTCGGCACGGAGCCGCCTTCGACCTTCGACCCTTCAGAGGCGCCGGCCGGAATCGAACCGGCGAATGGAGGTTTTGCAGACCTCTGCCTTACCACTTGGCTACGGCGCCGACGTACCACGGTAAGTGAATGTATTGCAGGAAGTTAATGCCAACGAACCCCAGGAGGCAAACGGGTCAGTCCCGAGTACATCGGAACCATGCGGGCATCACGTCCCCGCGGAGTGCGACTCGAGCAGCTCGGCGGCCCGTGACGCGTCCAGCTTGTCCGCGAACTCCAAGTATCGCATCGTCGGCCGTGTGACGTTACCCCCATCTTGGGCCACGTCAGGATCGGAGGGCCAGCAGTGAGGAAGGCCCTTCCCCGGGGGTGACCAGGGCCGCGTACTCCGCCGGGGTGCGCTGCGCGAGGCTGCGGTGCGGGCGGTCGGCGTTGTCCTCCTCACGCCGCGCCTCGAGGGCGGTGGGTGCATCGGCCAGCGTCGGGAAGTGGTGCTGGTTCAGGCCTTCGTCCCGGAGCTTGCCGTTGACGCTCTCGATGAAGCAGGTCGCACCGGCCGGCCCGGCGTGATGAAATCCAGGCGGATCCCCCGGGTCGCCGCCCACCGGTCGAGGGCGAGGCTCACGAATTCCGGGCCGTGGTCGCTCACGATCGTCGCGGGTGGCCGCCGGACCAGGAGCGGCGCCTCCAGGGCCTCGATCACCCGGCGGATTCTCTCCGGCCGTGCACCAGCCTGACCACCATGTCCGCGGCCTCCTGCAGCCGCACCCGGCTGGAGTTGAACTGAAGGCCGTACAGGTGGGCGTCATTCCAATCGGCCTGGTAGTAACGCCGGAGGTAGTTGTGCCGGTCCGCGTCATGGCGGCGGACCACGGCCGCCGCGCCCTCCGGGTCCAGACCGGTGCGCTGGGCCACGACCCGCACCCGGTACTCGAACGGCGCCACCAGGCGGAGGTGCAATGCATCCTCGTGAGCCCGGAACAGGCACTGGGCCCCGTGGCCGACCATGATCACCGGCAGCGTGCGCGCCGCCTCCAGCAGGACCCCCCGGGCCACCTCGGCCACCCGGTCCGGCTCCGCCGGAAGCACCGCCGAGGGGATGATCGGCATGGTGGGGTTCGCCCCGACCAGCGCCGCGGCGATGCGCTCGGCGAAGCTGGGGGCGTGCTCGTCAACCGCCGCCACATCTTCCTCCCCGGCGTGGAGCCGAAGGGCGACCAAGTGAATGACGTCGTGGTCAACGACCCTCCAGCCGAGCCGCTCGCCGAGGATCTCGGCCAGGGCCCCCCCGCCGGCCCCGTATTCCCGCTCGATCGTGATGAGCTCCACCGGAGACATCCTCATGCCCGTGCCCCCCTGCCCCCGGCCCGGTGCCTGACCCGGCGAGGCCCGGAATCCCGACCCCAGGGGCTGCGTTCAGTTGTCCTGGCACAAACTGGATGCATCACGTCCTCCATTGCGCGGACGGTTGTTCCCTCGCCGGGATCCTACTCCGGATGCACCGCGCCTCCGCCGGTAGTACGGCCGCTTCGCACCAGAAGCAGCAGCGGCAGCGAGGCAACCAGGACGATTCCACTCAGGAGATAGATCTTCCCGAACGCGATGACGTTCGCCTGGCCCAGCACCTGCCGCTCGATCGTCGCGACCGCCTGCTGCCTCGCCGTATACGGGTCGAAGCCCCGGCCGACGAAAGCGCGCGTCAGTGCGGCCAGGCGTTCCAGAGTCACCGGGCTGGAGGCCACGACCTCCGCCCGAAGCACCTGGTTCGCCTGCTCGGTGAACCGGGTGAGCAAGGTCGTCATCCCCGCGATGCCGACCGATCCGCCGAGCTGCCGGAAGAAGTTGTAGAGGCCGGTCGCCTGCGGGAGCTCGCCCTGGCTCAGGCCGGAGAGGACGATGTTGGTCAGCGGCACGAAGACCAGACCCAGGCCGAGCCCACGGAAGACGAGGGGCCAGAAGAAGTCGTGCGCCCCGCTCTCGGCCGTGATGTGCCCGAGCTGCCACATGGCGAGCGCGAACAGGCCCGAGCCCACCACGATCATGGCACGCGGGTCGAGGCGGTTGCTGAGCCGGCCGACGACGAACATCGCGACCGCCGTTGCGATGGCCCCCGGCAGGATGATCCTCCCGGTCTGCAGCGCCGTCATCCGGAGCTGGTTCTGGAGGAACAGCGGCAGGATGAAGACGGAGCCGTAGAGACCCACCCCGACCACGATGCCCATGATGACCCCGACCCACATCGTGCGATGCCGGAGGACCCTGAAGTCGATCACCGGGCTGCGCACGGTGAGCTCCCGCCAGACGAGCAGCAGACCGGTCACCACCCCCACCACCGCGAGCGTCGTCACGGTTCGCGAATCGAACCAGTCCTCCCGTTGCCCGTGCTCCAGCATGTACTGGATCGCGCCCACGCAGGTGGCCAGGAGCAGGATGCCCGGCCAGTCGACTTCACCCCCTCGCGAAGGCCGGACGCGATCGTGAACGTAGGCCACCACCATGAACATGCTCAGCAGGCCCACCGGAAGGTTCACGTAGAAGATCCAGGGCCAGGCATAGTTGTCGGTGAGCCAGCCACCCAGGGTCGGTCCGAGGGTCGGACCGACCATGATGCCCATGCCCCACAGCGCCATGGCCTTGCCGGCCTCCTCCCGGGGAAACGCCTCGTAGATGATCGCCTGGGACGTCGAGAGCAGCGCGCCGCCCCCGATACCCTGAATGACGCGCCAGATGACCAGGCTCTCAAGTGAGTCC
>CAVQWA010000071.1:0-15054 GCA_963717315.1 uncultured Gemmatimonadales bacterium
CGCTCCTCGATGTTCACCCGTGCCGCGTGCTCCGCCAGCCGGGTGCCGAACCGCATTGCGGCCGAGTAGGTCGCGAGGATCGCGAGCGCCGCGAGGGCCGGCCGGCCGGGATGCGGCAGTTCCCGGCGGAGCCGGCGCCCGCTCCACACGACGCCCGAGCCGAGCACCAGCCACGCCCAGACGTCCACGATGAAGAGGGTGTCGCCGTAGTACCACTTCCCCGAGAACGGCATCAGGAGCCGCACGCCGTAGGTGTTGAGGAGGTCGAGCAGCGGATGGCTGAGCACGCCGATCGCGGACGCGAGGAGCAACGCCGAGGCGACCACCGGCGGCCGCTCCGGCCGGCCGCGCCGGCGCCAGCGGTCCCAGGCGATCAGCGCCGTGGCCAGCACGAAAGGCCAGAGCGCCGCCCCCAGGATCCCGTGGGTCCAGCCCCGGCGGAAGGCAAGGTGGGTCGTCCCGCCGAGGAAGACGCTGAGCGCGTCGAGGTCGGGCAGGTTGGCGCCGATCACCAGCGCCGCCGTGCCCAGCGCGGTGCGCCGGCCGAGACCCGCGCGGGCGAGGGCGACGCCCGCGAGGGTGTGGCAGAGGTTGTCCACCCGCTACGCGAGCGCGGCGTCGAGCTCGATGACCGGCACCGCGGCGAGCGCGCGGGACACCGGGCAGTTCTCCTTCGCGTCCTCGGCCGCGGCCTGGAACGCCGCCGCGTCGATGCCCGGCACGGTGCCCCGGGTCACCAGGCGGATCTTCGTGATGGTGCCGCTGTCCATCGTGACTTCCGCCGTGGTCTGGATCGATGCGGGCGGCGTGCCGGCCTGCTCCAGCACGCCCGAGAGCTTCATCGAGAAGCACCCGGCGTGGGCCGCCGCGATGAGCTCCTCGGGGTTCGTCCCGGCGGCGCCCTCGAAGCGGGTCTGGAAGGTGTAGTCCCCGGCGAAGGCACCGGACTTCGCGGTGAACCGGCCGTGACCGGAGCGAAGGGCGCCATCCCAGGTGGCGGTGGCGGAACTGGTCGGCATCGGAGGTTCCTCGGATCAGTGAGTGAATGGGCGCCGCGGGGGGGCGGACCGGACGCCTGAATTATACCCCGCGCCGGGTCGGCGACGCTTGCGGCGGGGCGGGGGCGGCAGGCAACTTGGGCGGGTCCCCCACCCCCGCGGTCCGATGACGGCACCGACCTCCCGCGCGATCCTCCTCGTGGTCCTGGCCCTGCCCGCAACCGCCTGCGGCCGTGACGGGGGGCCCGCCTTCAGCGTGCGCGACAGCTCAGGCGTCGAGATCGCCGAGAGCCGGCGGCCGTCGTGGCCCGACGACAAGCCGGGCCTGGTGCTCTCGGTCGAGCCGGTGCTCCAGGTCGGCTCGGTGGAAGGGGCGCCGGAGGAGCAGCTCGACCGCGTGGGCGGCGTGGCCCGGTTATCCGACGGCCGCGTGGCGGTGGCGAACGGCGCCACCAGCGAGATCCGGTTCTACGGCACGGACGGGCGGTTCCTCCTCGCCTCGGGCCGAGCGGGGCAGGGGCCGGGGGAGTTCGAGCGGCTCGCCGGCCTCTGGCGGCTGCCGGGCGATACCCTGGCCGCATACGACTCCCGACTCCGCCGCCTATCGGTCTTCAGCCCGGGGGGCGGGTTCCTCCGCTCGGCAATGGCGCCCTCGCCGGTGGCGGCCGAGTACCCACGGGTCACGGGCGCGTTCACCGACGGCACCTTCCTGCTCGAAACCGCGAAGGCAGTGGGCGTCGACGCACGGGTGGGCACGCGACGCGACTCGGTCCACCTCTTCCGGGTCGGGGCGGACGGCGCCGTGCGCGACTCGATCGGCGTCTTCCCGTCCAACGACATCCACGTCTCGTCCGGCGGATCGGGGGAGAACGTCTGGATCACCGTGAGCGAGCTGCCTCTCGGGCGGCGCTCCTCGTTCGTGGCGCAGGGTGACCGCCTCGTGGTCGCGCTCGCCGGGACGTGGGAGATCGAGGTACGGAACCCGGATGGCACGCTTCGCCGGTTGATCCGGCGCACCGTGCCGCGGGCCCCCCTCTCCCGTGGGGAGATCGACGCCGAGCTCGAGCGGAGCGCGGACCGGATCCGGGAGCGGGATTCGGCCTTCGCGATCCGCTACCTCGAGGACATGTCGAAGGCGGAGTGGCCGGCGTACTGGCCGGCCTACGGCAGGGTACTGGCGGCCGTCGACGGCTCCCTCTGGGTGGGCGAGGCCGGGGCCGATGATGCCCGCCGGCAGCGCTGGGATGTGATCGCCCCCGAGGGCCGGCACCTCGGGAGCGTCACCACGCCGGCCCGGTTCCAGCCGATGGATGTCGGCGCGGACTACGTCGCCGGCCTCTGGCACGACGACCTCGACGTCACCTACCTGCGAGTCTACCGGCTGGAGCGTGCCGAATGACGGGCGTCCTCGACAGCAAGCGGCGCTTCGCGTCGTGGACGGTCATCCTGCTCGGGGTGCTGCTGGTCGTGGCACTCTGGCCCTACGCCAGCGGCCTGCTCGGCGCGCCGGTGCTCTACTCGATCACCGCGCCCCTCCATCGCTGGCTCTCCCGCCGGCTTCCCCGCAGCCTCTCGGCCATCCTCGTGATCCTCCTGCTCGTCGCGCTGGTGGCGGGCCCGGGCACGTGGCTGGTGACGATCCTCGTGGGCCAGGCCCAGTCGGCGGCGCAGCAGATCGCCGCCAGCCCGCTCCTCGACCGGCTGACCGGGCTCACCATCGGCCCGATCGATGTCGGGGCGCAGATCGTCGAGGCGGGGAAGGGCCTGGTCGGCTGGCTGGGGCAGAGCGCCATCGGGCTGGTCGGCACCGCCACCCGCTTCGTGCTGAACCTCACCCTCTCCTTCTTCGGCCTCTTCTTCCTGCTGGTGAGTCCCGCGGCGGCCTGGAAAGGGGTACGGCCGTTCATCCCCTTCAGCGACGCCAGTGCCGAGCTGCTCCGGGAGCGGTTCCACGCCGTCACCACCTCGACCGTGATCGGCACCGGCGTGACGGCACTGATGCAGGGGACGCTGGTGGCGATTGCCTTCGCGGTGACCGGGCTGGGGAATGCGGTGTTCTGGGGGGTGGTGACCGCGGTCTTCGCGATCCTGCCCGTGGTCGGGAGCGGGCTCGTATGGGGGCCGGCGGCGATCGTCCTCTTCACGCGGGGCGACACCGGCTGGGCCCTGGCCATGGCGGTGTGGGGCGGCGCCGTGGTCGGCTCGGTGGACAACCTCATCCGGCCGCTCGTCTACAACCGGTACGCCCGGATCCACCCGATGGTGACGCTCGTCGGCGCCATCGCGGGGGTGAGCTACATGGGCCTGCTCGGCCTCCTCCTTGGCCCGCTGGCGATCTCCTACTTCTTCGAGTTGATCCGGCTCTACAACGCGGAGTACGGCATCTCCGGCGTCGCCGTCCCCGCGCCGGCGCCGTCTTCCGGCGCGCCGTCAGCTCCGCCGGCGACGGGCGACGAAGTAGAGGGGAATCCCAGCTAGGATGAACAGTGCGCCCCGAAGCGCGTTGCCGGGATTGCTGGCCACCGAGCCGTAGACGGCGTAAGCGCACGCGAGCAGGAAGAGCGCCGGGACCAGCGGGTAGCCGGGCACCCGGAAGGTTCCCGCCGCCGGCTCGCGCCGGCGGAGGACGAAGAGGCTCACGCCGGCGAGGCCGAAGAAGATCCAGTCGCCGAAGACCACCCAGTCGAGCAGCTCCCCGTAGGTCCCCATCAGGAGCAGGGCGATGGCCCAGGCCGCCTGCGCCACCAGCGCGGCGACGGGCGTGCGCCAGCGGTGATGGAGGCGGGCGATCCGGCCGAGCGCGGCCTGGTCGGCCGCCATCGCCTGCGCGACCCGCGACCCGCTGAAGATCGCCACCCCCAGGAAGCCGAAGGTGGAGCACGCGATCCCCGCCGAGACCAGGCGGGCCCCGCCCTCTCCCGCGACGCGGCGCATCAGGTCCGCCGCCGGCGCCGTGCTCGCGGCGAGCCCCGCGGGTCCGAGGGCCCGCAGGTACGCCACGTTCGCGAGGAGGTAGACCACGCCCACGCCGGCCGCACCGAAGACCAGGCTCCGGGGCAGGATCCGCCCCGGGTCCCGGACTTCCGCCGCGACCCGATTCACCGCATCCCACCCCCCGACCGCGAAGAGCACCGGCACGAGGGCCGCCGCGAACGCGGGGACGCCGCTGCCCGCCGCCGGCGCCGGCGCGGGATCGGCCGCCCCGCCGGCCCAGGCGATCCCGGCGACGATCAGGAGCGCGAGCGCGCCGAGCTTGAGGACGGTGAACAGGTTGAGCGTCACGGCGCTGGGGCCGACGCCCAGGCAGCTGATGGCCGTGAGCAGGACGATCGCCCCGATTGCCACCGGTGCCGAAGCCCCGGCGCTCGCCCCCCGCGCAGCGACGAGGTAGTTCGTGAAGGTCACCGCCACGGCGGCGATGGCGCCGGCATTCACGACGAACACCCAGGTCCACGCGAAGAGGAAGCCGGGGAGGGTGCCGAGTGCGTCGCGGATGTAGACGTAGTTGCCCCCCGCCTCCGGGCGGCGGGCCCCGAGCTCGGCGTAGACCAGCGCGCCGAGCCCCGCGATGACGGCGCCCACGGCCCAGGCCGCGAGGGTGAGCGGCGCGGTGCCGACCCGCTGGGCCACGATCGTGGGATTGAGGAAGATCCCCGACCCGATGATCCCGCCCATCACGACCATCGTGGCGGAGAAGAGCCCGAGGCGTCGGGCGTAGGTGACGCCGGCCGGCGGTGCGGTCATCGGTCCCGTGGGGTCGAGGGCTGGGGGTCGCCCAATATGGGGCGCGCTGACCGGTGGCGCGACCGCGCCGCGCATTGCGCCCGCCCCGGACTCCCGGCACTTTCCCCGGCCATGGCCTCCTTCCTGCCCCGGCCGCTGCGGCGATGGGTCCGGCGACTTCGCCGGCTCGTCCGCCGGCCGCCGGCGCTGGTGATCTTCGACCCGCGGTACGCCTTCGCCATCCCCGGCGTGCCGATGGACCCGCAGCGCGGTCCGCAGATCCTCGGCTTCCTGCTCGGCGAGGGGCTGCTGGAGGAGGAGGATGTGTCGCATCCCCGTCCCGTGTCGCTCCGGAACATCCGGCTGGTCCACACCGACCGGTACCTCGAGTCGCTCGAGGACCCGGCCACGCTCACGGGGATCTTCGGCGTGCCGGTCTCGCCGGAGCTCGCCGACCGGGTGCTCGAGGCGGTCCGGTGGTCGGTGGGCGGCACCATCCACGCCACCCGCCTCGCCCTCCGCACCCGGCGCGTGGCGGTGAACCTCGGCGGGGGGCACCATCACGCGGAGCCCGACCGGGGGATGGGTTTCTGCGTCTTCAACGACGTGGCCATCGCGATCGCGCGGCTCCGCGCCCGCGGCTGGCGCCAGCCCGCCCTGGTCGTGGACCTCGACCTGCACGATGGCAACGGCACCCGGGCCGCCTTCGCCGCCGACCCGACGGTCCACACCTTCTCGATCCACAACGCCACCTGGTCCGAGATCCCCGCCGTCGCGGCCACCACGATCGCGCTGGGGAGCGGGGTGGAGGATGCAACCCTGCTCGACCGCCTGGCCCACGAGCTGCCGCCGGTGGTGGCGCGCCACCAGCCGGCGCTGGTGGTCTACCTCGCCGGTACCGACTCCGCCGCGGACGACCGGCTCGGCGACTGGAAGCTCTCGGCCGACGGTCTGCTCGCCCGGGACCGTTTCGTGATCGAGACGATGCGGCGGCACGCGCCGCAGGCCGCGATCGCGGTGGTGCTTGCGGGGGGATACGGCGCCGGCAGTTGGCGCTACACCGCCCGGTTCCTCGGGTGGCTCCTGAGCGGCCGGGTCGCGGAGCCGCCCGACGACGCCGAGATGGTGCTGCGCCGCTTCCGCCGCGCCCGCGCGTCGCTTCCCGAGGGCGCCCTGGTGGCCGAGGCCGGCAGCGCCGAGGACTGGGGGCTCACCGAGGAGGACCTCTTCGGCCTCGGTGCCGCGCCGTCGTACCGGCCCTTCCTCGGCCACTTCTCACGCCAGGGGATGGAGCTCCTCCTCGACCGCCTCGGGATCCTCGCCCAGCTCCACGACCGCGGCTACGCCCACCCCGTCATCACCCTGGGGACCAACTCCGCGGGGGCCGACATCCTGCGGGTCCTGACCGGGCCCGAGCCGCACGCCGAGGTGCTGGTCGAGCTCGTGGTGCGCCGGAGCAGGAGTGCCGTCCCCGGCTTCGAGACGATCTACGTGGAATGGCTGCTGCTCCAGGACCCCCGGCGGGACTTCACCTCCAACCGGCCGCCGCTCCCGGGCCAGAGCCACCCCGGGCTCGGACTCCTGCGCGAGGCCGCGGCGTTCCAGATCCTGCTCTGCGAGGAGCTGGGCCTGGACGGCGTCGCCTTCGCCCCGGCCCACTATTACATGGCGGCGCTGGGCAGCAAGGTCCTCCGGTTCGTGGAGCCGGAGGCGGAAGCGCACCTGCGCGCACTCCGGGAGGTGTTCGACGATCTGCCCCTGGCGGAGGCCAGCCGGCTCCTCGACGCCGGCGAGGTCCGCGACGAGCGCGGCGCGGCGGTGCACTGGGAGCCGAGGCCGATGGTGATCCCCGTGAGCCCGGGGCTGAAGGCGGTGGTGGAGGGACCGGAATACGAGGCCGCCGTCGCCGCGGCAGCGCGCTCCTACGCGCTGGCCCCGCCCGGGGCCTGACGCCGGCGGGCCCGCTTGCGCCCCGCCGCCGCATATCGCATATTTATTCACGATGCAAGAGCCCCGTCCCCTCGTGCTCGCCTTCTCCGGCGGGCTCGACACCTCCTACTGCGTGCCCCGACTTGCCGAGGCGGGCTGGGCGGTCCACACCTGCTACGTGGACACCGGCGGGGCCACCGCCGCCGGGGCCGACGCGATCCGTGCGCAGGCCGGCGCGGTCGGCGCGGTGCGCCATCATCACGTGGACGCCCGGGCGCAGGTCTTCGACCGTTTCGTCCGCTTCCTCATCCAGGCCAACGTGCTGCGCGGGGGGGTCTATCCCCTGAGCGTGGCGGCGGAACGCACCCAGCAGGCGATCTCGGTGATCGACGTGGCGCGGCAGGTGGGTGCTGCGGCGGTGGCGCATGGCTCGACCGGCGCGGGAAACGACCAGGTGCGCTTCGACGTGGCGCTCCGGGTGCTCGCGCCCGACCTCGAGGTCGTGGCCCCGATCCGGGAGCAGCGGGTCCGGCGCGAGGAGGCGATCGCCTACCTCGAGGCGCGCGGGATGCCGGTGCCGCCCAGGGCCGGTTCCTACTCGATCAACCGCGGGCTGTGGGGCACCACCTGGGGCGGCGGCTGGACCCACGACCCGTGGGCCGGCCCGCCCGACGAGCTGGCGGAGCCGCCCGCCGACGCGCCGGCGCCCCGGGAGATCGTGATCGGCTGGGAGGAGGGACTCCCGGTGAGCCTCGACGGCGAGCGGCTGGAGGGGCACGAGCTGGTCCGGCGCCTTGGCGATGTCGCCGAGGCGTACGGCCTGGGCCGCGGCATCCACGTCGGCGAGACCGCCCTGGGCATCAAGGGACGGATCGGCTTCGAGGCGGGCGGCGCCCTGCTCCTGATCGCGGCGCACCGTGAGCTCGAGAAGCTGGTGCTCACCCGGTGGCAGGGCTACTGGAAGGACCAGCTGGGCGCCTTCTATGGCGACCGGCTCCACGAGGGCCAGTACTTCGACCCGGCCCTCCGCGACATCGAGGCGTTCGTGGTGAGCTCGCAGCGGCGGGTCACCGGCGACACGCGCACACGGCTCGCGCCGGGGCGGTCCCTGGTGGTGGGCGTGCGGAGCCCGTTCTCGCTGATGGACCCTCGCGTGGCGACCTACGGCGAGGAGAACCTGCTCTGGACCGGCGAGGAGGCGAAGGGCTTCGCGCGCATCGCGGCCATCCCGGCGCTGCTCCACGGCCGGGCCGGGGAACCGGACCGCTGATGGTCGTCACCACGCGCATCCGGATCGACCGGATCTCCAGCTCGACCCGGAACGCCCAGGTCGCGGCCGACGCCATCGTCGGCCCGGACATCGTGGCGGAGGAGGGCTACGTCCTCGCCGTCCGGATTCTCGAGGACAAGGCCACCTACAACACCGTCGAGGATCCAACGGGCCGGATGGTCCCGCTCCGCGCGGGCGACGTGCTGGCCGGCACCCTCGGCAGCCGGCGGGCGCTGCGCGGCTACGCCGGCGAGGTGCCGGGCACCATCGCCTCGGGCGACACGATCGAGGTGCTCAACCTCGGCGGGATCCTCGGCCGGTGCACCTCGGTGAACCCCGACGTCGGGCCCCCGTTCCGGGCGGAGGTGCTCGGCGCGGTCCTCTCCTTCCCGGCCCTCGGCGACCGCATCGGCCGACCGGCCCACATCCGCGACCACGCCATCCCGCCCGCCGCAGAACTCGACTGCCCGATTCCGGTGGTCTACGTCGCCGGGACCTGCATGAACGCGGGGAAGACCGTGGCCGCGACCGAGCTGGTGCGCGGCCTCTCGCGCGGCGGGCTCCGCGTCGCCGCGGTGAAGCTCACCGGCGTCTCGCTGATGCGCGACACCCTGTCCCTGCGGGACGCCGGCGCGATCCAGGCGCTCACCTTCAACGACGCCGGCGCCGCCAGCACCCATGCGGGGATGACGGTGGCGGTGGCCCGCGGGCTCCTCAACCGGATCGCCGCCTCGCGCACCGAGCGGCCCGACGTGATCCTGGCCGAACTGGGCGACGGCATTCTCGGCGAATACGGCGTGCAGGACATCCTGCTCGACCCGGGCCTGATGGGCCTGGGCGCCGCCTTCGTCATGGCGGCCCCCGACCCGGTGGGCTGCTGGGGCGCGAAGCGGCTCTTCGACACCCAGTTCCGCCTGCCGATCTCGGTGATCACGGGGCCGGCCACCGACAATGACGTCGGCCGGGACTACGTGACGGCGGAGCTCGGCCTTCCGGCGGTCAACGCGCGGCGGAATCCGCAGGCGCTGGTGCATCTGGTCCGCGAGGCCGTGGCGAGGTGGGCTCCGCCGGCCGGGGGCCCGGCGGCGTGATGCGCGCGGCCGTGATCGGTGCCGCGGGGTACGCCGGCGGCGAGCTGCTCCGCCTCCTCCTCGGGCACCCGGACGTGGGCGAAGTCGTCGCCACCAGCCGGAGCCAGGCGGGGAAGCCGGTGGCCGAGGTGCACCCCCACCTCGCGTGGATCACCGACGCCCGCTTCGCCGGGCTCGAGCCGGGGGAGGCCGCGCGCGGGCGCGACGTCGTGTTTCTCAGCCTCGAGCACGGGGAATCGTCCCGGGTGGCGGGGGCCGTGCTCGACGCCGGCCCGGGGCTGGTGGCCGACATCGCGGCCGACTTCCGGCTGCATGACCTCGCGCTCTACGAGCGATACTACGGCCCGCACGAGGCGCCGGCGCTGGTCAACGGTTTCACCTACGCCCTGGCGGACGTGCTGGGCCCGGCGCTCCGGGGGAAGACGGCGCTGGCCGCGCCGGGCTGCTTCGCGACCGCGGCGGGGCTCGCGCTCTATCCGCTCGCCGGTCTCCCCCTCGCCATGGCGCCGGCGCTCTTCGGGGTCACCGGTTCGAGCGGCGCCGGCGCGACGCCCCGTGCCACCACCCACCATCCCGTCCGGGCCAGCAACCTCTTCGCCTACAGCCCGCTGGCGCACCGGCACGAGGCGGAGGTGCTGGAGCGCTGGCGACAGTGGGGCGGAGCGGGCGAGCCCCGCCTCCTGGCCCACTCCGGCCCCTTCGTGCGGGGGATCCACCTCACCGCGCACGTGCGCTTCACCCAGCCGGTGGACGCTCTCGAGTCCTACCGGACGGCCTTCGCCGGCCGGCCCTTCGTGCGGGTGGGTGCCGAGCCCCCCGAGCTCACCCACGCGGTCGGCACGAATGCCGCGCTCATCGGCGTGGTGAACGGCGCCGACGGCCTCGAGGCGGAGGTGCTCGTGGCGCTCGACAACCTGGTCAAGGGCGCTGGAGGCCAGGCGGTGCAGGCGATGAACCTCGCGCTCGGCCTCCCCGAGACCTCGGGCCTGGGCGGCGCCAGCCCCTTCCCGATCTGACCGCCCGGCCGCCCCCCGTGACTCGTGACTCGCGACTCGTGACTCCGACCACCCCCCACCTCCTCCCGGTCTACTCCCAGATGCCGGTCCGCCCCGTCACCGGGCAGGGTTCGTGGCTGGTGGACGAGGCCGGCGAACGATGGCTCGACGCCTACGGCGGGCACGCGGTCTCGGCCACCGGGCACTCGCACCCGCGGGTGGTCGCCGCGATCGCCGAGCAGGCGGCTCGCCTGCTCTTCTACTCGACCGCGGTGGCTCACCCGAACCGGGAACGGCTGGCCGACCGGCTGGCCGCGCTCTGCCCGCGCCCGCTCGACCGCGTGTTCTTCTGCAACTCGGGGGCGGAGGCGAACGAGAACGCGCTCCACCTGGCGCGGCGCCACTCCGGACGGCAGCGGATCGTATCCATCGGCGGCGGCTGGCACGGGCGGACCGTGGCCACCTCCGCCTGCTGTGACGGGGAGAGGTACGCGGCGGCGGCCATCGCGGCCGGGTTCCCGCTCTCCGCCAAGGTCCCGTTCGGCGACGCCGAGGCGATGCGCCGCGCGGTGGACGACTCGGTGGCTGCGGTGATCCTCGAGCCGGTCCAGGGGATGGCCGGCGCGCGCACCTGCCCGCCGGAGTTCCTCCGTGCCGCGCGCGAAGCCTGCGATGCCGCGGGGGCGGTGCTGATCTTCGACGAGGTGCAGTGCGGCGTCGGCCGCACCGGTGCCTTCACCGCGGCGGAATCGCTCGGCGTGACGCCGGACATCATCACGCTGGCCAAGGGCCTGGCATCCGGGCTCCCGATCGGTGCCGTGGTGGCGAGCCCCGCCGTGACCGCCACGATCGGCGTGGGCGACCTCGGCAGCACCTTCGGGGGCGGCCCGGTGCCGTGCGCGGCGGCCCTCGCCACGCTGGACGTGATCGCGGACGAGGGCCTGCTCGGGAATGCGGCGCGGGTTGGCACCCGGTTGGGCGATGGCGCGCAGCGCCTCGGGCTGCGCGTCCAGGGGCTCGGCCTCCTGCTCGGCATCGTGCTGGATCGGCCGGCGGCCGAGGTGCAGCGCGCCCTGTTCGGCAAGCGGATCCTGGCCGGGACGAGCACCGATCCGCGGGTGCTCCGCCTCCTGCCGCCGCTCACCTTCTCGGAGGGGGAGGCGGGCCTGGTGCTGGCCGCGCTCGAGGAGGTCCTGTGACCAAGCGAGACCTGCTCGCGCTCGAGGAATGGGGCATCGAGGAGATCGAGGCCATCCTGGCCCTCGCTGCGCGGGTCAAGCGTGGCGAGGTGCGCGGAGGGCTCGAGGGAAAGCTGCTCGCCGCGGTGTTCATGGATCCGTCGCTCCGGACCCGGGCCTCGATGGAGGCGGCGATGTTCCTGCACGGCGGCCACGCCATCGTGCTCGAGCCGGGCAAGGGCAGCTGGGGATGGGAGACGGCCGCCGGCGTGGTGATGGACGGCGCCGCGGTCGAGCACATCGCCGAGGCGGCCCGGGTGCTCGGCCGCTATGCCGACGTGATCGGCCTCCGGAGCTTCCCGCGCGGCGGCGACTGGGCGGAGGCGCGCCGCGACGCGATCATCCGCGACTTCGCGGCCCACTGCGAGAAGCCGGTCGTCAACCTCGAGTCGGCCCGGCGCCATCCCTGCCAGGAGCTGGCGGACGCCCTGACCTTGCGGGAGAAGCTGGGCGATCCCCGGGGGCACCGGTTCGTGCTCTCCTGGACCTGGCACCCGAAACAGCTTCCCACCGCGGTGCCGGCGAGTGCGGCGCTCGCCGCCGCACGGAACGGGATGGAGGTCGTGATCGCGCGGCCGCCCGGGTATGACCTCGATCCGGACGACCTCCACGCGGTGCGCGCCCTCGCCGCGGAGACCGGCGGCACCGTGACGGTCACCGACGACCTCGACGATGCGCTCCAGGGCGCCTCGGCGGTGTATCCCAAGAGCTGGGGCGCGCTCGACCTCTTCGGCAACGCCGAGGCCGACCTGGCCCGGCGCGCGGCCTTTCGCGGCTGGCGGATGACGGCCGAGCGCCTCCGGCCGATGGACCAGGGAGTGGTCCTCCACTGCCTCCCCGTCCGCCGCAACGTCGAGATCGACGACGCGGTGCTCGACTCGCCGCATTCGGCGGTGGTGGACGAGGCCGAGAACCGGCTGCACGTCCAGCGCGCGCTCCTCCTCACCCTCATCGGCGCGGCATGACAATCGACTCCCGACTCGCGACTCGCGACTCATGACTCTCGACCCCTCCCGCGGCGTGGCCGGACTCAAGGGCGCCCTCCGCTACGTGCGCGCCTACCGCGACCGCGTCTTCGTCGTCAAGCTCGGCGGCGAGGTGCTCGCCGATCCCGACGGCCGCGACCAGGTGGCCGCGCAGCTCGCACTGCTCTCCTCCCTCGGCATCCGGGTGGTGGTGGTGCACGGCGGCGGCCCACAGGCCACCGCGCTCAGCCGCCGGCTCGGCGTGGACCCGACGATCGTGGCCGGCCGGCGCGTCACCGACGATCACGCCCTGTCGGTGGCCAAGATGGTCTACGCCGGCGAGCTCAACACCGACCTCGTGGCCACCCTCAACTGGCACGAGGCGCAGGCGGTGGGGCTCACCGGCATCGACGGCGACCTCGTCACCGTCCGGAAGCGGCCCCCGGTGCAGATGGTGGACGACGACGGCACCGCGAAGATCGTGGACTTCGGCTGGGTGGGCGACGTGGAGCGGGTCGAGCCGCGGGTGCTGACGGCGCTGCTCGACGCCCGCTTCATGCCGGTGGTGGCGAGCCTCGCCGCCGACGGGGACGGTCAGGTCTACAACGTCAACGCCGACACGGTGGCGGAGCGGATCGCCGTGGCGCTGCACGCGCAGAAGCTGATCTTCCTCACCGGCGCACCGGGCGTCCTCCGGAACCGGGAGGACCCCTCCACCCTGGTGACCTTCGCCGACCCCGACGACCTCGCGGAGCTCATCCGGGGCGGGGCGGTGGCCGGCGGGATGCGGCCGAAGGTGGAGGCCTGCATCCGGGCCGCCACCAGTGGCGTGGAACGCACCCACATCGTGGACGGGCGGGAGCCGGACGCCATCCTGATGGAAGTGTTCACCGGCGCGGGGTCGGGCACGATGATCGTCGGCCGGAAGGAGAAGGCGACCTACCTTGGCGTCGACCTCGCCGACTGAGCTGGCGCTCCTCGCGGAGCTGGTTGCCACGCCCTCGGTGAGCGGCTCCGAGGAGCGGATCGGCGGCCTGGTCGAGGGGTGGGCGCACGCGCGCGGCCTGGAGGCGCACCGGGACGACGACGGCGTCTTCCTCGAGCTGGCCGCCGCCGCACCGGGGCCCACCCTGGCCTTCGTCTCGCACCTCGACACGGTGCCGCCGGGCGACGGGTGGACCCGCGACCCGTTCACGCCGGTGATCGAGGAGGGCCTGCTCTACGGGCGCGGTGCGGGCGACGCGAAGGCGAGCGTGGCCGCGATGCTCGCGGCGGCCGCCGACCTTCACGCGGCGGGCGGCCCGGCGACGGGCCGGCTCCTGCTCCTCCTCGGCTACGGCGAGGAGACCCGGCACACCTCGATGCCGGCGCTCGTGACCCGGGCGGGCCGGGTGGACGCGGCGGTCGTGGGGGAGCCGACGAACCTCGACTTCGCGGTCGCCCAGCGGGGCCTCCTGATGCTCGACCTCGTGGCCCGCGGTGACCAGCGCCATGCGGGGCGGGCCGCCGATGCCAGCTTCACCAACGCGCTCGCCGGGCTCGCCCGGGCCCTCGTGGCGCTGGAGCGCTTCAGCGACGACCGGCCCCACTCCGTGCTCGGCCGGGTCACCGTCACGCCGACGATGGTGGAGGGCGGGGTGAGCCGGAATGTCACTCCCCCGGTGGCGAAGGCGATCCTCGACGTCCGGAGCACGCCCAACTGGACCCACGCCGAGCTGGCGGACCGGGTGCGGTCCCTGGTGGACGCCGAGGTGGTCGTGGCGTCCGAGCGGCTGGTGCCGTGCGAGACCCCGCCCGGGTCACGGCTGCTTCCGGCGATGCGGACGGCGCGTCCCACCGGGAGGTCCTACGGCAGCCCGACCTGCTCGGACTGGGTGTTCGTGCGGGAGGCCGACGCCGTGAAGTGCGGGCCGGGCACCTCGTTCCGCTCCCACACCGCGGACGAATGCGTGGAGCTGGCGGAGGTGAGCGAGGCCCGCGCCTTCTACGCCCGGCTCGCGGCCGGCTACCTCGCGGGAGCCTGAGATGGCCCGACCGACGACGCTCTGGGGCGGGACGGCGGCAATGGCGGCGGAACTGTGGGATTTCACCGCGGAGCGCGACCGGTCGTGGGACGCGCGCCTCCTCCGGTGGGATGTGCTCGGGAGCCTGGGCCACGTCGAGGGCCTGCGCCGCGCCGGGGTCGTCACGGCCGCGGAACATGCCGAGCTGCGCCGGCTGCTCCGGCGGGCGCTCGCGGAGGCGGAGGCGGGACGCCTCACGGTCGGCGCGGGCCAGGAGGACGTGCACACCGCCGTGGAGGCGTGGCTCACCCGGCGCGCCCGCGGCGCGGGCGAGCGGCTCCACACCGGCCGTTCGCGCAACGACCAGGTGGCCACCGACGTCCGGCTCTGGCTCAAGGACGCACTCCTCGGCCTCCACGCCGATGCGGAATCCCTCGCCGCTGGGCTGCTCGCGTTCGCCGGCCGCCACCGCACCGCGCTCTGGCCGGGCTACACCCATACCCGGCGCGCGATGCCCTCGAGCGCCGCGCTCTGGTCGGCCGCCCTCGCCGAGGGGCTGGCCGATTCGCTGGCCGCCGTGGCGGGCTTCTGGCCGGCGCTCGACCGCTCGCCCCTCGGTTCCGCCGCGGGCTACGGCGTGCCGCTCCCGCTCGACCGGCGCGTCCCCGCGCGCGCGCTGGGCTTCGCGGGGCCGGAGCCGAACGTCGCGATGGTGCAGCCGGGCCGGGGGAAGCTCGAGGCCTCGGCGCTCTTCTGGTGCCTCCAGCTCGGCCACGAGGCCCGGACCCTGGCCGCCGACGTCATCCTCCTGTCCGCCGAGGAGTTCGGCTTCCTGACCCTCC
>CAVQWA010000072.1:0-29378 GCA_963717315.1 uncultured Gemmatimonadales bacterium
TGGTTCTCGTAGCTCTGGCGCCGCTCGTTCTTCACCACGTCGCGCTGCAGGTCCACCTTGGCGGAGTCCATCGTGGGCAGCATCCAGCCCATCCGGTCGGCCTCGAGCCAGAGCATCAGCGGCAGCGCGTTCACCGGGCCGACCTCGAAGTAGTTGGTCCGGTCCTCGGTGGTGCTGCCGTTGTTGTTGGCGCCGGCGCCCTCGAGCAGGCGGTCGAAGGCGGGGTAGGGGGCGTGCTGCGAGCCCATGAACATCAGGTGCTCGAAGAGGTGGGCGAAACCGGTACGGCCCGGCTTCTCGTCGCCCGAGCCGACGTGGTACCAGACATTCACCGCGACGACGGGGGCCGAGCGGTCCTCGTGGACGATGAACCGGAGGCCGTTCTCGAGCGAGTCGAGGACGTAGGGGACCCGGATCGGCGCCGCGCCCTGGGCGGCGGCCACGGCCGGGAGGAGGAGCAGGAGGGCCAGCAGGCGGAGGGACCGCATGGGACGTCCCGTGGGATGGAGGTCGGGGGAAAGCTACCGCCGCACCCTACGCTTCCGGTACCGGCGTGGGTTCGGGCTCATCGCAGGGAAACTTCGTTCACCGCAGAGGCGCAGAGGGCGCAGGGGAACTACAACAGACCAATCCCCCTCCCCCTTCCCCAGGCGACTGAGACGGGGTGGGGCGGTGCCGACTTCCTGAACCGGTTGCGGTTCCCTGCGCCCTCTGCGCCTCTGCGGTGATTCCTTCAGCGGAGCGCGGCCCGCGCGAGGGCGACCGGGAGCTTGAGCGCCTCCCAGGCGAGGTAGGGAAGCTCGCGGCGCCACCCGTTCGAGATCGGGCTGGTGGTGGTGGGGGAGGTGGCCACGGTGAACCCGTGGCCACGGGCGTCGAGGCGGAGCCGGAGGAGGTGGAACGGGTCGCTCACGAAGAGCACCGAGCCCAGCTCCCGCTCCTTCATCCACGCCGCCAGCGCCGCGATGGACTCCTGGGTGTCCCGCCCCTCCGGCACGGCGAAGGCCGCCCGGCGCGGGACCCCCTTCACCTGCAGGTAGCGGCGCCCCACCTCCGCCTCCGCCTCCCGGTCGCCCTCGGCCCGGCCTCCCATCACCACCACGCGCCGGCTCAGCCTGGCGGCGTAGAGCTCCGCGGCGTGGTCGAGCCGCGCCTTGAACACCGGCGACGGCCGCCCGTTGTACTGCGCCGCGCCGAGCACCGCGATCACGTCGCTCGGCCGCCGGCCGTCGCTCCGGCTCACGACCAGCACCGCACCAAACGCCGCGGCGTACGCCAGCAGCGCCACGAGCAGCCCCCGCCCCAGCCACCGCCCCGGATGCAGCATGCTCAGGCCTCGAAACTCTCCCCGTAGGCGGGCAGGTGCACCTCCTGCACGCCCTCCTCCCGGAGGATGTCGGCCATCGCCAGCCGCCCGGGCTCCTCGCCGTGCACCACGAACGCCCGCCGGACCGGCCCGCCCAGCGCGCGCACCCAGCGCCGCAGCTCGGTGCGGTCGGCGTGCGCGGAGTACCCCGTGATCACCTCCACCTCGGCGCGCCGCTCCACCTCCTCGCCGAAGATCCGGAGGGTCTTCGCCCCCTCGACCACCCGCCGGCCGAGGGTGTGCTCGGCCTGGAAGCCCACGACGAGGATGGAGTTCCGGTGGTCCGGGGCGTGGTTCTGCAGGTGGTGGAGGATCCGGCCGCTCTCCATCATCCCGCTCGCCGCGATGATCACCGCCGGGCCGGTGAGCCCGTTCAGCTTCTTCGAGTCCTCGGCGTCGCGGACGTACCGGACGAGGGGGAAATCGAAGGGCGTGTCGGAGCGCCGGGCCAGCGCCTCGGTGCGGTCGAGGACCTGGGGATGGAGCCGGAAGACCTCGGTCACGTCCACCGCCATCGGGCTGTCCACGTAGACCGGGACCTCCGGGATCAGCTTCCGGTGCCAGAGCGTGTGCAGGTCGTAGACCAGCTCCTGGATGCGGCCGAGGGCGAAGGCGGGGATGAGCACCTTCCCGCCGCGGCCCGCCACCCGGTTGATCACCCCCGCCATCCGTTCCATTGCGTTGCCGGGGGTCTCGTGGTCCCGATCGCCGTAGGTGGACTCGATGATGAGGGTGTCGATCGGGCCGTTCGGCGCCTCGGGGTCGCGCACGATCGGCAGGCCCCAGCGCCCGATGTCGCCGGAGAAGACCAGCCGGTGCGGGACACCCTCGGTGAGCCGGACGTCCACCGAGGCGGAGCCGAGGATGTGGCCCGCCTCGAGGAACTCGACCGTGAGATGCTTCCGCAGGTGGAGGAGCCGGCGGTAGGGCACCCCGTGGGCCATGTCCTGCACGGCGATCGCATCCCGGCGGGTGTAGAGCGGTACGCTGTCAGGCCCGGCGCGCCCGCGCTTCACCAGGTGCTCGTGGTCCCGCTCCTGGATCTCGGCGGCGTCGAGCAGCATCGGACCGAAGAGATCGCGCGTGGCCGGCGTGGCGTGGATCGGCCCGTGGAACCCCTGTGCCACGAGCAGCGGCAGGCGGCCGATGTGGTCGATGTGGGCGTGGGAGACCACCACCGCGTCGATGCGGCGCGCGTCGAACGGAAGCTTCGCGTTCCGCGCCTGGGCCTCCTCGCGGTGCCCCTGGAAGAGCCCGGCGTCGAGCAGGATGCGCGCGCCGCACGCCTCGAGCAGGTGCATCGAGCCGGTGACCTCGCCGCCGGCGGCGCCCCAGAAGGTCAGTCGGAGATTCGCAGTCATTGGCCAGGAGTCAGGAGTCGAGAGTCACGAGTCACGAGTCGACCGGCCGTTGCCGCGGGACTCGCGACTCGCGACTCGCGACTAGCGCGTGCCAAACAGCCGGTCCCCCGCGTCGCCCAGCCCCGGCAGGATGTAGCCGTGGGCGTTGAGCTCACGATCGAGCGCGGCGGCGAAGACGGGGATGTCGGGATGCGTCTCGAGCAGGTGCTGCACGCCGGTGGGCGCCGCGACGAGCGAGAGGAGCCGCACCCGCTGCGCACCGGCCTGCTTGAGGGCGGTGAAGGCGGCGGCGGCGGAGCCGCCGGTGGCGAGCATCGGGTCGAGGACCAGGAAGTCACGGCCCTCGCCCTCCTTCGGGATCTTGAAGTAGTAGTGCACCGGCTGGAGCGTGGACTCGTCGCGGTAGATGCCGATGTGCCCGACCCGGGCGGACGGGACGAGTCGCCGGATCCCGTCCACCATCCCGAGCCCGGCCCGGAGGATCGGGACCAGCACCAGCTTCTTCCCCGCCACCTGCACCCCGGTCATCCGCTCGAGCGGCGTCTCGATCTCCACCGGCTCGAGTGGCAGGTCCTTCGTCACCTCGTAGGCCATCAGCATGGCGATCTCGCCGACCAGGTCGGTGAAGTCGCGGGTGGGGGTCCGGCGGTCGCGCAGGAGCGACAGCTTGTGCTGGATGAGGGGGTGGTCGAGGACGGTGAGGTTGGGGTAGCGCGGGTGGGCCATAAGGCGGGAGCATACACGCCGGCTGCGGCCCCCGCAACGGATTGCGCGGGGCGCCGCCCCTCCCATCCGGGCCGCGCCACGGCTACATTCTCCGGCCCCGGGCCAGGTAGCTCAGTTGGTAGAGCACGTGACTGAAAATCACGGTGTCGGCGGTTCGATTCCGCCCCTGGCCATTCTCCCCTTCCCCCCAGCACCACCCCGACGGATGGACGGGTAGACGGACAGACGGTGGGTTCCACCCGTCCACCCGACTATCCCTCCACCTGTCCCAGCCCCTACATGCCCGGGATGAACATCACGTGCGCCTTCGGCGTGCCGGGGTGCATCAGCCAGGGCGTGCCCTGTGCCGGCAGGGCCGGGATCCCGGTGGTCGCTTCGGTGGCGAACGGGACGTAGATGACATAGAGCGCCCGGGCTCCCGTCACCTTGCCGGTGGCGGGGTCCCAGCTCGTGACCGGGCCGGTGAGCGACCAGAGTGCCGCCGGCGCGGTCGGCACGCGGAGCTTCCCCTCCCGGACCTCGCGGAAGCGCACCGTGTCGATCTGCCCCGCGGACACCCCCTCCGCGCGAAGCGCCCGCCCGCGCGCCATGAACGGGTCCATCGACGCCGCGTAGCAGGCCACGTGGAACTGGTCGTCCGAGGGATCGTCGGCCAGGCAGATCATCCCGTTGGTCCCCCTCCGGAGCGGCACGAGCTTCCCGGCCGTGCGGTAGCCCAGCACGGTGGCGCCGGCACGCATGCCCTCGGGGAGGGGAACGGGGAACGGGCAACGGGGACCGGGGACCGGGGCGAGAAGCTACCGCGCGGGGGAGTAGGACGCGAGCCGCGGGTCGCGCTTGACCTCCAGCCATCGACCTTCGACCTTCGACCCACCCAATGCCCGCCCCCCTCCACTGCTACGCCGTCTGCACACCGGGCCTCGAGCAGGTCCTTGCCGCCGAACTCTCGGGGCTGCGGCTCACGCCCGGGGAGATCACGCCGGGCGGGGTCGGGTTCGCGGCGCACCACTCCGGCGTCTACCGCGCCAACCTCGAGCTCCGGACCGCGAGCCGGGTACTGGTCCGCGTCGCCACGTTCCACGCGCACTCGTTCTTCGAGCTGGAGCGCCACGCCGCGCAGGTGCCGTGGGACCGGTTCGTGGCGCCGGGCGGCGCAGCCGCATTCCGGGTGACCGCGAAGAAGTCGAAGCTCTACCACCAGGACGCGGTGGCGGAGCGGCTGGGGCGGGCCGTGGTGGCGGCGGTCGCCGGGGCGACTGTCGGGGAGAGGGAAGAGGGGAGAGGGGAGAGGGACGACGGCGATGAGTTCCCTGCTCCCCCCTCCCCTCTCCCCGTTCCCCAGTTGTTCGTGGCCCGCCTCTGGCGCGACGAGCTCATCCTTTCGGCCGACACCTCCGGCGACCTGCTGCACCGGCGCGGGTACCGGCTCGCCACGGCGAAGGCGCCGGTGCGCGAGTCGCTCGCCGCCGCGATGCTGCTCGCCGCGGGCTACGACGGGTCGGCGCCGCTGGTGGACCCGCTCTGCGGCGCCGGCACCATCGCGATCGAGGCGGCGCTCCTCGCCCGCCGGATGGCACCGGGCCGCCGCCGGCCGTTCGCGTTCGAGCGCTGGCCGTCGTTCGAGGGCGCCACCTGGTCGCGGGTGAAGCACCAGGCGGAGGCGAAGGTGCTGCCAGCCGCGCCGGCGCCGATCCTCGGCTTCGACCGCGACGCCGGCGCCATCGAGGCCTCGAGGGCCAACGCCGAGCGCGCCGGCGTGGCGGGGGACGTGACGTTCGAGCGCCAGGCGCTCGCGGCGTTCGCGCCATCCGCGCCGCGCGGCTGGCTCGTCACCAATCCACCCTACGGAATCCGGGTCGGTGAGCGCGCGGCCCTCCGCGACCTCTACGCGACGCTGGGTCGCGTGCTCCGCGAGCGCGCCGCGGGGTGGCGCGCGGCGATGCTCTCCGCCCACCGGCAGCTGGAATCCGCCACCGGCCTGCACTGGGACGAGGCGCTGGCGACGACGAATGGCGGGATTGACGTCCGGGTGCTGACTGCAGGGCCGTTCACTCCCGCCTGAAGGTGTCGCGGCAAGGCCGCAACGCCGCCCCTCCGCCCCGATGCAGACCCCTGCGCGCGTGAGCTGGGGCCTCCACGCAACATCTTGTGCCCAAAGGAGATCAGGGGTCCCCCAGGTTGGGGGTCCCCCCGTGCCCGGAACCTGCGTCGGGAGGGGGGAGACACCCGGCCCGTCCGGCCGGTCACTTCGGGAGGTCAACGATGTTCGAAGCCCTGCGGTCCGTCGCGCGGCGGCACCCCAACCTGTCGCGCCAGCTCCAGGCGGCGTATGCCGCCGCGTGGGAGTCCCTGGTCGAGACTCACCGCGAGCAGGCGGTGAACTTCGTGCAGGCGATGCGCGGGCTCCTCTCCGCCGACGACGCGCTCGACCGCTACTTCTTCGAGGTGCCGGTGCCGCGCGCCATGCAGGATCCGGTGCGCGCCGGCGTGCTCATCCGGCTGGGAGGCGAGGCGCCGGACCTGGAGAGCCGCGAGGTGCCCGGGCTGTGGGACCTCCTGGCATCGCCGCGCCAGCTCGCTCGGCACAAGGAGCAGGTCCGCGAGCGCGCCACGCTGGCCGCCGCGCGCGCCGCGGAAGCGATCGCCGCGGCCCACCTGCGGAACGCGCTCGGCATCGAGGACATCGTGGGGCACGTGGAGGGCGCGGAGGAGTCGGTGCTGCAGTACATCCGGACCCTCGGCCTGCCGTCGGCCGTGGCCCAGGGCCTCTATCAGCAGGCCCTCGCGCGGCTCGCCGACCGCGAGCTTGCCGCCGAACGGGTGCAGGCGATGGCCGCCGAGCCGGTGACGGCGGTGCGGGAGCGGCCGCTGATGCTGGTGAAGTTTCTCGGGGCGGGGGCGGGGTAGGGCAGTCGGACAGTCGGGCAGTCGGACAGTCGGACAGTAGATTCGTCCGTTCGTCCGTCCGTCCGACTACCTCCCCACCACCCCCACCCACCACCCGAACACCCGCTCGTTCCACTCCGGCAGGATGCAGAGCAGCGCGAGCACCGTGGTGCCGACGAGCGCCGCGCGTGACGCGCCGGCGGCGTCGGCCTTCCGTCCCATCAGCCCCACCGGTCCCAGGTAGAGGCTCCCCGCCAGCAGGTAGTAGAACCAGTCGTAGGTCACGTCCTCCCGCCGGGTCCACGTCGTCACCAGCCACGCGACGTAACTCGCCCAGAGCACCGCGAGCACGAGCCGTACGGCGAAGCCGAGCGGGGTGACGGCCACCTGTCCCGGCGAGCGGCCGCCGCGCGCCGGGGTGGAGACGCGATCGAGGGGCGCGGCCAGCAGCCGGAAGAGGATGGTGAAGACGACGGCGCTCGCGAGCAGGCGGGGCAGGAAGGAGAGGATCGGCGGCACGCCGCAGGATGTCGCGCGGCCGAGCCGGCGGCAAGGGGGAAACCCCCGGGATACCGTCCCCGTCAGGCCGACGGCCCCCGAACCAGGGACGCACGCGTGTCGCTCCAATCCCCCTCCCCGTTCCTCCCGCCTCCTCCCGCCAGCGCGGCGATGGCCGAGCGGTTCGGCCCCGACGACGCACTCCGGGTGGCGGGCGGCATGTCACCGGGCCAGGCTTGAGTTGAGGTACTCCACCTCCCCCGTCACATCCCGCAGCAGGAACGGCCGGAGCCAGTGGGGGATGAAGGGCTCGAAGGCCTCGTTCGGCAGTTCGACCTCCGCGAGCACGAGCGGGCGGTCGGTGAAGACGTCCACCTCCCAGAGCAGGTCGCCCTCCGGCACCAGGTAGCGGCGCTTCTCCAGCCGCCGACCCTCGGTGAGCGGCCACAGGGCGTCGAAGAGCCCGCGCTCGATCTCCTCCTCCAGCTCGACCCGCACCACGCCGCGGCCGGTCTTCACCGTGCGGTACCAGCGCTCGCCCGAGCCGTCGCGCACGTACCGGAGCCGCTCGACGATGACGCGGCCGGGGAGGTACCCCTGGCGCATCTCGAGCCACGGGGCGTTCTCCGCCGCCGGCGGCAGGGTGGAGAGGAGGTACTTCCGCTCGATCTCGAGCGGCGGGCCGGCGGGCGCACCGTGCGACTCGAGCCGGGCGGCGAGTTCCCGTGCGGCGGGCAATACCCCGCCGGCTCCCGGCGCCAGCCATTCCGCGGCCAGCCCGTCCCACGCCGCCACCTCGCGCGCCGACACCAGCTCCGCCAGCCATTTCACCCCATCCACCACGTCCGGCGGTGCCTTCCGGAGCGCGCGGGCCAGCGCCTCCGCCAGCACCTGGGCGTCGCGCAGCTCGCCGAGACCGTCCTGGAGCCGGGTGAGCCGCTCGAGCAGCGGGGCGCCGCCGGCCGCCTCGGCGAAGGGCTCGACGACATAGCGGAGCCGCTTCGCCTGGATGCGCGCGCGGTGCGAACGCTCGCGGTCGGCCAGCGAGACCACGCCGGCCAGCTCCTCCTCGAGCGCGTCGGCCCCGGTGCGGACGGCGGCGGCCGCGGCGCGGGCGAGGGTCGGTGCGGGGATGGACGACGCGCCGGTGGCGCCGAGCCGCTCGCGGGCGCGGGCAAGGTCCACCGGCGGCCCGGACAGGACCTTCGCCTCCCGATCGCGGAGCCTTTCCCGGCGCCGCTCCAGCCGCCGGACGAGCCAGTCCACCCCGGCGCGCGCGGGCTCGGGCGCTTCGGCGGCAGAGGCCGCGAGCCAGGCGAGCTGGACGTCGAGGTCGCGTCCGGGCGAGGTGGCGGCCATCAGCCGGCGCAGCTCGCGGCGAAGCCGGCGCGTCCCGCGGCCGCCGAGCCAGGGACGGTAGGCCCGGAGGACACTCCGGACGCGGCGGGTGGAGGTGCGGACGTGGTGCAGGGCGTCCGCGGGCGGTTGCGGTGGGTTGTCCGTCCCGTCCGTCCCAGCCGCCCGGGCCATCCCCGCCGCCTCCGCCAACGCCCCCTCGAGCACCCCCAGCCGCTCCAGCGCGAGCGCAGGTGCGCCACGGTCGGCGGGGAGGGTCAGGAGGTCGGCCAGGACGGTCATGGGAGGGGGAATCTACTTGCCGGCCGCCCAGAGGGCCCGGGGCCGGCCGTGGTCGAGGGCCCGGCCCACCGCGGTGACGTAGCGCTCCCAGTCGGCCGCGCGGCGGCGGAGCTCCTGCCGGCCGGCGGGGGTGAGCTGGTAGGTCCGGGCGCGGCGGCCGTGCTCCGACGGGCCCCAGTCGGAGAAGAGCAGCCCCTGGCGCTCGAGCCGGTGCAGGGCGGGATAGAGCGAGCCCTCCTCGACCGTGAAGGCGCCGGCGGTGACCAGCCGGATCCACGCCGCCACCCCGTGCCCGTGGGTGGGCTCCCAGTGGAGGGCCCGGAGGACCAGGAGCTCGAGGGTGCCGGGAAGGAAGGGGAGGGGCATTGGGGGAGTCGGGCAGTCGGACAGTCGGGCAGTCGCGCAGTCGGGCGGTGGGGCGGACTGTCCGTCTGGCCGACTGTCCGACTGTCCGACCAATCTACCCTCTCTCCCCTAGTCCAACTAGGGGTAACCCCCTCCCCCCGGCCCGGCCCTTGCCCTACCCTCCACCAGTCGCCGGGGCGCGCCGCCCCGGTGCCAGGACCCCCGGCCCCGAGGACCCCCGATGGCTGCGCCCGCTTCCGCCCCGCCCGCCGCTGCCGCCGCTGCCCTGAACGGCACCGGCGGCGCCCTCGACACCCTCTTCGGCAAGGACGTCTTCACCCGCCGGGTGATGCGCCAGCGCCTCCCGAAGGAGATCTACCGGTCGCTGTTGCGCACCATCGACCACGGGGAGCCGCTCGACTCCACCGTGGCCGACGTGGTGGCCGCGACGATGAAGGACTGGGCCATCGAGAACGGCGCCACCCACTTCACCCACTGGTTCCAGCCCCTCACCGGCCTCACCGCCGAGAAGCACGACTCGCTCGCGAGCCCCGACGGCGCGGGCGGCGTGGTCTACAACTTCTCCGGCGCCGACCTGGTGCAGGGCGAGCCCGACGCCTCCAGCTTCCCGTCGGGCGGCCTCCGCGCCACGTTCGAGGCCCGGGGCTACACCGCGTGGGACCCGACCAGCCCCGCCTTCCTGATGCGCGACAGCGGGATGGTCACCCTGGTGCATCCCGACGGCCTTCGTCTCCTGGACCGGCGAGGCGCTCGACACCAAGCTCCCGCTGCTCCGCTCGATGGAGGCGCTCTCGAAGCACGCGCTCCGGATCCTCCGGCTCTTCGGCACCGACGCCGGCGTCACCCACGTGGACACCACGGTGGGCCCGGAACAGGAATACTTCCTGGTGGACCGCGAGCTCTACTTCAAGCGGCCCGACCTGGTCACCTGCGAGCGCTCCCTCTTCGGCGCCCGGCCGCCCAAGGGCCAGCAGCTCGAGGACCACTACTTCGGCTCGATCCCGCCCCGCGTCCTCGCCTTCATGGGTGACGTGGAGCGCGAGCTCTACCGCCTCGGCGTGCCGGTGAAGACCCGCCACAACGAGGTGGCGCCGGGGCAGTACGAGATCGCCCCGCTGTTCGAGACCAGCCACATCGCCAGCGACCACCAGATGGTCCTGATGGAGACGCTCAAGCGGGTGGCCCCGAAGCACGGCCTGCAGGCACTGCTGCACGAGAAGCCGTTCGCGGGGGTGAACGGCTCGGGCAAGCACAACAACTGGGCCATGGCCACCGACACCGGGGTGAACCTGCTCGATCCCCAGGACGAGACCCACACCAACCTGCAGTTCCTGGTGTTCCTCGTCTCGGTGATCCGCGCGGTGGACCTCCACGCCGACCTGCTCCGCGCGTCGATCGCGTCGGCCGGCAACGACCACCGGCTCGGCGCCAACGAGGCGCCGCCGGCGATCATCTCGATCTTCCTCGGCGAGATGCTCTCCGACATCCTGGCCCAGGTGGAAGCGGGCCCGCCCAGGCGCACGATCAAGGGCGGCACCCTCGACCTCGGCGCCCGGAGCATGCCGCAGCTCCCCCGCCACTCCGGCGACCGGAACCGCACCAGCCCCTTCGCCTTCACCGGGAACAAGTTCGAGTTCCGGGCGGTGGGCTCGACCGCCAGCATCGCCTGGCCCAACACGGTCCTCAACACGATCGTGGCGGAGTCGCTCGACCACGTGGCCGGGGAGCTGGAGAAGGCGGTGGGCGCCAGGGCCACGCCGGAGAAGGTGGCACAGGCGGCCATCGGCATCGTGCGGAAGCTGATCCACGAGCACCGGCGGATCATCTTCGACGGCGACAACTACTCCGCCGAGTGGCACGAGGAGGCGAAGCGCCGCGGGCTCCCGATCCTCCAGGACTCGGTCGAGGCCTTCCCCGTCCTCAACTCGAAGAAGACGTCGGACCTCTTCAGGAAGTACGGCGTGCTCAACAAGGCCGAGGTGGACAGCCGCTACCACATCTCGGTCGAGAAGTGGGTCAAGCAGCTCGGCATCGAGGCCGACACGATGGGCGTGATGGCGCGGACCCTCATCCTGCCCGCGGCGCTCGAGCACCAGCGGCGGACCGCGGAGGCGCTCGCCGCGACCGCCGGGGCCGGGGTCGAGGACAAGGCCGGCAAGGCCGAGCTCACCGCCCTGGTGAAGCTCATCAGCGAGTTCCGCGTGGCGATCGACGCGCTCGAGGCCGAGGCGGCGGTGCACCACGAGGACCCGATGGCGCATGCCCGGCACATCAAGGCGAAGGTGCGGCCGGCGATGGCCGAGGTGCGGCGCCTGGGCGACCTGCTGCAGCTCGACGTCGCGGCGGACCTGTGGCCGATGCCGGTGTACCGGGAACTGCTGTTCCTCAAGTAGTCGCGAGTCGCGAGTCGCGAGTCACGAGCCGGAGGAGGGCCGGGAGCGGGTGCTTCCGGCCCTCGTCGTTTGCGCTCTTGACACCCACACGGGGGGGGCTGGGTTGGCAATCGCCGACCTCGAGCGAAGTCACCATTGCCCAGCCTGCAGCATCCAGCGAGATCACCTCGCGGAGCTCCTCGACGGCGTGGACCCGGCCGAGCGTGTGCTCGCCACGACAAGCGCGGAATCGACATCGTGGTGGTGTTGCAACGGCTCGTGCTGCAAGTGGACCAATGGCGCCATCGTGCGCCCGTTCCCAGTCCCATTCTGGTTGCACCATGCTGCGAAGGTTGGCTGGGATCCTGTTCCTGGGCACAGTTGCGGGATGCGAAGGGCCCCATCGAGGCGCTACGCCGGCGTCGGGTGGGGCTCTGACAGCCGAAGCGGGCCAATCAGTCGAGACTGGGGCGGTCGAGCTTCGGCCGTCCCACCCGGCCGGGTATTCACGACCGGTGACACGATCCTCCTACGCCCACGCCACGCCGGTCGACGCGACGATCGGTGAGCCTCGGCAGCCCGATGCAGCGCTCGGGCCCACATCGGCGGCGATCGCCGACCGGTACACTCTCCAGGTCATGGAAGTGGACTCCACTGGTCGGCGAGCCTTGATGGGAGAGCAACGAGCTCGTCTCCGGACCCCCTCGGAACTCGCTGAGGCTCGTCGCCGCCTGGAGGCGATGGCGCGGCGCGGCATCCCCGGGCCGGGGGGAGTGCGAGTTACCCCGCCGGATCTCTCCGACCGCCTCCGCCGGCTGGCGCGGGACTCCCTCCCCCATTTCGCGCCAGGCAACCTCCACCTGGATGCCGCCGGTCGAACCTGGCTCGTGGCGTCGGACGGCGACCGCGGTTTCGTGGAGGTGTACACCGGCGGCAGTCTGGAGGCGCGAAAGCCGCTCGACTGCCGTTCACCTCTCGGTTCCGACCTCGAGGGGGACTGGCTGGTGGTCATTCGCCAGGAGGAGGGAGACAGCGTCGCGGTGCTGCGCTACCGGATCGAGGTTCGCTGATCGCTATTCGCTGTTCGTCGACGTGCCGGCGAACAGCGAATAACGCCTTGTTATACCAACAATTGTTGATAGATTGGGCACATGGTCCGCGCCCTCCCGATCGCCGACGCCGCCCCCGTCCCGGCGCCCGCCCTCCCGGCGGGGGACTTGGCGCGCGTGTTCCACGCGCTGTCGGACCCGACGCGGCTGGCGGTGCTGGACCTGCTCCGGGGCGGGGAGCGCTGCGTCTGCGACCTGACCGAGGTGATGGAGACCGGGCAGTCCCGGCTCTCCTTCCACCTCAAGACCCTGCGGGACGCGGGGCTCGTGGCCGACCGCCGGGCCGGCCGCTGGGTGTACTACTCGCTCCGCGAGGACACGCTGGCCCCGGCGCTCGACGCGCTCGCGGCGCTCAAGGCGGCCGCTGCCGCCCGGAGCGCCGCCGGCGACTGCTGCGGCTGACCCGCCGCGCCACTCACCCCGCCCGCCGCCACTTCCCCGACTTCCTGAGCTTCTCCCGCCCCTCGCGCGCGGCGTAGAACCGGGTCAGCCCGCAGTCGGCGCACACCACCACCTCGAACCTTGCCGCCTCGTACCACTTGCCCAGGCCGGGGAGGAAGTTGGGCGCGTGCCCGCCGCCCGCGCCGATCTCCTTGAGCGGCTGGTACTGGTCCCGGCTCCCGCACTCGGGGCACGTCGCCCGGTCCGCCATCGTCATTCCTCCCCGCCAAGGTCCTTGCCGCGTCCCGCCTTCGTCACCGCCTCCCGCAGCAGGTACTCGATGTGCCCGTTGAGGCTGCGGAGCTCGCCCGCGGCCCAACGCTGGAGCGCGTCGTGCAGCCGCGGGTCGAGCCGGAGGAGGAAGGCCTTCCGTTCCGCCATCGGACTATTGGTACAGCGTGCCCGTGTTGACCACCGGCTGCGTGCCCCGCTCGGAACAGAGCACCACGAGCAGGTTGCTTACCATCGTCGCCCGCCGCTCGGGGTCGAGGTCCACCACCTTCTTCTCCGCCAGCAGCTCGAGGGCGTTCTCCACCATCCCGACCGCGCCCTCGACGATCTTCCGGCGCGCGGCGATGATCGCCGAGGCCTGCTGCCGCTGCAGCATCGCGGAGGCGATCTCCGGCGCGTAGGCCAGGTGGCTGATCCGGGTCTCCGTCACCAGCACGCCCGCCTTGCCCAGCCGCTCCTGCACCTCGGAGAGCATCCGCTTCGACACCTCGTCCTGGTGGGTCGAGAGGGCCACCTCGCCCTCGCCGTGCGCGTCGTACGGATAGGCCGTCGCCAGCCCCCGCACCGCCGCCTCGCTCTGCACCCGGACGTAGTGCTCGTAGTCGTCCACCTCGAACATCGCCTCGGCGGTGTCCACGACCTTCCAGACGATGACCGCCGCGATCTCGATCGGGTTCGAGTGGTTGTCGTTCACCTTGAGCTTCTGGGTCTCGAAGTTCCGGACCCGGAGCGAGATCGGCTTGCGCACGATGAACGGGTTCACCCACCAGAGCCCCGCCTGGCGGACCGTGCCGACGTAGCGGCCGAAGAGGGTGAGCACCTTGCCCTCGTTCGGGTGCACCACGAAGAGGCCCACCAGCAGGAACGCGATCACCAGCGCGCCCACGAGGAGCGCCACGGCGACCGGGGAGTTGCCCACCCTCACCTGGCCGATGAACAGCCAGATCGCCAGGACCAGGCCGGCGACGAGAAGCAGGAGCATCGGCAGCCCGGGGGCGGCCTTGCGCTGGATTTCGCGGATCACGGTGTCCTCACGATGAGGGTGGTATCGTGATGATATCAAAATGCTAGCTCATTGTCAAGGGGGCGGACGGTCCGACTGCCTGACTGCCCGACCATCCCGCGCATCCGGGATACCCGGACCGTCCGGGCTCGACCTTTTGCGCAGGAAGTACCCCGCGGCCAACGACTTCACCGAGACCGGCCCGGCCCGGCCCGCCACCGGTAAGGTTCACCGCGGAGGCGCAGAGAGCGCAGAGAACTGCCACGAACTTGTTGCCCCACCTCACCCCAACATCAGCGACTGGGGAGGGGCGGGGCAGACTGTTTCTTGGCAGTTGGCTGACTCTGCGTCCTCTGCGCCTCTGCGGTGAACCCTATGCGGACCGCGAAGGTGCGCGCTCCGCCCGGAGCAGCGCCTGCTTGCGCTCGACGCCCCAGCGGTACCCGCCGAGGTCGCCGTCGCTCCGCACCACCCGGTGGCAGGGGATGACCACCGCCGCGGGGTTCGCCGCGCAGGCGCCGGCCACCGCCCGCACGGCCCGCGGCTGCCCGATGCGGCGCGCGAGCTCGGCGTAGGTCACCGTCTCGCCGCCCGGGACCCGGCGCAGCACCGCCCACACCCGGCGCTGGAACTCGGTGCCCGCCACGTCGATCGGCAGCTCGCGGTCGAGCCCGATCCCGTCCACCAGCCGCACCACCTGCCGGATCCACTCGGCGAGCTGCGCGTCCGCCGCCTCGATCCTGGCCTCGGCGAACTCCTCCCGGAGCTCCCGCACCAGCGCGCGCGGGTCACTCCCGAACCGCACCGCCGCGATGCCGCGCGTCGTGGCAGCGATCACCAGGTGGCCGAGCGAGCAGGGCGCCGAGGCCACCCGGAGCTCGACGCCCGCGCCGCGGCGGCGGAACTCCGCCGGGGTCATGCCCAAGGCGCGGTCGGCGCCAGCGTAGGCCCGGCTCGACGCCGAGTATCCCGCCTCGTGGATGGCGCGGGAGACGGTGGCCTCGCTCCGGAGCGCCCCGCGGAGCCGCTCTTCCCGGAGCCGCGCGGCGTAGGCCCGCGGGCTCTCGCCCACCGCGGCGGTGAAGATCCGCTGCAGGTGGGTGGGCGTCATCCCGGTGACCCGCGCGAGCTCGTCGAGGGTGACCCGCTCGCCGCCGCGCGCGTCGAGCAGGGCGCGGGCCTTCGCGACCGCCTGGTCAGCGGCGCTCGCCCCGCCCCGCGGGCGGCAGCGCAGGCAGGCACGGAAGCCGGCCGCCTCCGCGGCGTCGGGGTCGGGGAAGAAGCTGACGTTCTCCCGCTTCGGCGTGCGCGCGGGACAGCCCGGACGGCAGTAGATGCCGGTGGTGTGGACGGCGAAGACGAACCGGCCGTCGGCCACTGCGTTGCGGGCGAGGACGGCGCGCCAGGCGGCGTCGGGGTCGAGCGTCGCGAGTCGCGAGTCGCGAGTCGCGGGCTGGAAGGCGATGGCGGTCATTCGGCGCTCCTCAGGTGTCTGCGCCGAATCTCGCCTGCGGCCGCCACGCCCGCGCCCCGGTTCTTGCGATCGAATCTGTGTCACCCCGGCCGGACGAACCGGCCCGGGCGGGCGGGGGTGCGCTCCCCCTCCCGGAGCACGACCTCCCCGTTCACCACCACCGCGGGGATGCCCACCGGATACTGGAACGGGTCCTCGTACGTGGCGCGGTCGGCCACGGTGGCCGGGTCGAACACCACGAGGTCCGCCGCAAGGCCCTCGGCCACCCGCCCGCGGTCGGACAAGCGGAGCCGGCTGGCCGGGAAGCCGGTCATCTTGTGTACCGCCTGCTCCAGCGTGAGAGCCTTCCGCTCGCGCACGTGGCGGCCGAGCACCCGGGGAAAGCTCCCCAGGCTGCGCGGGTGGGGATGGCCGCGCCGCGCCGGCCCGTCAATGGCGACGGCGCCGCCGTCGCTGCAGACCATGCCGAGCGGGTGGGCGAGGATCCGCTCGAGATTCTCCTCGCTCATCGCGAAGCCGACCATCCCGACCCCGCCCCGGTTCCGGCGGAGCAGCGCCACGGTGACGGCGTAGGGGTCCTCGCCGAGCGACGCGGCGTAGGCGCCGAGCCGCCGGCCCTCGGCCGCGCGGTCGGCCTCCTCCGCCACGCCGGAGATCTGCACGTTGTCCCACCCGCCGATGAGCTCGATCTTCGCGAGGCAGGCCTCGCGGAGGGCCGGGTCGTCGAGCCGGGCGAGGAACGCCTCGGTGCCGCCGTCGCGCGCGGTGGCGGGGAAGAGGTTCGCCAGCGTGGTCTGGTACGCGAGGTAGGGATAGCGGTCGAACGCGGCGTCCACCCCGCGGGTGCGCGCCGCCTCGATCCGTGCGAGGGCGTCGTCGAGCTTGCCCCAGTTCCGCGGCCCCTGGGTCTTGAGGTGGCTCACCTGGAGCGGGCAGCCGGCGCCCTCGGCCACGGCGATGGCCTCGTCGATGGATTCGAGGAGCCGGTCGTCCTCGTTCCGCATGTGGGTGGCGTAGGGGAGCCGGCGCGTCGCGAGCGGGCGGCAGACCGCGGCGAGCTCGGCGGTGGAGGCGAAGGCGCCGGGGGTGTACTCGAGCCCGCTCGAGGCCCCGCAGGCGCCGTCGGCGAGGGCGCGCTCGATCCGCGCGCGCATCCGCACGATCTCGTCCGGCGTGGCCGGGCGGTTGTCCTCCCCGATCACCGCCGCGCGGAGGCTGCCGAGCCCCGCCATCGCGGCGACGTTGCAGGCAGGGCGGAAGGTGCGCATCCGGTCGCCCACCTCGCCCACCGGCCGGCCGCCGCCGTCCTGGCCCGCGACGACCGTGGTGATCCCCTGCCGGATCACCGACTCCGCGCGGGGGTCCTCGCCGAGCGAGCCGTCGCCGTGGGAGTGGATGTCGATGAAGCCGGGGGCGACGGCGAGGCCGCGGGCGTCGATCTCGTCCCGGCCGGCGCCGAGCGCGGGGCCGAGGGCGGCGATGCGCCCGGCGGAGACGCCGACGTCGAGAAGGCGGGCGGCGGCACCGGTGCCGTCGAGGACGGAGCCCCCGCGGAGGACCAGGTCGAACTCGGCGCGGGAGGGGAGGTGGATCGCGGGGGCGAGGGCGAACGCCCCGGTGGCACGGAGGAAGTCGCGGCGGGTGGTCATCGGGCGAGGGCCAGGGGTTGGTGGTCGGCGCAGTCGAGCCGGAGTGCGCGGTCGCCGAAGGGCGCGTCCACGAAGGCGCAGTGGTGCGGGCGCTCGGCGTCGTGCGGATGGGCGTCCGGGCGGAAGAACCGGCAGGTGGCGCACATCCGGCTCACCGGGATCTCGCCCCGGCGCTGGAGCGTCGCGATGACCTGCATCATCGCGCGGAGCATCGCCGCCTGGTCGGCGGGGGCGAGCGCGTCCACCGCCTCCGCCAGCACCTCCGGCCACCCGGCGAGGTGGTCGGCCCCCTCGCGGGCGATCCGGGTGAGCGCGATCCGCCGCGCGCGGGCGTCGGCAGGGTCGGGCTCCCGGAGCGCCAGCCCCTTGGCCACCAGCGTCTTCACCGCGATGGACACGGTGGGGTCGGTGACACCGAGCCCCTCGGCGATGGCGCCGATCCGGAGCGGACCGCGGGCGCGGAGCAGGAGCAGGATCTGCACCTGGGTGGGCGTCATCTCGCTGTGCCACGCCTGGCGCCAGGCGCTGCTCCGGAGCGCCAGGCCGACCCTGGCGAGGGCCGTGAGGAGCTGGGCCGGCGGGTCGCTCGGCAGGGGCCCCGGCTCCGGGCGGACCGGCGGCGGCTCCGTGGGGAGCGGGGCGTCGTCGGGCAGGAACTGGCCGGTGCGGCGCCGGCGCGGCGGGAACCGGCGGGGGTGAGGGGGCAGGGGCGTCGCTCGCTTGATTTATTTAGTTGTACTAAATATACTCGCGCCATCCACTCACCGCGAGCCAGCCATGCCGACCCAAGCTCTCCGCGCCGCCGCCCTCCTCGCAACCCTCGCCGCCGGTGGCGCCACCGCCGCCGCCGCCCAGAACCCGATCGCCGGCTACACTGTCCACATCGCGGCCACCCACTGGCTCGGCGAACGGAGCCATGCCGCGCACCACTGGTTCAAGCCGCTCCGGGACGGGGTGCTCCAGGGGCTGGTCTTCAAGGAGACCGCCGACGGCGCGCTCCCGGCGGGGCTCCGGAAGGTGCTGCTGGCCACCCACATGGCGCCGGGGGAGCGGTAGGGGAACCGGGACGGGCGGGCGGACGGGCAGGCGGCAGGCGGGTGGCAGGCAGGGGGCAGGGTTGCGGGATGTAGCTTTGTATGATAAAGTGCTTTGACGCAATCCGATAGTACCTTGTCACCCTGATGGATCCTCCCGGGAGCCCGGTCCATGCGCCTCCGTCTGCCCTCCCTCGACCAGATCGCCGCCGGCACCCGGGACGCCGTGCTCCGCTTCCCCGGGCCGGTGCTCGCCGCGGTGCTCGCCACCGTGGCGGCCTTCCAGCTCATCGCCGACACCCCGGGCCGGGACGAGCAGCCGGCGCTCCGGCTGCTCACGTCGGCCCTTCTCGCGCTCCCGCTCGGGGTGGCGGGCACGGTGGCCCTGGCGCGGCGGCTGGAGGGCCGGAAGGCCGGATGGCTGGGCATCGCGGTGGCCGCCCTCGTGATCCCGCTCTACTGGCTCGGCTTCCCGCGCTGGACCGAGACGCTCCAGGCCACCCGGTTCTTCCAGCTCGCGCTCTTCTTCCACCTGCTGGTGGCCTGCCTGCCCTTCCTGGGGAGGCGCGAGCCGAACGCCTTCTGGCAGTTCAACCGCCGGATCTTCGAGCGCTTCCTCCTCGGCGGGATCTACGCCGCCGCGCTCTTCTTCGGGCTGGCGCTCGCGCTGGTGGCCCTCGACCAGCTCTTCGGGCTCGCCGTCCCCGATCGGACCTACGCGCGGCTCTGGGTGGTGATGGCGCTCCTCTTCCACCCGCTCTTCTTCCTCGCCGGCGTGCCGCGGGTCATCGAGGAACTCGAGGCCGACAACTCGTGGCCCGGTGGCCTCCGCGCGTTCGCGCGGTTCGTGCTCGTGCCGCTCACCACGCTCTACCTCCTCATCCTCACCGCCTACTTCGTGAAGGTGGTGGTGACGGGGCAGTGGCCCAGCGGCTGGATCGGCTGGCTGGTGTCGGGCGCGGCCTCGGTGGGGATCCTCACCCTGCTGCTCTCGGGGCCGCCGGCCACCCGGCAGGAGGCGCCGTGGGCGGCGCTCTTCGAGCGCTGGTTCTGGCCCGCGGTGCTGCCGGCGGCGGTGATGCTGGCCCTCGCCATCGGGAAGCGGATCGACCAGTACGGCCTCACCGAGCGGCGCTATTTCCTGGCCCTGCTCACCGCGTGGCTCTTCGCGACCGCGGTCGCGTTCACCATCCGGAGGCGGCGCGGCCTCATCTTCATCCCGGTCACCCTCGCCGCCCTCGCGGCCGTCACCTTCGTCGGCCCGTGGAGCGCGTACGCGGTGTCGAAGCGGAGCCAGTTCGCCCGGCTCGAGACGCTGCTCGACTCGCTCGGCGCGCTCGAGGGCGGGACTCTGACGAAGGTGGCCAAGGGCGCGAACGCCGACGCCGGGAGCCAGGCGGCGAGCGTGGTCCGGTACCTGGTGAGCACCCACGGCCCGCGCGCGACCGTGGAATGGCTCGCGGCGCGCGACTTCACCGTGCCGGACCTCCCCCCGGACACCACGCGCCACGTCGGCGCCCACGCGGAGCCGATCATCACCGCGCTCGGCCTCCAGGGCTTCCGCTCGGAGGGCCGCGCCGGGTGGGTGTGGGTGAACCGGCCGCCGGAGGGGGCGGTGGACGTGACGGGGTACGAGTGGCTGGTGCCGCTCCGCCAGCGGGTGCCGAGCGACACCGTCTGGCCCGCCGGCGACACGCTGGCGGCGGGGCTCGGGCTCGACCACCGGAGCGTCGAGGTGCGGCGTGGCGGCGCGCTGGTGGCGGCCATTCCGCTCGGCGAGACCATCGACTCGATCGCGGCCTGGCGGCTTCGCAACGCGCAGGAGAACGCGCCGCCCGACTCGCTGCTGGTGGCCCGAGCGCCCGACGGCCGCGCGATGGTCCACATCCGTCAGGCGGGGCTCCGCGACTCCCTCGGCGTGTGGCGGGCGGAGCAGTTCGACGGCGAGGTGCTGGTGAAAGGGGAGGGGGGAGCGGGGAGCGGAGAGCGGTGAGCGGGCCCCGCTCACCCCTGCCGTCGTGCCGTCACTGGCGGGCCCGCGCCTGACGGACCGAGCGCCCGCCCCCATCGCGCGGCATTTCAACCTGCGCAGGGGCGTTTCGGCACCGGCATCCGCTGTGCGCAGTGTACGGCGGCTCGCGGCCGCTCCGCTGCCTGCCATTGTCGGGCGTGCAGGGTTGGCTATCGCTGGCGTTCAAGGTCTCCAATGAGCGCCTTCAAGGATCCCGATGTTCATGCGCCTGTCGGTGTGCATGCTCAACATGAACGTCAGCATGATGATGGCCATGGCCGCTCCCATCATGAGCGCCATGTAGGTCCGTGTTTCACTGAAGAAGACGTGATCCAGCTGGTAGGTGTTCAGGTACATGAGCCCCAGCATGACGACCGTTGAGGTCGCTATCATTGCGCCGAATCTCGCGTACATCCTCATGGGCACCTTGCCTTCCGGGGTTGGCTGCTTCGCACAGTGCGCAGGCCTGACGTTGTGCGGTTCAGTTGCGGCCCGAAGCGGCCGCAAGGTTGATCAATATATTGCGTGTCGGCACGCGCCCCGGAAAACCGCATTAGCATCAGCACATCGGCCACGGCCTTCCCGACCCCAACACCCCGGAGCCCCCGTGATCCACGACAGCATCCTCGGCACGATCGGCAACACCCCGGTCGTCCGCATCAACCGCCTGGCGCCCGCGCACGTGGAGATGTACGTCAAGTGCGAGGCGTTCAACCCGATGTCCTCGGTCAAGGACCGGCTCGCCTTCGCCATCATCAACGACGCGGAGCAGCGCGGCACGCTCAAGCCGGGGCAGACGGTCGTCGAGGCCACCTCGGGGAACACCGGCATCGCGCTCGCGATGGTCTGCGCGGCCAAGGGCTATCCCTTCGTGGCGGTGATGGCCGATTCCTTCTCGGTCGAGCGCCGGAAGCTGATGCGGATCCTCGGCGCCAGGGTGATCCTCACGCCCGCCGCCGAGCGGGGGTCGGGGATGGTGCGGAAGGCGGAGGAGCTCGCCGCGAAGCACGGCTGGTTCCTGGCGAGGCAGTTCGAGAACCCCGCCAACCCGGAGTATCACCGGCACACCACGGGTCCCGAGATCCTGCGCGACTTCGCGGGCCGGCGGCTGGATGTCTGGGTCACCGGCTGGGGCACCGGCGGCACGCTGGCCGGGGCGGGGCAGGTGCTCAAGGCGGGGCGGCCGGGCATCCGCATCGTGGCGGCCGAGCCCGAGGTGGCATCGCTGCTCACGGGCGACGCGTGGAACCCGCACAAGATCCAGGGGTGGACGCCGGACTTCGTGCCCCAGGTGCTCGACCGGTCGGTGATCGACGAGATCGTCAAGGTGTCCGACCTCGAGGCCCGGGACGCGGCGCGCGACCTCGCGGCCAGGGAGGGGATCTTCTGCGGCGTCTCGGCGGGCGGGACGTTCGCGGCGGCGCGGAAGGTGGCGGAGAAGTCGCCCGCGGGCACCGTGCTGCTCGCGATGCTCCCCGACACCGGCGAGCGCTACCTCTCCACCTACCTGTTCGAGGGGATCAACGAGGGGACGGACGAGGTGGGGTGAGCGGCGACGCCGTCGCCTCCACTTCGAGGCACGCGCGTGCGTCGTGGCCCCACCGCCGGGCAAATAGTCAGGCCAACTAACTGATCCTGCGCGCAATGCCGCCCCACGCCTCCCGGCTTCCGCTCGCGACGACCTCCCACAGGTGGCCGTCCGGGTCCTGGGTGTTTCCCGCACATCCGCCCCAGAACGTCTTCCCTGCGGGCTTCACGATCCGCGCCCCGGGGAGGACCGATCCAGGGGGACTCGACCTGGGGGGCGGATTCCGGCGACGCCTACGGCTCGTCCCCGCTCGGCCCGTAGATCTGCGGCACGGTGGCGCCCATCGGCCGGAGGTAGGTCGAGATCTGGCCCCGGTGGTGCACGATGTCGAAGAGGAAGCTCCACGCCATCGGGCCCGCGGGCCGCTCGGTGCCGAAGAAGTCGAGGTTCCCCTCCCAGCGCGCGGCAGGCAGGGCCTTCCAGCGCGCCGGGAGCGTGGCGGCCGTGGCCTCGTACGCCGCGAGCACCTCGCGCATCGTGGCCGGGGCGGGCGGGGGATCCCACGCCGCCGCCCCGCGCTCCAGCGCCTCGATGATCATCCGCTCCTCGCACACGACCTGCCACGCGATCTCCTGCGCGGTGCGCGACTTCGGGTCGGGGCGGTAGTCGGACCCCTCCGGGATCCGCGCGAGGACCTTCGCGGTGGTCTTCGACTCGTCGGCCCAGAACTTCTGGAACAGCTCACGATCGTCCATCTCGGTCTCCTTGGCTGCCCGCCTACCTGTGCTGGTCCACCAGGATCGGGTTCCCGTCCGGGTCCACGACCACGAAGCTGGCCGGACCGGTGTCGCCCTCCCCCGCCTCCTGGAGGATCTCCACTCCCTGCTCCTTGAGTTGCCGCTTGAGCTCCCGCACGTCGGTGAACGACTCGAGGGGCTGGGCGCCCTGGTCCCAGCCGGGGTTGAAGGTGAGGATGTTCTTCTCGAACATCCCCTGGAACAGGCCGATCACGCAGTCGCCGTTCTTGAGGATCGTCCAGTTCGTGGCCAGGTCGCCCATGGTCGAGGTGAAGCCGAGCTTCTCGTAGAAGCGCTTCGAGGCCTGGATGTCCTTCACCGCCAGGCTGACGGAGAATGCGCCGAGCTGCATGGTGGTTCCTTGTCCTGGGCTGGCATGGCGTGGCTCCCGATGGCGCCGGCGGGCAGGATGCCGGACAGAAGGTGCAGGGCGGGGAGGACGGGCGCCAGATGGGCGGGAAGTCGAGGCTCAGGACGCTCGCCGCGCCACGATGCCGGTGCCGCAGGCGACGTCGAGGATGGCCTCGCCCGCGGCCGGCGCGAGGTCCGCGACCATCGCCTCGGCGAAGGGCGTGAACAGGGGGCCGACGAGTTCCCGCTCGTACAGCTCGGGAAAGCCGGTCCGGCCGAAGGGAAGGGTCACGGTCGGCTCCGGTTCACGGGTCCAGGCGGGCGTTCACGAGCTGGGCAACGGCAGCCAGCGTCGTCTGGGCGGCATTCAGGCCCAGCCGGAAGTCCTGGTCGGAGTAGGTGGCGAAGAGGTCCGTCGGCTGGTGCCAGTGCGGGTTCCAGCCGGCACCGACGTGCATGCCCCGCTCGTTCTCCCGCAGGCTGATCGCGGCCGTGAAGTCCATGAACGGCGACGAATCGGTGTTCGTCATGTGGTTGCCGACGGTGGCCGGATGGTCGGTCGCGTACTTCTCGTTGGCGTCCTTGAAGAGGAAGGCGAGCTTCGCGGCGTCGTCCGCGCGCAACGAGCGGGACTGGAACTCGATGTTCACGTCGGCTTCGGGGCGCTGGGCCGGGTTGACGCTGCCGTCCTCGCGGCGCATGCCGTGGTCGAACAGCATCATGTCGTGCTGGATCATCCCCAGCCAGCGGGGCTCGGGGTATCGCCCCGATCCCGGGGGATCCTCCTTGCCCTGCAGGCCGGCCCGCGCTTCCACGTAGGCCCGGGCGCCATTCAGGCCGGTCTCCTCGTTGTTCCACAGGACGAAGCGGACGCTCCGGTCGGTCCGGACGTCCGGGCGGTTCAGCACCCGCGCCAGCTCCATCACGAGTGCCGTGCCGGAGCCGTCGTCGTTGGCGGCCTCGCCCCACCCGATGCCGTCCATGTGCGCGCCGACGATGTACATCTCCTGCGGCCGCGTCGTGCCGACCCTGGTGCAGTACACCTGCTGCCGTGGTCCCGGCGTCGAGGGCTCCGCATTGAGCTGCCGGAGCACCGGGTCGGCCTGCGCCAGTGAATCCCGGTTGACGCCGGTGGGCTGGACGATGCCGCGAAGGCGGGAGCCCCCCGGGCCCCGGCGCACCTCGCCGCTCGCGATGACCGGAAGTCGCTCCGGCGCCGGCGCGAAGGGCGCCGCCGGCGGGGATGGGGCCACCCTCGGCGGGGGCTCCTGGTAGACATAGTCGAAGCGCTCGGTGGCGCAGCCGTAACTCGTGAGCTGGGCCTCGATCCAGTCGAGGGCCGCCCGATTGCGAGCAGTGCCCTGGCGCCGGTCGCCGAAGCGCGTCAGGGCCCTGAGGGTGGCCTTGTAGCTCTCGAGATCCAGGCGCGAGACCAGGACCTGGACCGGGTCGGCGGGTGGCTCCGGGGTCTGCGCGTGGAGCGACAGCGCCCAGGCCGTGAGGACGACCGGGACGACGCCGAGGATCGCAAGCTGCATTCGCCGCATGGGGAACTCCTCAGCGGCCGCCAGGGGCGGCCGGCACGGGGATGTCGAGATGGAGCGCGTCCTCCTCGTCGTGCTTCAGGGCGGCGACTGCGATGACGAGCGGATTGCCGGGCAGCTGCTCCAGGTCGGCGGGCCATCAACGAACCGTCGCCTGCAGGATCACGCCGTCGGGCGCGTCACGGCCTGGCCGGCCGGTAGATCAGGGCGATGACCAGGCCCGCGCCGACCCACTGGAGGAAGTAGCCGAGGGCCTGGAGCAGGGCCAGCCGGAGCCCGATGTTCAGGCTCACGTAGTTGTGCATCACGAACGAGCCGGCGGCGAAGACCCCCACCAGGAAGCCGAAGTGCAGTCCCTGGGCGAGTGCGGGGCCATCGCGGCGGGCGAGGGAGTACAGCGTCGCGACTGCCAGCATCGCGAGGAGCAGGGCCGCCATGCCGACCGGCGCCACGCTGCTCATCGATTCCTGCGGGCGGTACACGGCCGCGTACCGGCGCACCTCGTTCTCGAGCGGCAGGAGGGCGAAGAGCAGGAAGCCGATCGCGAAGTACGCGACCGTGGCCCCCAGCCCTGCCAGGGCGATGCGGGGGTAGTTCATCGGGTTGCTCCTGTTCGCAGTATCTTCTCCATCGCTTTCCCCTTCGCCAGCTCGTCGACCAGCTTGTCCAGGCAGCGGACCTCCCGCATCGTCGGTTCCTCGACCTCTTCCACCCGGACCCCGCAGACCACTCCCGTGATCAGCGCACGCGCGGGATTCGGCCGGGGAGCTTCCGCGAAGAACGTCTCGAAGTCCGTGCGGCGCTCGAGGTGCGCTTCCAGCTCGTCCTGCCGGTATCCCGTCAGCCAGCGGATGATCTCGTCCACCTCGCCCCTGGTCCGGCCCATCTTCTCCGCCTTCGCGACGTAATGGGGATGGACGCTCGCAACGCTCGTGGTGTAGATGCGGTGCTTCGTCATTCCTCTCCCCCTGCAGGGGCCTCCCGACGATATCGATCGTGGCCGGGTCGGGCAATGCTTCCCGGCGATCGGCCCGGCCGCCCCCGCCTCGCCCCACCGGGTGGCGGAGAACCCTCCAGTCCGCGATCAGCGCCCGGGCCGCCAGCACGGAGCCGGGTGAGCGTGTCGTTGATGTCCCCGACGGCGAACATCACCCGCAGGCAGCCGAGGGCGTTCACCGGGGCGCGGCGGTGATCGGCGACCACGGGTGGCGCCGCGAGGCGCCGTGCCGCCCCGATCGAATCACCTCGCGCCAGCGCCAGGCAGGCCGATGCCGTCGGCCACGCCCGAGTCGAACACCGGGAGGATGTGCTGGTGGGTGAGGGCGGCGGCGAGTGCCGCCGGTTCGTCGGTCAAGGGGACCCCGGTCCGGAGGAGGTTCCGCAATCCTGAGCGCCGGGGTGCAGGGTGGCAAGGGGAGGGGGCGGCCCAGGGCGGCAGCAGTCAGGGAGACGATCCCCTATCGGCAGTCGTCCGCGCACACCGTCCGCCCGCGGACGGCCTCGACGCCCTCGTACGCGATCAGGGGCACCATCGCGAGTGCGGCGACGGGATCGGCCCACCACCAGCCGAGCAGGGCGTTGAGGAGGAGCCCGCCGAGGAGGATCGCGGAGAGCCAGGTGCAGATCTCGGTCTGGCGCGCCTCCGCGGTGAGGGCACTGCTGGTGAGCCGCGCGGCCACCCGCCGCTTGGCCCGGGCGAGGAGCGGCATCACGACGAGCGAGCCGGCGGCGAGCACGATGCCGACCAGGGACTCCTGCGGCCGCTCGCGCGCCAGCAGGGAGCGGGAGGCGTCCACCATCACATACGCCGCGAGGACGAGGAAGCAGGTCCCGATGAGCCGCAGGGTCTGGCGCTCGGCGCGTTCCCGGCGCGCCGGCGAGGCGTCGGCGTGGAGCCGCCAGAGGCCGGCGATGCTGCTGACGAGCTCGATCACGCTGTCGAACCCGAACCCGACGAGGGCCACCGACCCGGCGACGAGCCCGGCGCCGATCGCGACCACAGCCTCGAGGCTGTTGTAGGCGATCGTCGCCCAGGTGAGCCACTGGCCGCGGCGGACGTCGCGGGCACGGGTGGATGCAGCCGGAGCGGTCATGCATCGAACCCTAGCGCCAGCGGCGACATTCCGCATATGTCGAAAAGCTCGTCCGCTCTCGACACGTTCCGCCGACCTGGCGATTCGGGCGACAGGTCCGTCCAACATCCAGTGGGGGTCTCGAGCCGGTCTGACTCGAGGTCGGCGTCACGCCTCCTCCGCCCGGGAGGGTCGGTGGCGCGGGGCCGATCGGCCACGGGCGTGACCGCTCGCCTCGGCGGCGGCTGCGAAGTCGTAGTCGATCACGTACTGCCACAGGAGCTCCCTGTGCTCTCGCTTGCCGAGCGCGTAGTGGATCCTGGGCGTGCTGACCACGAGGACTGGCCCCGTGCCTCCCGGCGGTACGAAGGACTCGTCCATCCACGATTCGGGGAGGAGGAAGACGCCTGCATCCGCGCCGTAGAGCTTCCACGCAATGACGGCGAACTCCTCCGACCCGAACGCGAGGAACACGTTCCCATCCGGAAGCTCTGCGGTCAGGAGTTCGTCGCGGGTCTCGGACGAACCGGGCGCGACGGGGGTGCGCCGGCAGATGAAGACGAGCTGTCCGAGCACGGGACCTCCGGGAGTCGAGTGGTGGGCGGTCAGCTCGGCTCCTCGTCGGCGAAGGCGAGCCGCCAGCGCCTGGCCGGGTTTGCGAACTTCACGCGCTCGGGCGAGAAGGCCTCGGGATCGAAGCGCCCGCCGAGCCACTCCAGCATCTCCTCGTGGTCCTCGTCCGCGGGGTCGGCGATCGCCCGGAGGAGTTCGGCGTATCCGTGCGGGCCGCCGCAGTCCTCGGGCGGGCAGGCGCGCTCGCCGGCGAGGCAGCGGGGGTACCTCGCGCCGCGCTGGCGGGAGCCGATGGCCTCGAGCTCGATCTCGTGGACCCATTCGTCGCCGAAGTCGTACTCGTAGGTCGCCGTGGCACCGACCGCGTCGAAGTAGCCGGCCACGGGGACCTCCCAGCCGGCCAGGCAGGCGTGCTCGTCCCTCGGCAGGTCCGGGTCGGGGATTCCTATCTCGTCGGTACGCCCGGAGGCCGGGTTCCGGACGCGGAAGAGGTGGAGGTGGCTGTCGAGCCATCCCATCGCGTCCTGGATGGCGACGTGCAGGTCCCAGAAGCTGTAGCCGGCGGGCACCTCGATGCGGCGCCAGACGGGCGGGGAGACTCCCGCCAGGGAGATCCGGAACTGGAGTGTGTCGCGCCTGGGGTCCATCGGGTCCTCGGGGTGCTCAGGGGGCCGATGCCGCCTCGCGCACGATCCGGGCCCGGGTGGCCGAGTCGGCGCGGAGGAGCCCGACGGCGGGGAGGCGGTGGAGCAGCTCGATCCAGCTCCGGTCCTGCGTGAACGCGCGGCGGAACCAGGGGAGCGACTCGTCCACGCGACCCTGGTCGGCGAGGGTGACGCCCACCCAGTAGGCCAGCTCGCCGTTGGTGGCGGAATCGGGGAGGAACGCGGCGGCCTGGTGGTAGCTCGCGAGTGCCGAGTCGATGCGGCCGGCGGTCACGTGGTTGTCGCCGTCGGTGGCGGCGCGGTAGGCGCGGGCCATCGTGAGGAGCCGGCGGAGCTCGGCGAGCGGCTTCGGGTGGTCCTCCACCCGCAGGTCGAAGATCCGCTGCCAGGGCGGGTCGTCGCGGTTCCCGCTCACCACCACGAGTGCCGCCGACTGGCGGCCGCGGATGTCGCCGCCGGCGGCCTCGGCGGCGTCGAGGGCGGCGAGGAGTCGGGTGGCGAGGTCGCCACTGGTGGTCGGTGAACGCGCGGGCCATCTCGGGCCAGACCCGGTCGGACCGCATCGTGTTCGCCTGCACCGAGTAGCCCTTGCCGACGTGGTTCCCGGCGGCGGGGATGTTCCGCGAGCCGGTGTGGGACGGCCACGCGGCCGGCGGCGTCTATCATCGCCACCTGGCGCATCTGGCTGTCGGCGTCGGCGCGGAGCAGGGCGGTGAGGGCGGCCGGGGCGGGGATGCCGGAGTGCATCAGCTGGAGCCCGCGGGGTCCGTAGGCGGGATCGATGAACGCCTGGGTGGCGACGGCGCCGACGCCGGGCTCGGCCCAGGTCACCACCGACCCGACGCTGAACCAGTGGGACTGCACCGCCACGCCGATCTCGCCGGTGGCGGAGTCCACGGCCACGATCGAGTAGGTGGAGACGGGGCGGTGGGGCGTGGCCGGCTGGGCGGCGGCACTCGTCGAGCCGAAGGCGGCGAGGGCGAGCAGGGTGGTGGTGAGGAGGCGCATGGGCGCGGGGATCCTGATGGTGGCGTGGGCAGGGCGAAGGTACCGCGTTCGGGGAGGGGATGCCACCGGGCAACGGCGCCTTGCGAGCCCCGGCCGGCGGGGCCGAGATTCGGGTCACGACATGGAACGCCCCGCCGAACGCCCCGCTTGGCCCCTCCGCGTGATCCGGGGCGTCATCGCCCGCGTTGGCGCCGCCCGGGACTTCCTCCGCTTGCTGTTCGGGCCCCGGGCGCGGCGCGCGATCTTCCTGCGGACCGAGTACGATCGCCTCTACCCGCTCCTGCGCCCGCCGGCCACGTGGCACCGGCGCCATCGCCTGCACCGCACCCGGGTCATTGCGGTGGTCGGTTCACTCGGCAAGACCTCGACGCGCCGAGCGGTGCACGCGGCGCTCGATTGCCCGGATCGCGGGTTCTCGTACAGCAACTATGGCGCGAGCCTCGCGGCCAACCTCCTGCGGGTGCGGCCCGGCGACCGGCACGCCGTGCTGGAGGCCGGCATCATGGGGCCGGGCGCGATGGAGGGGATCTCGCGGATGGTGCGGCCCGACATCGTCGTGGTCACCTCCATCGCGAGCGACCACCACCGCTCCTTCCCGACGCTCTTCGACACGCGCGCGGAGAAGGTCAGGATCGTCTCCGCGCTCCCGCCCGGCGGCATCGCCGTGCTCAACGG
>CAVQWA010000073.1:0-16759 GCA_963717315.1 uncultured Gemmatimonadales bacterium
CGCGCGCCCGGTGGCCGGGCTCCGCTGGGACGGGAAGGCATTCCATTACCACGGCTGGGCGGAGGTCCGATTGGCGGGTGGATGGCTCCCGGTCGATCCGGCCCTCGGCCAGTTCCCCGCCGACGGCGGCCGCCTCCGCCTCGCCACCGGCGTGGGGGCCGACCCCGTCGCCCTGGCACCCTTGATCGGGCGGGTACGCCCGCGTGTCCTCCACGTCGAGCCCGGCAGATGATCCGTCTCGAGGCCCTCACCAAGCGGTTCGGCAAGTTCACGGCGGTGGACGCCCTCGATCTCGAGGTCCACCGGGGCGAGCTGTTCGGCTTCCTCGGGCCCAACGGCGCGGGCAAGACCACCACGCTCCGGATGATCGCGGGAATCCTCCGGCCCACCGCCGGCCGGGTGACCGTGGGCGGCGAGGACGTGCACCTCAATCCCATGGCGGCCAAGGCCAAGCTCGGCTTCATCCCGGACCGCCCGTACGTCTACGGCAAGGTGACCGGCGCGGAGTTCCTCCGCTTCGTCGCCGCGCTCTACGGCCAGACCGGGCCCGGCGTCGAACGGCGGCTGGGCGAGCTGCTCGAGTTCTTCGAGCTGGACGCGTGGAGGGACGAGCTCACCGAGTCGTACAGCCACGGCATGCGCCAGAAGCTCCTCATCGCGAGCGCCCTGGTGCACCGGCCCGAGGTGATCGTGGTGGACGAGCCGATGGTGGGCCTCGACCCCCGGAGCGCCCGGCTGCTCAAGGACCTCCTTCGCCGGTTCGTCGACCGCGGCGGCACCGTCCTGATGAGCACGCACACGCTCGAGGTGGCCGAGGCGATGTGCGACCGCACCGGAATCATCCTCGGCGGGCGCTTCGCGGCCTGCGGCACGCTGGAGGAGCTGCGGCACCAGACCGCCAGCGCGGGCTCGAGCCTGGAGGAGATGTTCCTCAAGCTCACGGGGGCCGCGCCGGTCGAGTCGCTCGACGCGGTGCTGGAGGCGTGACCGCGCCGGCGCTGGCGGCGCCCCGGCTCCGGCCGGCCGGCGTGGTCCGCCTGCTCGAGCCGAAGTGGCGCACCATCCTCGCCAGGGTGCGGAGCGAGGAGTCGGGGGGCGGCCCACGGATCCTGCTGCCCGCGCTCCTCGGCTTCGGCTTCTGGGCCGCGGCTTTCGGCGCCCTGTACCGGATCCTGAGGTACTTCCGCGGCGTCGAGGAGATCGGCAGCCTGCTGGCGGGCAAGATCCTCAGCGTGGCACTGCTCGCCTTCCTGCTCATCCTCCTGCTCTCGAACATCATCACCGCGCTCTCGACGTTCTTCCTGGCGAAGGACCTCGACCTGGTGGTGGCCGCGCCGATCGACTGGCTCACCCTCTACCTGGCGAAGCTGGCGGAAACCGCCCTCCACTCGTCGTGGATGGTGGGTCTCCTGGCCGCCCCGCTGCTGACGGCGTACGGCGTGGTCTACGACGGCGGGCCGCTCTTCCCGCTCGTGGCGGTGGCCGCGCTGGTGCCATTCGCCCTGATCCCCGCCGCCATCGGTGCCGCGCTCACCCTGCTCCTGGTGAACGTCTTCCGGGCCGAGCGCGCCCGGGACCTCCTGAGCCTCGCCGCGCTGGGAGCGGCGGTGATCGTGGTGGTGCTGCTCCGGGTGATCCAGCCCGAGCAGCTCGCGCGGCCGGAGGGGTTCCGGAACCTGCTCGACTTCATCACGCTGCTCCGGGCTCCCACCCACCCGCTCCTGCCGAGCGAGTGGGCCAGCGAGATGCTGATGAACTGGCTGCAGCGGGTGCGCGACCCGCTGCCGGTGCTCCTGCTCTGGTCCACGGCGGGGGCGATGACGGTCTTCGGTGCGGCCCTCCACCGGCGGTTCTTCGCCACCGGGTTCTCCAAGGCGCTCGAGGGCGCGAGCCGGCCGGTGCGCCGCGCCCGGTGGGATGCACTGACGCGGCGCCTGCTCGGCTGGATGCCGCCCTCCCGGCGCGAGTTCCTGCTCAAGGACTTCCGGATCTTCTTCCGGGACGCCACCCAGTGGAGCCAGCTGATCCTGCTGGGCGTGATCGTGCTGGTGTTCGTCTTCAACGTGCGGGCGCTCCCGCTCTACACCGGCGAGCGGGTGCCGGAGTTCCTGGTCACGTTCGTCGTGTTCCTGAACCAGGCGCTCGCGGGCTTCGTGCTGGCGGGCGTGGCCGCACGCCTCATCCTGCCGGCCGTGTCGCTGGAGGGGCGGCAGATGTGGCTCCTCCGGTCGAGCCCGCTCGACCTTCGGGCGATGCTCTGGAGCAAGTACTGGATCGGGACGGTGCCGCTGCTCGTGCTGGCGCTCGGCATCGCGTTCACCACCAGCCTCCTGCTCCAGGCGAGCCCCTTCGTGATGGCGCTCAACGTCGGCACCATCACCCTGCTCACCCTGGCGCTCAGCTCGATGGCACTCTCCTTCGGGGCATTCTACCCGCAGTTCGAGACCGAGAACGCGGCCCAGATCGCCACCAGCTTCGGCGGCCTGCTCTACATGATGGCGTCGGTGGCGCTGCTCGGCCTGGTGATCACCCTCGAGGCCTGGCCGGTGGTGGGGCACCTCCGGAGCATCTACTTCGGCGGCACCGGCATCCCGGCCACCGCGCTCGCCCTCCCACTCGGCCTGGTGGCGGCGGTGTGCCTGGTGGCGACGCTGCTGCCGCTCAGGCTGGCGCAGCGGAAGATCCAGCAGATGGAGTTCTGACGCGCGGGGAGCGGGAAGCGGGAGGCGGTCCCCACCTCACCGCCGCGCCCGTCGCTTCTCGAGCTTCGCTGGTCTCCCCACGCCGTTCCCGTCCCCCGCTCCCCGTTCCCCGCTCCCTCCGGCGCGAAATCGGTTCCGTCCTCCATCCCTCCACGATCGATGTTGGGCCTGCCGTCGCATCCCCGCGATTCAGGAGGCCCCGATGTCCCCCACCACCCACCGGGCGGCGCTCGCCCTGGCCCTGGCCCTGGCGGCCTGCAGCGCCGACCACCCCACGTCCACGGCGCCCGGCGCCCCGGGCGCATCCGAGTCGTCCGGCGGCCCGCTGGACGGCCAGCGCGCCCGGGTCGAGGCGCTCGCCCGGATCGTCGCGCGCGGCCTGGACGACGCCGATACCCGTGCCGCGGTCCACGCCGCCCTGGCCGGGTCCCGGATCCGCGAGGGCAAGGTCCACTTCCAGCGCCTGCTCGCCGCGCCGGACGGCCGGGCATTGCGGGGGCTCGCCCGCGCCAACGGGCTGTCCGAAGCGGCCCTCCGGGCGAAGGCGGAGGCCGCCATCCCGCTGGAGCTCTATCTGCCCGTCGCGGCGCACCGCGCCGCCTGGCACGGCGGCGGCGAGTACCTGGTCGCGACCGCTCTCGCCGACGCGGACCCCCCGGTGGCCTTCGATGGCGGCGGCCAGCGGCGGACGCTCAGCCCGACGGCTCCCCCGGCCATTCCGGTGCTGGCACTGGTGCCGGTGGAGACGGATTTCGACCGGGGGGATGGGCAGCTGGCCGAATGCGCCGACTGGGAGTGCGGCGGGGGCGACGGCGGCGGCACCGCGGTCGGAGGAGGCGGCGTGCTCCCGAGCCTGTCGAACCAGCACCTCACCCTCACCTTCAGCCAGTTCCGGGAGAAGTTTGAGGGTTGGTTGAAGGGCAATCCCGAGTTTGAGCTCCACGTCCTGGCCCCGAACGGGAAGGACACGACGAGCTACACGTCCCTCCAGTGCGTGGGCGAGCACGCCCCCAGCGGGTACTTCTGGGACACGAACGCCACCACCTGGTACGGCGAGGCGCAGGTGCTGAAGGGCACCCAGATGGATGCGTACGAGACCCAGTGGCCGGGCAAGGCGTGGATGATCATGGCCCTGGAGGACGACGACACGGCGTGCGAGATCAAGATGAACCGCGACCTGGTGGGCGACGTGCTCGAACAGCTCGACGAGGTCTACCGCCACTACAAGGGACTGAAGGACAAGAAGGTCACCACGCCGGAGGGAGCCAGGCGGATCGTGGATGCCGCCACGGCCTCGGCGAACCTGCTCACCGGGCTCGCCTCGCTGATCAAGACCAACGACGAGCTGATCGGCTTCGCCATCCGCGACTCGGTCGCGGTGAAGTCGCACCCGGTCGGGAACTATGTCCTGCTCCGGAATGGCACCGTGAACGGCTGGCTCCGGCTCGACGTGAAGTACTGACCGCCCACCCCGGAGGTCCGATGCCCGCCCCTGCCCGCGCCATCGTCGTCGTCGCCCTGCTCTTCGCGGCCGCCGGGCCGGCCCGGGCGCAGCCGGGAGGGGCGCGGGTCGGCCTCACCCTCGAGGCGGGCGCCGCCACCTCGGCGGGGGGCGCCACCGCCTTCGTCCCGGACCCTGAGGGCGGCGCGGAGGTCCGATTCCGCCCGGCAGCCAGCGCGGCCTGGGCGCTCCGGGCGGACCTCGACTGGCCCCGGTGGCGGGCCGAACTCGGGGTCCAGCTCGTGCCGGCGGGGCTCTTCGCGGAATTCCCCGACGGGGGCGGGATCGCCGTCGGGGACCAGGACGCGACGGTCGTGGAGCTCGCCCCCCGCCTCGGCTTCCGCCTGGTCGGGACGCCGGCGGGGAGTGCGCTCCGGATCCTGGTTGGTCCGACCGTCCAGGTCTGGTCCGTCACCGACCAGGACTCGCGGGTGACGGTCGCCGTCGGCGCCGACCTGCAGCTCGAAGCCCCGCTGGCGGCGCGGCTCCGGCTGGTGGCGCGCGGCGGCATGACCGCGGGGCCGAGCCTGTTCGAGGATGAGGACCCGGCCGACGGAGTGTTCGAGCCGACCGGGGTGACGCGCTGGCAGGGAGGTGCGGGGCTTCGCTGGCTGCTCCGGCCCTGAGGCCGCAGGTCAGGCCGCGGCGGGAGCCGGCACGGCGGCCCCGCACTCGCCGCAGAACCGGGCGCCGGGCACCAGCGCCGCTCCGCAGGCGGGGCACCCATCCGACTCGACGAGCCGGGTGCCGCAGGCGGAACAGAAGAGCGCGTCCGCCTCGGGACGAGGCCCGCAGGTGGGGCACGCCGGCCCGCCCGCACGAGCGCCGGCCGGCCGGCTTCCCCGCGACCCGGCCTCCCGGGCGGCGTCCTCCTCGCGCTGCAGGCGGAGTGCCTCCGCGGAGTACTTCGTGGTGAGCTGCTCGTAGTCGGCCTGGCTGAGCTTGCCGGTGGCCCGGTCGAACTCCAGCTCCCGGAGGGCCGCGAGCGCGAGTCCCTTCGGGGTCTCGAGCGGGTCCACCAATTCATCGAGCGGGTCGGGGTCGGGCGCGGCCGGCTGGAAGAGCGGCCGGAGCACCGCCCAGAGCACCGCGCCGGCGAGGAGCAGCGCCGCCGCCACCTGGAAGGCGATCACTGGTCCACCTCCGCGAGGGATCGCCGCAGGCGCTCCGCCTCTTCCGGCGTGGCGTCGGACGGCATCGCCAGCGGGCCGGCTTCGGCCCGCGTGCCGGCCGGCAACGCCCCGGCGCCCACCGCCTCGCTCCCGGCCTCGGCAGCGGCCACCGCGGCGCGCCGGCGCAGGACGAGGGCGAGGATGGTTCCCGCCGAGAGCACCACGATGCCCGGCACCAGGTAGCCCGCCAGGTTGAACCCCTCCGCCTTCGGGGCCATCAGGAACTCGGTGCCGTACTTCGCGAGGTAGGCGTCGATGACCTGGTCCGCGGTCAGCCCGCTCTCCTTCAGCGCCACGATTTCCTTGTGGAGGGCGGGGCTGTAGGTGCAGGTGAAATCGGTCGTGCGGCAGATGTACACGTCGAGGTTGCAGCCGCAGGTGCACTTGAGCTGCTTCTCGATCGCGATGATCCCGGGATCATTCTGGCGCTCCCCCACCGGATCCCGCGGACGGCCGGCGGCCCGGGGATCGTAGAGCCGTCCCGTCTCCCCACTCCCCGGCATCGGCTGCTGCGCCGTCGCGCCGCGGGCGCCCAGCGCCGCGAGCGCCGCGCCACCCAGCCCGAGGAACCCGCGCCGGTCCAGGCGGCCGGTCACGTGCGCGCCTCCGCCAGCGGCGCTTCGTGGGCCGACTGGGCCTGGCGCCGCTCGTTGGGCGCGGAGGCGCCGGGCCACATCGTCACGAACGCCCCGAAGACGAGCACGAAACCCGCGAACCAGACCCACCAGACCAGCGGGTTGATGGTGAACCGGTAGACCGCCTCCTCGGTGCCCCCGACCGACCCGGCGTAGACCACGTAGATGTCCTCCCGGAGGCCGCTCCGGATGCCGACCTCGGTGGAGGGCTCGAAGGTGGGCCGGTCGAAGCTGTCCACGTGCTGGCGCTTCTCGGACTTCATCACCCCCACCGTCCGGCCGTCCTGCGCCACCTGCACCGTGGCGGCGGAGACGATGCGGTTGAGCGCCTTGTACTGGCTCACGCCCAGGTGGGTGAAGGTCAGGGTGTGCCCGAAGGGGCTCTCGACCGCCACCGACTCGCCCGGGCTGAGGGTGGCTTCCTGGTCCACCTTGAAGGCCATCCCGGCGAACGCCGCGAACATCAGCACCATGCCGACGTGCACGATGTAGCCGCCGTACCGGCGGCGGTTCCGGCCCACCAGCCGGAGCAGCGCGAGCGGCACGGCCTCGCCGTGCATCCGCTGGCGGGCCCGCACCCCGCGCCAGAACTCCTGGACGATCGTGCCGCCGACGAAGGCGGCGAGGGTGAGCGCGAGGATCGCGTAGCCGTCCCGCATCCCCGACGCCAGCAGCCCGGCCAGCACCGCCAGGCCCACGGTCGCGGAGGCGGCGAACTGGCGCCGGAGGTTCGCGGCCGAGGCCTTGCGCCATGCGATCAGCGGGCCGATCCCGGTGAGCGCCAGCAGCGCCAGGCCCAGCGGCACGTTCACCCGGTTGAAGAAGGGCGGGCCGACGGTGACTTTCGTCCCCTGGAGCCACTCCGAGAGGATGGGGAAGAGCGTGCCCCAGAGCACCGAGAAGGCGATGCCGACGAGGAGCAGGTTGTTGAAGAGGAATGCCGCCTCCCGGCTCACCGTGGACTCGAGCCGCGTCTCCGCCTCGAGCTCCGGCCAGCGGGTGTAGAGCAGGGTGAACGAGAGGATCGCGGCGGTGACGAGGAAGGCGAGGAAGAAGTACCCGACGCCGGACTGGGCGAAACTGTGCACACTCGCGATGACGCCCGAGCGCGTGATGAAGGTGCCGAAGATGCTGAGGAGGAAGGTGACCACGATCAGTGCCACGTTCCACCGCTTGAGCATCCCCCGCTTCTCCTGGATCATCACCGAGTGCAGGAACGCCGTCATCGTGAGCCAGGGCAGGAACGACGCGTTCTCCACCGGGTCCCACGCCCAGTAGCCACCCCACCCGAGCTCCACGTAGGCCCACCACATCCCCAGCACGATCCCGACCGACAGGAAGAGCCAGCTCACCAGCGTCCACTTGCGGATGGCGCCCAGCCAGCCGGCGTCGAGCCGCCGGGAGAGCAGCGCCGCGATGGCGAAGGCGAACGGGATCGTGATGCTGATGTACCCGAGGTAGAGCATCGGCGGGTGGAGGACCATCCCGATGTTCTGCAGCTGCGGGTTGAGACCCCGGCCGTCGGCCGGGGTGAAGGGGAGCCGCGCGAACGGGCTGTCGCCGAAGAGCATCACGGCGATGAAGAACGCGGTGGTGACCGAGGTGACCGCGGCGACGTGGGGCAGCAGCCCCTCGTGCCGCTTCGGGGTCAGCGCCTGCGCCAGCGCCGAGAAGATCCCGAGCACCGCCGCCCAGAAGAGCAGCGAGCCCTTCTGCCCGGCCCAGAAGGCGGAGATCAGGTAGGGCTTGGGCAGGTTGCGCGAGGTGTAGGCCGCGACGTACTCGATGTTGAAGTCGTGGGTGACGATCCCGTACCAGAGCGCGGCGCAGGCGACCAGCAGCGCACCGAGGATGGCATGGACCGCCCGCCGGAGCGAGCGCACCAGCTCGGGGCGGCCGCGCCAGGCCCCCGAGAAGCCGACAGCCGCCGTCCACAGCGCCAGCAGGAAGGCGGCCCAGAGCGCGAACTGGCCGAGCAGGGTCATCGGGTCAGGCCTGCTGTTCGGGGACGGCCTCGTAGCGGGAGCCGCACTTCGCCAGCACGTCGGTCGCCTGGAAGACCCCGTCGCGGCCGAGCCGGCCCTCCACGATCACCTCGATCTCCTGCTGGTCGGTGAAGGTGTCGGGCACGAGGCCGTGGTAGGTGACCGGGATCTGGTGCGACCCGTCGCTGATCACGAAGTCGATCTGGCGCGAGTTCTCGTCCCGCCGGATCGACCCCGGCACCACCTTCGCCCCGACCTTCACCCCGGCGTTCAGGAAGGAGCTGTCCGCGGCGGACTTCTCCGCGAGTTCCGTGGGCGTCAGGAAGTACACCCCGGTCTCCTTCACGCCCTGGGCGATCATGAAGCCGACGGCGGCCACGATGGCCACGGCGCCGAGGAGGAACTTGTGTCCGGCCTTCATCGCTGCCTCGCGAGGGAGATGGGTGTCAGGAGCCGCCGGATGCGCGGCGCCGGAAGTCGTCCAGCATGGTGCGGTGCTCGCCGTATTCGCGCCGGTTGGCGGCCATCTCGGCGTCCCACTGCCGCAGGAACCGGGTCTCCGCCGCCTTCACGCCGGCCGCGTCGTCGGTGAACCGGGCCACCATCGCCCGCACCACGGGGCCGAAGAGGTGCGTCGGCGTCTCCGCCACGATGCTGTCGGCCAACGCCAGCGCGCCTGCGGTGTCGCCGGTGTGGACCTTGAGCAGCGCGGCGTGGTAGCGGGCGTCCGCGTCCACCGTGTCGAGCTGCTGGTAGGCCATCAGCGCCATCGGCGTGAGGGTCTGCATCGTCTGGGCGTCGCCGTTCTCCGCCGCGGTCATCACCCGGTTGTAGAGCCGGTTGAAGCGCTCGGTCGGGCTCATGGCCGCCAGCTCGGCGGCCGTCGGCATCGGCGCCGCCGGCGGCGCGGCGGGAACTGCGGCGGCCGCGGCGCCCGCCGGCGGGGTGTTGGCCCCGCGCGCGACCCAGAAGAGCGCGGCCACCAGGACGAGCGCCAGCAGCCCCGCCGCCCCCAGGAGCATTGTCCGGTTCGACGCCGGCATCGGGGTGACCCCCCCACGCGCGCTCATGCCGGGTCCCGCGGAGGCCATCGCGCCGCAGTGCTGGCAGAACCGCGCCCCCGCCGCCATCGGCCGGCCGCAGCTCGCGCAGGCGCGGGTGGCGAGGACGGCACCACAGGCGCCGCAGAACTTGCCGGACCCGGCGTCGGCGCCGCAGGAGGGGCACTTGGTCATGGCGGGTTGCTGGTCCCGGGTGGCAGGTCAGGAGTCGCGAGTCGCGAGTCGCACCCTGTTCACTTCGCGGTGAGAAATGTACCCCGCCCCAATCCCGACCGCCACACTTGCCGTTCCCGATGAAGGAAACTTCCGGCCGGGTTCAGCAGATCCTCGGAAGCTGGTCCCCGGGAAGGAGATCCACGACCCGCGAGCCGCCGAGGGCGGTCCGGAGAACCACCAGCCGCGGGTGGTCCACCACCGCCCGGCCGATGACCCGCGCGTCCCGGCCCAGCGGATGGGTGCGGAGCGCCGAAAGGAGCGCGTCGGCGGCGGCCGGCGACACGAACGCCACGAGCGCCCCCTCGTTCGCCACGTAGAGCGGATCGAGCCCGAGCACCTCGCAGGCGGCGCGCACGTCGCCCGGCACCAGCAGGGCCGCCTCGTCGATCTCCACGCCGACCCCGGAGGCCGTCGCCAGCTCATTGAGGGCGCTCGCCACCCCTCCGCGGGTGGGATCCCGGAGCGCATGCACGTCGCCCGGCGCGGTGGCACGCAGCCGCTCCACCAGCGGCGAGAGGCAGGCCGAGTCGCTGGTGATCTCGCTCCGGAAGGAGAGCCCCTCCCGCGCCGCCATGATCGCCATCCCGTGGCGCCCGATGGCACCGCTCACCAGCAGGACGTCGCCCGGGCGGACGAGGTCGGGCGCGGGGCGGAAGTCGGGCTCGAGCGCGCCGATCCCGGTGGTGTTGACGTAGAGGCCATCGGCGCGGCCGCGCTCGACGACCTTGGTGTCCCCCGCCACCAGCAGCACCCCCGCCTCGCGGGCCGCCGCCGCCATCGCGGCCACCACCCGCTCCAGGGTGGAGAATGGCAGTCCCTCCTCCAGCACGAACCCGGCGGTGAGGTACCGCGGGCGGGCGCCCTGCATCGCGAGGTCGTTCAGCGTGCCGTGCACGGCGAGCGACCCGATGTTCCCGCCGGGGAACTCGATCGGCGAGACGACGAAGGTGTCGGTGGAGATCGCCAGCTCGATGCCGCTCATCGGCACCACGGCAGCGTCCCCCAGCTGGCCCAGCACGTCGTTGCCCAGGTGCGGCAGGAACAGGTCCCGCACCAGCTGGGCGGAGAGCTTGCCGCCCGACCCGTGACCGAGCTGGACCCGGTCGCCGGCGAGCGGCGTGGGACAGGCCGGTCCCTCGGCGAGCGAGCGGGTGCCGGCGGCGGTCACGCGGCGCCTCCCGCCGGCGTGCGGAGCCGGCCGTAGTTGTAGTAGGCGGCGCAGGCGCCTTCCGATGAGACCATCGGGGCCCCCAGGGGCCGCTCCGGCGTGCAGAGGGTGCCGAACGCCGGGCACTGGTGCGGCTTCATCCGACCCTGCAGCACCTCCCCCGCGTGGCACTCGGCCGGCTCCTCCACCGTGACGTCCCCCAGCCCGAACTTCCGTTCCGCGTCCCAGGCGGCGAACTCCTCGCGGAGGGCGAGGCCGCTCCGGGGGATGGTGCCGATGCCGCGCCACTTCCGGTCCACCAGCTCGAAGACCCGCTCCACCTGGAGCCGCGCGGGTACCGTGCCATCCCGGGTGACCGCCCGGACGTACTGGTTCTCCACCTCGTGCCGCCCCTCCTCGAGCTGGGCGATGCACATCGCCATGCCCTCGAGGATGTCCACCGGCTCGAACCCGGTGACGACGATCGGGACGCGGTAGCGCGCGGCAATGGGCTCGTACTCGGTCCAGCCCATCACGCTGCAGACGTGGCCGGCCGCCAGGAACCCCTGCACCCGGTTCTCGGGCGAGTCGAGGATGGCGGTCATCGCCGGCGGCACGGTGACGTGGGAGACCAGCACGCTGAAGTTCGGCACCCCGAGCTCCCGGGCGCGCCAGACCGCCATCGCGTTGGCCGGCGCGGTGGTCTCGAAGCCCACGGCGAAGAACACCACCTCGCGGTCGGGGTGCTGCCGGGCCACCTCGAGGGCGTCGAGCGGCGAGTAGACGACGCGCACCGCCGCACCGCGGGCGCGGAGCTGCTGCAGGTCGCAGTCGCTCCCCGGCACCCGGAGCATGTCGCCGAAGGAGGTGAAGATCACCTCCGGGCGCGCGGCGATGGTGAGCGCCTTGTCGATCTGCTCGAGCGGTGTCACGCACACCGGGCACCCCGGGCCGTGGATCATCTCGACCGCGTCGCCGAGGAGCTCGTCGAGGCCCTGGCGGACGATCGTGTGGGTCTGGCCGCCGCAGACTTCCATGAGGGTCCAGCGCCGGGTGGCGGTGCGGTGGATCCGGTCCACCAGGCCCCGCGCCACCGCGGGGTCGCGGTACTCCTCGAGGTACCTCACGACGCGCCTCCCTGCTCGAATGGCCGGAGGCTCGCCTCGGCGGTCTCCCGCATCCAGTCGAGTTCCTCCAGCTGGCTCATCGCGCGAAGCGCCTCGAAGGTGCGCCGCGCCTCCTCCTCGTCCACCCGGGAGATCGCGAAGCCGACGTGCACCACGACGTAGTCCCCCGGCTTCACCTGGTCAGCCACGTAGGCGAGGCAGACGTCACGGCGCACGCCGCCGAAGTCCACCTCGCCCATCGCCAGGCCGCCGTCGTCCCGCAGGCCGAGAATCCGGCCGGGTATGCCCAGGCACATCGTCCGCTCCTTTCCGTTCAGGCCGTGCCAGCCGCGAGGCGCGCCGCCGCCACGGCCGCCTGGCCATAGCTGACCGCCCCGTCGTTCGGCCCCAGCCGCAGGGGACGGAGCGGAACCAGCCCGCTCGCCCGAAGCTCCCGTTCCACCGTCACCAGCAGTCGCACGTTCTGGAACACCCCGCCGCCGAGGGCCACCGTGCCGATCCCGAAGGCCGCCGCCGCCGCCGCCGCGGCGCGCACCGCGCCCCGCGCGACGGCGTCGTGGAACCCCGCGGCGAGCGCGCGCCGGTCGTCGCCGGCGCGGATCCGCTCCCCCAGGGCCACGAGGAGCGGAATCGGGTCCAGCACGAGCATACCCTCCCGGTCGGCCAGGGGGAACGGGAGCTCAGGGCCGGCGGCGGCGCCGGCCAGGGCTTCGAGCTCCATCGCCGCCTGCCCCTCGTAGTGGGACCGGTTCCGCAGGCCGAGCACCGCGGCGGCCGCGTCGAAGAGCCGGCCGGCCGACGAGTGGAGCGGGCTGTTGAGGCGCCGCGCGGCCTGGAGGCCGGCGAGTTCCCGCTCCTCGTCAGCCACGCCGTCGAATGCCCGCTCGAAGGCGCCGGCGGCGGCGGGCTCGAGGGTCAGGTAGCCGAGCAACACTCGCCAGGGCGCGCGGGCCGCGGCATCCCCGCCCGGCAGGGGGGCGGTCCGAAGGTGGCCGGCCCGGGTGAAGTCCGTGAGGCCGCCCGCCAGGATTTCCCCGCCCCAGACCGTGCCGTCCTCCCCGTACCCGGTGCCGTCGAAGGCCAGGCCGATCGCCGGACCGGCGCGGCCGTGCTCCGCGAGCACCGCGGCCAGGTGGGCATGATGATGCTGGACCGTGAGCACCCGTCCGGGTCCCAGCTCCTCCGCCACCCGGGTGGAGAGATAGCCGGGGTGCAGGTCGCGCACGGCCACCTCCGGCTCGACCCGGAAGACGGTGCGATAGCGCGCCAGGGTGGCCTGGAAGTGGGTCAGCGCCTCCACCGACTCGAGGTCCCCCACGTGCTGGCTGGGCCAGGCCCGGTCGCCAACCGCCAGCGTGAAGGTGTTCTTGAGGTGCGGACCGACCGCGACAAGCGGGACCGGGGTCGCCACCGGCAGCGCGAGCGACAGCGGCGCGTAGCCGCGGGCTCGGCGAAGGAAGACCGGTGCGGCGCCGGCGGGCCGGAGCACCGAGTCGTCGTATCGCGAGACGATCTCGCGGTCGTGGAGCAGGAAGCCGTCGGCGATGCCGGCCAGCCGGCGCCGTGCCTCCTCCACCCCGATCGCGATCGGTTCGTCGCTCCGGTTGCCGCTCGTCATCACCAGCGGCCGGCCGACGGCGCCAAGGAGGAGCCGGTGGAGCGGCGTGTACGCCAGCATCAGCCCGACCTCCGCCAGTCCCGGCGCCACCTCCGGGGCGAGGGCGGAGGGACGGCGGAGCGGCAGCACCACGACCGGGCTCTCCGCGCCCTGGAGGAGGCCGGCGGCCGCCTCGTCCACTTCCGCGTGGCCCCGGGCCACGGCCAGGCCGGCCACCATCACCGCCAGCGGCTTCGCCTCCCGACCCTTCCGCGCACGCAGCCGGGCCACGGCCGCCGGGGAAGTCGCGTCCACCGCAAGATGGAACCCGCCCAGCCCGCGGACCGCGAGCACGCCGCCGGACCGGAGGAGGGCAGCCGCCGCGGCCACCGCCGCCTCGTACGCCGGCCCGCCGGGGCCGGGAGGATCGCGGGGCTCGCCCGCGGCCTCGAACCACAGCGACGGCCCGCACGCGGCGCAGCTGTTGGTCTCGGAGTGGTGCCGGCGGTTGCCGGGCGTGCCGTACTCGCGGAGGCACGCGGGGCACTGCTGGAATGCACGCATCGAGGTGCGCTCGCGGTCGTACGGCATCGCCTCGATGACGGTCCAGCGGGGCCCGCAGTCGGTGCAGGTGATGAAGGGGTAGCGGTGCCGGCGGTCGGCGGGATCGTCCATCTCGGCCGCGCACCGGGCGCAAAGCGCCACGTCGGGCGGCACCGCCTGGCGCTCGCCCGGGCTCTCGGCGCTCACCCGGATGGCGAACTCCGCGCACCCCACCGGGGGCACCGCTTCCTGGGCGACCCCCTCCAGCCGGGCGAGCGGGGGCGCCTCGGCGGAGAGGGCCGCCACGAACGCCTCCAGCGCGGCCGGCTCGCCCTCGGCGTGGATGTCCACCGCGCCGGCGGTGTTCCGCACCCAGCCCCGGATCCCCTCCCGCAGGGCCAGCCGGTGGACGAACGGGCGGAACCCGACCCCCTGCACCACCCCGGTCACCCGGAGCCGGAGTGCCACGGCCGACGGGCCGGAGGCGAACGCCGGCGCCGGCAGCGTCATCCGGTGACCCCGGCGGGACGGCCCGCCTCCACCAGGCCCCGGAGGAAGCCGTACCAGGCGTCGAGCCCCTCGCCGGCGTAGGCCGAGGTGCGGAAGAAGCGGAGCGCCGGGTTCACCTGGCGCGCGTTCGCTTCCGCGAGATCCGGGTCGAACGGGACGTGGGGCAGCAGGTCCACCTTGTTGAGCACGGCGTACTGGGCGGTGCGGAACATCTTGGGGTACTTGAGCGGCTTGTCCTCGCCCTCGGTGACGGCGAAGAGGACCACGCGCGCCGCCTCGCCCAGGTCCCAGCTCGCGGGGCAGACCAGGTTGCCGACGTTCTCCACGAAGAGGAGCCGCGTCGCGGGCAGGTCGATCGCGTCGAGCGCCTCGAGCACCTGGCGGGCGTCGAGGTGGCACGCCCCGCCGGTCACCACCGCCTGCACCAGCCTCGAGGTGTGGCGCGCAAGCCGGTCGGCGTCGTTCTGGGTCTGCACGTCGCCGGTGACGACCGCCATCGGCAGTTCCGCGTCGAGGGCGGCCAGCGTGCGCTCGAGCAGCAAGGTCTTCCCGGACCCCGGGGAGGAGACGAGGTTGAGCGCCACCGTACCGGCGGCGGCGAGGCGCTCCCGCACCTCGGCGGCGTACTCGTCGTTCTTCGCCATCAACCGCTCCCGCACCTCAATCGTCCGGACGGCCATCGTCGAGCTCCAGGTAGTCGAGCCGCAGCTCGTCGCCGGGCACCGCCACCAGCACCGGCCGGGCGCCGGCGAAGGGGGGCATCCCGAACAGCGTCTCCAGGCAGAAGGAGAGGTTCTCCCGCTCCACGCCGGCGTCGTCGCCGACGATCACGGCCACGGCGGTGACGGTGCGCAGCGCCTCGCGGCCGACCTGGCGCTCGGCAAGGCGGCAGACCTCGAGGGCCAGGCTCATCTCGTGCATCAGGCGGCCGCCACCCGGGGACGGCAGGCGTGGCCCCACGACTCCAGGCGCTCCACCACCCGCACCGCCACCGCGTCCACGCCGGCCGACACCTCGGGACTCAGCTCGGTGCCCCAGTCGCAGGCCAGCGGCTCGAGTCCCAGCGCCACCGCCTCCGCGGGCAGGGTGCCCCGCAGCGACGCGAGCGCGAAGACGTCGCGCAGGTCCACCTGGTGCGGGGAGAGCCGGGTGGCGTAGCGCGTCGGCAGCTCGTCCCGCGCCAGCTCCACCAGGCTGCCCGGGCGTCCGCCGGCGGTGATGGCGTCGACCACGATCAGGCGCCCGGCGTCCTCCACCAGCGGCAGCAGGGTCATCCCCCAGATGCCGCCGTCGGCCAGTTCCACCTCCGGCGGCAGTTCCCACCCCTCCCGAAGACGCTGGAGGACGGCGAGCCCCAGCCCGTCGTCCCCCATCGAGAGGTTGCCGGCGCCGAGAACGACCGTCCCGGCCCGCGCCCGCTCAGTCATCGACGAAATGCACGTCCTTGGGCACGAACCGCCCCCCGCTGATGATGGAGGAGATCGAGCCCTGGTGCTCCCAGACGTCGGCCCGCGCCGCGAGGTAGACGTGCAACGGCACGAAGATGACGAACACCCAGGTGAGCACGTGATGGAGGAAGCGCACCGTCTGCAGGCCGCCCAGCAGGGGCACCGCCCAGTTGAAGGCGCGATAGAAGAACCCGCTCGGCTCCGACTGTCCGTACATGATGAACCCGGTGACCACCATCAGGGCGGCGACCAGGTAGATGGCGGTGTAGCTGAGCTGCTGCATCGGGTTGTGCCCGAGGTAGTGCGGTGCCTTCTCGGGCCGGATCATCAGGTAGAACCTGACCTGGTGGAACAGGTTCACGAAGTCGCGCGGCCGGAGCGGGAAGAGCGCGGTGAACCGCTCGAACTTGTTGCCCGCGATCAGCCAGTAGGCGCGCACGATGGCCGTGGCCACGAGCAGCCCGGCGGCGGAGAAGTGGAGGAACCGCACCCACCCCATCAGGAACGAGCCCGACGCCTCCCCCCGGCCGAGGAAGTAGGGCCTCCCGATGTAGAGGCCGGTGACCACCAGGACGAGGATGGAGAGGGCGGCGGCCCAGTGCATCAGCCGCAGCGGGAACCCCCACAGGTACACCCAGCGGTACTCGCCCTGGGGCGGGTCCATCGGCTTCCCGCCGAGCAGCCGGCGGAAGGGCCGGACCGGGGAGGGGTCCTGCGCGGCGGGCCGCGGCGCGGTGGCGGTCATTGGGCCTTCGCCTCCGCCACCTCCTGCCCGGTGGCGTCGAGCACGTGCACCCCGCAGGCCATGCAGGGGTCGAACGAGTGCACCGTGCGGAGGATCTCGAGGGGCTGGTCGTTCCGCGCCAGCGGGTGGTTGTCGGTGAGGGCCGCCTCGTAGGCGCCGACCTGCCCCTGCGCGTCGCGCGGGGAGGCGTTCCAGGTGGTGGGGACCACCGCCTGGTAGCGGCTGATCTTCCCGTCGGCGATCTGGACCCAGTGGCCCAGCGCGCCGCGGGGCGCCTCGAGGAAGCCGTAGCCCTGGGTGCTGGACGGCCAGGAGGACGGTTCCCACTTCTCGCCGGCGAACACCCGGGTGTCCCCGTTCCGGATCCGGT